>NC_009954.1:1731305-2077567 GCF_000018305.1 Caldivirga maquilingensis IC-167 | reverse complement strand
GGCCTTAAAATTTAAATGGTGAATCTTAAAATCTTTTATTAAATTCTTTTTTCTTTTCCATCCCTCTACTCAATATTGATTCTGGATTTTGAATTAATGCCTCATTACGCTAAAATTTAAATAAAGCCGGTACTTGGGTTCTTAATGAGTAATGAAACTAAGCAACCTGAGCAGGGGGAGGAGTATTTAGTGCCTGTGGAGAGGTATATGGCTGCTGCGGTTAGGCTTGGGGCCAGGGTCTCTAATAATTACCTGCAGGAGAGGGGCTTCATCTTCAGTGTTAGGCCTGATGGGTTGAGGATATTTAACTTGAAGAGGATTGATGAGAGGATTAGGATTGCTGCAAGGATGATTACGAGGTATCCACCATCCAGGGTCATGGTTCACTCCACTAAGCCATACGCCTTCAAGCCCATTCAAATGTTCTGTAAATTCGTGGGTTGCCTACCAGTCACAGGTAGGTTAATCCCAGGTACATTAACAAACCCCTACTTAACCCACCACATTGACATTGACCTACTCATGGTCGCTGACCCAAAGACGGACTTCCAGGCGATTAACGAGGCGTCATTAACCGGAATACCCGTAATAGCCCTAGTGGACACTGATAGTGACCCAACGTTCATTGACTTAATGATACCCTGCAATAATAAGGGTAGGAATAGCCTAGCCCTAGTCTTCTGGTTACTGGCTAGGCAGGTACTTAGGGAGAGGGGTGAGTTGAAGCCTAATGAGGATTTACCGGTTAGTTGGGAGGAGTTCAGGGTACCTGTTGGTCAATCCAGGTCATAGAAGGATGTAACCCATTCAATCAAGCATTAAAGAGCCTAATCATAATCCACCCCTTATCGATAAGTAAACCCCAATTAAAGTCACAGTCATTGATAACGCTTCAATTAAACCCACTGACTGGTGTAGGAGTAGGTAAGCTAACACCGTTGAACCCACTGGCTCAACCAGGGTTACCGTCGACACAGCGGTGGCTGGGAGGTATTTCAGGGAGTAGTTCAGTAATGTGTGACCCATCAACATGGGTCCAGCCACTATTAAGGAAATCATAACCAGTGACTTAAAGCTGGGTAGGGTTAAGTTAACCCCCATTAGTAACGCAGCGGGTACTGTGAATAATGCTGCTGATGCGTAGACTAGTGTTGAGTAAACTGGGGTTGATGCCTTAACCCTGGCTAATTCACCAATGGTGAAGTAGAATGCTCCAGAGATGGATCCAGCTAAGGCTAATAAATCACCCATTAGGCTACCTGTGTTTAAGCCGTAGGATGAGTACATCATGGCTGCTACACCAGTTAAGGCTAGGGAGGCCCCAATCACTGTTAATGCGTTAACCCTCCTCCCAAGGGCTATGGTAATGGGTATTGTGAATACTGAGTAGGTGGAGACTATGGTAACGCTCATGGCTACTGTGGTGTAGTATAGTGATGTTATCCAGGTCATGAAGTGTATGGCTAAGGCAAGACCACTTAATGCAATTAGCCTAAGGGGTATGTTTAGGCCATTTCTCCTCAAGTCCCTAATCATGAGTGGTGTTAAGGCTAATGAAGCCAGTGTAGTCCTCCAGAAGGATACAGCAATGGGGTTTACCCCACTCCAAATTATTAGTATTGATGCCCATGATACCGTGAAGCCTGCCACGGCTAATGATACTACGGCGTTGGTTTTACCCATACAGTGCCCTAGTCTTAACCTGAGGTTAACCACATTATTAACTGCTGTGGGTTACTTGACTTGATGCGAATCGTTATTGGGCCTAGGGGACTCTCCACCTCACCCATGGCGAAGGATAGTACCCCAACGTACGCCGCCTGCTTATTAACATTAATAACCACCTCATCACCAACCACACTGTGGTTGAGTAAATCCCTTGCAGTATCCCTAATCCTCTCCCTCCTTATTAAATCCCTAATCCTACTCAGGTAGCTTAATCCCCTTGCCTTACCGTGGATGTACTTAACCCCATTAACATCAATAACCTCTAATTCATCCAACTCAATAATGTTTAAGACAGCCCTCTTAACCTTAACCTCACTCTCAGTGGGCTTAACCTCAGCGTAAACCTCAACCTCAACTTCACCCAGCATTAAGCCTCACCGTAAACCTCCCTCACTATTAAAGCCACCCTACTCCTTAAATCCTCCATACTCAACCCCTCATTAACTATCACGTAATCGGCTAAGCCAATTAAGTCCCCTAGCCCGAAGGCAAGCTCCCTGTAATCCCTAGCCATTAAGTCCATTATGCTCTTAGGGTCATCAGGCCTACCCCTACTGGCTAATCTCCTAAACCTAACCCCTAGGCTAGCCACAGTGAATATTAACTTAACTTCCCCATACTCCTCCCTAAAGGCCTCATACTCCTCCCTACTCCTAAGCCCCTCAACAGCCACCCTACCATTACTAAGCCTACGTAAATCCTCAAGCACCAGTCTTGCAATGATCCTTGAACCATACATTAACCTAAGCCTAGTGGCCGCCTCACCACTACTAATCCCCATTTTCTCAGCCTCCCTCCTAACGTAATCACCCATTACAATAACCCTAAAACCCATTTCAGCCAATATACCACTCACAGTGGACTTCCCTGAACCAGGTAAGCCGGTTATGCACAGTATGGGCATTAATCCAACGCTGCGCACTGGGCTTAAATTACTTAACTACAATTAGGCATTAGGGTTTTAAGCATATTACTGGGTACTACTTAAATGGAGTTAATCCTAATGTCCATTAAGCCAGGCTTCGGCGACGCAATACTGGATGGTAGGAAGAAGGCTGAGTTAAGGAGACTTGTGAATGGCCCAGTAACCCCAGGGGACACTGTGGTTCTTTACTTATCATCACCCAGGAAGGCCATTGAGGGATTCTTCAAGGCTGAGAGGGTTTACATTGGTAGGAGGAGTGAGTTAATGCGGATTGCCAAGGGGCTTAATGACCTTGGTTTAAGGGAGGGGGATTGGAATTACGTTGATGAGGATAGGGAGGGAATGATGATTATTGTTTCAGAACCAAGAAGATGCATTAAGCCACTCACCCTGGATCAATTAATCAGCGTATTCCCCTGGTTTAAACCACCCTTAAGCTACATTAGGCTTAAGCCGAATAGCGACATCTACTGGTTAATCTTCAGGAGATGTATTGAGCCGTACTTCAGAAGCCTATGGAAGTAGGCATAAATCACGATTGCCTCCCCTCACCCTCCCTGCCCTTCTTCAACATGGCTAAACCAACCATTATTGATGCATATATGTGTAGTTTCCAAGCCTCAGGGTATTCACCATACTCCTTAATTATCTTCCTAGCCAAATCCCTCAACTCAATGGCCTCATCATAAGTTAAATCATCCTTATCGAGAAGCTCCTTAAGCCTCTCATACTCCTCCCTACTCAATGGGTTAATCCTAATTAACCTCATAATCCTCTTAGCCTCATTCCTAACCATATCAGCCTTATCCCGCTTAATAACACCCTCAGTGGTTAGGAACTCAACGAAGAACTCCTGGTAATCCCCAAAGGCCTCAGCAACCCTATCAACCCTATTACCTAATTGATTAAACCTAGCGTCAACATCCTTAAACTTCTCATCCATGTAACCCTTCAACTCACTGAATCTTTCATCAATACGCCTAAACCTTTCATCAATCTGTTTAAATCTCTCATCTATTTGCCCAAATCTATTATCCATCTGCCTGAATCTTTCATCCATTTGTCTAAATCTCTCATCAATCTGTTTAAATCTATCATCAATCTGCCTGAACCTCTCATCAATTTGATTGAATCTTTCATCTACCTGCCTAAACCTCTCATCAACCTGCTTAAGCCTATCATTAATGGTCTTAAGCCCCTCATTGATTTGATTAAACCTCTCATTAATTTGATTAAATTTTTCATCAATGCCTTTAAACCTTAAATCAATCTCCTTAAACTTACCGCCAAGCCAATACAATGAACCACCAAGTACACTAATCACAGTAACAGACAATCCAATAACAGTAAAAAGCAACTCACTAACCACGGTGTTTTTCAGTCTGCTAGATTTAAATAATTTATGTTAATGGTAATAGTTTAAGTAAACTAGGTGTGATGGCATTGGTTTAAAGTAATCTAAGGTTATTTACCTTAAAGCCATGCCAGTAACCATAATGCTTACGTACACCTTACTAGCCCAGTGACTGGCCCTACCTATTGTTGTGGGCATTAATGCATATACTTAGTTAATCACTGCAATTCCCTACTAGGATTAGCCAGTTGTTATGACTAGGCTTAGTCCGCATGCTATTGCATCATTCTTCATTACAGGCTTTGCGTTGGGTGGGCATTACTTTAAGCATGGTGTATGGGTTTAATACTTGAACAGCTTACTTAAACCTCACCGGTGGTTACCTCCCTTGGGTCCGGTTTCCTACTTATAACCCTGCCACCATCTATTATTATCTCGTTGCCCGTCATGAATGTGTTTAAGTCTGATACTAGGAAGGCTATTAACCAGGCAACCTCCATGGGTCTACCCATTCTACCTATTAACGTTGCCGCATTCTCATCAAGACTCCTGGGTACTTCCCCACCCTTAACGTAAACAGGCCCTGGGGTTACTGTTATAACCTGTATACCGTACTTACCTAAATCAACAGCCATACTCCTAGTCATTGCCACTAAGCCACCCTTAGTGGTTACGTAGGGGAATGATGATTCAAGGGGGAAGTGCGCCTGTATGGCCGCAACATTAATTATCTTACCCTTAATCCCCCTCTTAATCATTAGCCTAGCGGCCATTTGAGAAAGCAGGAAGGGTGAGGTTAAGTTTAACTCAATCATGCTATCCCACTCCTCCAGGGTTGTGTCAAGGATACTGAACCTTGAGTTCCTTGAGGCATTATTAATCAATGCATGAATAGTACCAACCTCGGACTCAAACCACTTAATGAAGTCAAGCACCTCACCCCTCTTCGATAAATCAACCCTCCTAAACACTACACCAGCCTCAGACTCAAGTAACCTACCCTTAGCCTCATCCCTACCAACACCGTAAACCACAGCCCCCAATTGCCTTAATAACCTACCAGTGGCCTCCCCGATACCGTGGGTTACGCCAGTTATTAAAATGACCTTACCCCTTAAATCAATGCTCATGAATAGGCATAGTGCTTGAGGGGTTATTAAGTAGTGATTCAAATATTGAATGCAGTAAATTAACTTAATGCTCCTTTAAAGCAATTTAAAGGATGAAGCATGGGTTGATTACCCAATAGCGAAATTTAAATTTAATAAGCGTGATTTATTAATATGGTTTCTCAAAAATCCTGTGGAAGTAATTAGGGATAGGGAATTCTATGAAGTTGGGGAGGCGCTTAGGTTAGCTATATTAAATTCACTAATTTAACAGAGACAGGTTGAGTACGCTAGAGCCAGGGGTGAGGTGGTTTACTCAGTTACCATTGATCAAGCCGCGGTCAGGTTCACCTACGAAGAGGATTCAATGATACTTAACGGTATATTAAGTAACCCTAAGGTTAAAACCATGGCGATATCACCATGGGACACCCCTGGTTCAGCAGTTAATGAGGTTTCAAGCGCCGTTAATGCATTATACGCAAACTACGTGCCTGAGCCTTACGTACTCTTCACTAGTCCTAGTAGGTATACTAGGTTGCTTATGGTTAATGAGAGGACCGGTGTCATGGAGTTAACTAGGGTTAAATCCCTTATTAAGGATGTTGTAGTAATACCGCAGTTAAGGGATGATGAAGCAATACTTGCCTCAACCCATCAGTCAGTAATTGATGTAGCCGTTGGGGTGGATACAGCCTTAGTGTACTTAGGTGCTGGGGATGGTGACCATGAGTTTAGGTTATGGGAAATCTTAGCAGTTAGGGTTAAGGATCCTAGGGGAGTGGTAATACTTAAGCAATCCACCTAAGGACCATTAATTACACAGTAATGTAATCCTCATACTGTTTAATGAATAATGCATTCTCATAAACCTCACTCTCCATGAATCCTAAGTCACCCACAATTTCCTTAGCCTTCAAGCAACTGTAAACCACATTAACGTACTTGAACAGTGGCTTAATATCACTTGGTAATGCTAACTTCAATAAGGCATTAGGTACCGGTATCCTCAATGGCCTCCTCCCAAGTGCCTTAACCATAACCTCAAAGAACCTAGTCACCTCAACTGGTTCACACTCAGTGGCGTATAGGTAAAGGCCCCTTGGCCTCAATTCATGCAGCCTAGCAATCAACTCAGTGAGCTTAACGGCGCTGATGGCCATTAATTTAACGTTAATCCTAGGTACAATACCCCTCTTAGCCATGTTGTATATTTGAAGGAATTGAGGGTGAGCATTATACTTACCGTAAACTAGGGTTGGTCTAATTATGGCTAGTGGGAAACCAGCGGATTGGGACATTGAGTAAACCACCTGTTCGCCAAGGCACTTCGTCTCCTCATAGGGTGTTGATGGCCTAGCCCCCTCACAGTGCTTAGGCTCCTCATTAATGAATTTACCAATAGGCCCCATAACATTGGATGCGCTAACATGCACCAGCATTGTTGAGGGTGAGTACTCAGCTATTAATGAGGCGACCTGCCTAGGAATAACTACGTGAACTGTCCTAAGGAGCTGGGCATCATTACCCAATGCACCAATTAGGTTAATCACTGTGTCGGAATTCTTAATTAAACCCCTTAACTCATCCTCATCAGTAAGTGGATTAAGCCTAGTTAATTCAACACTACCCCTTAGTACCTTTGCATAAACCTCATTAACACCATTCAGTGACCTATATGTTACAGTAACCTGCCCGATTTTAGATAACCCCTCTGCAACGTGTGTTGCTATGAATCCTAGGCCCAGTACCAGGAACTTAACCATACGTGGTCAACCATGCTCACAGCCACTGCGTCTTTTTATTTTCAGGTTCCCTTCATTGAGTTTCATTGGCCTCAATGAGGATTAATCCTTTACCCGGCTGTATATCCACTTGGTATGCGTCCTTTGCATGGTTTGTTAACCTCATCTTCTTAATGATTAACCACCTCCTTATGGTCTTAGTCTGCTCCACCTTATCCATCCACATGTGTATTATACCGTCGGCAATGTGCTCAAGCCCAAAGCCGAAGCTGGCTTCAGTGGTTGGTGCGTATTGACTCACCAGTAGTGCCGTGATGTTGCTTCTATAGAGGCTCTGCCTTAATGCATAACTATAGGCCCTAGCCATAGCCGGTTTATCAGCCCAGAAGGCCGTCATGGAATCAATAATTAACCTACTGGGTTCACTAACCTTACCCTCACTGAAGCCTAACACTTCATAAGCCTTCCTAACAGCCCCCTCAAGAACCTCAATGCTCAATGCCCTACTGGGCCTACGCCCCTCCTCCCCAGCCTCCTTAACCATTTCACGGTACTGCCTGTAAAGGCCGAATAAGTCAATAACTACTAGTTTAGCGTTCTCAGGCTTAACCCTACCACTCAACACGTCACTCAGGTTAACTGGTTTAAATTGAGTGAGATCCATGTTGAATTGCCTAGCCTGCCTAACCACGTCACGGAAACTAGTCTCCGTGGTAACGTAAATAACTGGTTCATCATCCTCTAAACCAGTGTAGGCGAAGTGCATGCATAGTATACTCTTCCCAACACCAGGCTCCCCAGTGACCACAGTCCAAGTACCCCTAGGTAATCCACCCTCAAGGGCATCATCAAGGGCATCAATACCAAAGGCCTCCCTCTCAACATCCTCACTCCTCCTAACCTCACCCTTACCCTCAGTTCTCTTCTCCATAATCAACAAGGTATTAAGTGTATTATTCATATTTAAAGCTTCCTCAAGTGAGGCAATAGCCATAAGTACCATAGGTTAGCATTATGAAAAATAATACAGCACCCCAGCGCATTAATGTGTTTTAAATACTAGGAATAGCAACTATACGCGGCATACTTCTAGTCCCTTTTAAATCAAGGCTACATTAAGGCTAGGAGACTCATTAATGAGCCCCTTTAGCGACATCTTTTAAAGCATTAGATAAACATTAATTATAGTGTATGGGGATTGGTTAACCTATAGGGAGCCCTTTAGTAAATTAACTAATTTAAAGGACTTACTTGAATGGTTAAGAGACAGGAAAGAAGTCAATATATGTACTTTCCCAGGTCGTGCAGAGCATTGGTTTTGGTCATTTAAGTATTCCATGCGAGGAGAAAAAGGCTACACTTTATGGGGAGCCAGTTTGCAGAGTTCTTCCTCAGTTGATGAGTCAACCGGCCTTCCCTTTAGAGCACTGGTTAGTAAATATAGAGAGGGATTATTATTAGCTGATAATAAAGCAATTAGGAACCTTAATGATATTAAGCCCTTAATCGGCTTATTCTACATAAATAATGCAGGCTACGTAGGTTTTGGTCTAATCACTGATATAAACTTTGACGTATATAGGAACTTTAAGTATTGGAGGGAGGAAGAGAAAGAGAATAGATATTGGCTGATTAGATGGAGAATTAGGATACTGTGGATTGATGAGGAGGTTCGTAAGCTACTGATAAAGTATGAAGATTATAACGACTCAGTTGAAAATGAATTAAAAAATGCCGGAGACAAGCTCATTATTAATAAATTATTAAAAGAATTGGGTAGAGAAAAATTGATTCCCCGAGGTAATATTTGTTATGATGATAAAGATATAATTGATATATTTTGGAATAAGATAATAAAGGGTCTATTAACTGATAATGAGACTAACTCTATGATTAAATTCTACGAGGAATTCACAGTACTTAGGCAATTTCCTCAAAGTAATAAATTATCTAGGGGGTTTAACAAGGAATTAATTAATGAGTTATTAAGTGAAATTAAGGGGAAATTGCATGGTATTGATGAAGCGTTATTACGTAGATTCATCGTGAGTGCATTACTGGGTAATGTTATGTTAGTTGGTCCACCAGGTATGGGTAAGACCACGTTAGCTGAGTTACTGGCTAGGAGTGTTTCCGGGGATGGCGGTTACATGATTAAGACTGCTAACTCCCTTTGGTTTAGGAGAGATGTAATCGGGGGTGAAACCATTGAGAGTGGTTCCGTTAAATGGGTTTCAGGTTTCCTGATTAAGGCGTATAATAAGGCTGCGGAGAGGTTGGCGAATGGATATGATTCACCATTCTTCCTAATAATAGATGAGTTAAATAGGGCTGATGTCGATAAGGCCTTTGGTGAATTCTTCACAATATTCAGATCCCCTAACCCAGAGAATTGGGAGTTAATCAGTGAATTGGTTGATGAGGTTGGGAAGTGGGTTAATAGTGATAGGGCTGATGAAGAGGCTAGTAGATTCATGCAGAATTACAGTAAGTATAAGGATGAGGCATTGGGGAAACTAAGGGTAATAGCAATAATTAATGCAGTGGATTTAAGGAATCTATTCTTAATCGGTAATGCACTGGTTAGGAGGTTCCAGGTAATTGAGGTTAAATGCCCATCCAATACTACTGATGTTGAAGATGAAGTTAAAGCCTTGAGGCCTAGCATTCCCGATAACATGCTTAACAGCATAATTAAATACATAAACTACCTCAGAAGCGATAGGAAATTAAGGGAACGGGTTTGCATATCAACCGGTGCCGTTTTAAATGCATTACATATAATTAATGGGATGATTCAGGTAGGTGAACTTGATTCAAACAATGAATCAACACTCTTAACTGAGTTTAATGAGGCTTTAAAATCATCCCTAGGTGTGATAAGTACTAGGATACTTAGTGAAATTGATGAACGCTTAGGATCATTTCTAAGACAGAATAAAGGTGATCAACAATGAGTAGGCAAAATACTAAGCAGGAGGAAAGGCTAAGGAATTTAGCATACTTGGTTAGTAAATACTACTTCTCATCATACTCTAATGTTAAGGAACTTATTGGATTGGGGATGGGTGTTAAGGTTGATAAATTAACTAAGGCGTATATTAGGTTAATGATTGCTTCATTATCCTTAAAGATGCTGAGACACTCCATAGACTCCGCACTCAGGGATATGCTTACCTATAGGGAATTCAGTGTTGAGCAGGGCAGTGAGGTACTTGGTTCATTAAGTGTACCGCATACCATTGTAACATACCCAATGAGCCTTTACTCCTATTTAACCTACCTACCCAGCATTAATGCCCCAGAATACATGCTACTTAGGGAGATCTCAACTATGGTGATTAGGAGGGTTAAGGTGGCCGTAAGGAGGTTAGGGGAAGTAATACGAAGCCTTAACCCTAATCATGAATTAGCACTAAGATTAAGGAGTGATCTAGGTAATTTAAGTAGATTGCTTAATGTATTAAGGCCTAAGGTGTCTTCATTGCCTAAAGCCAACTATAGGATCATCATTAAGGAGGAGTATGGTAGATTCTCATTAAGTGCACCAAGATGGCTGAGAATCGCCTATGAATCACTAATCCTAACTAAGCATCTGCATAGTGGTGTTTACGTAAGGCATAGGAGGATTAGGGGTAATAATGCGTTAGTCATGTTATCATGGAGGCTATATGAGGTGCTTGTATACGCATTAGTGAGTACTGCTTTAAGGGGAATGGGTTACGTTAAGAGCTCTAACTCACTTTACATTAATCCAATTACTGGGGATTCTGTGCAGTTAATGTTCAATAAACCAATCAGCATGGGTATTATTGAGAGGGTTGATGAATTAACTGAGGAATCTAATAAAGAAGCCATTAAGCATATTGTGGGTAAGCCCGACGTATATGTTAAGAATAGGCGTAGTGTAGTGCTTGAGTGTAAGTTCTCAACTAACCCAAGCTACATAACCGCTGGGAGGTTTAAGGTCATGGCATACATGTATGAGCACAACGCAAACGTGGGAATACTCGTCTTCCCAGGCCTTAATAAGGGGATAGTTTTCGATGATGAGGATGATGCAACATCAAGGCTCTATGAACTACTATTAAGTAGGCGAAGTAGGTACGTTAATTTAAGGTTGAATGATGGTAAGTCAATGTACCTACTAGTGGTTGACCCAGGTGAATTTAAGGATCCTGAATCAACCTGGGCCACTGCATTAAGAAGGGTTAGTGAAGTCTTAAGTGAAGCTATGGGTTCCTTAAAAACGACTTAACGTGCTCGATATGCCTCTTGAGTAAGCCTTCATCAGCACCGTGAACTAGCTTAAGTAAGTCTAATTCCACTGGGTTAAGTAAACCCGGCACCACTATTATGCTGGGTGGTTTTAGGTCAGGTGGCTTGGTTATTGAGGTGACTTTAATTGCTTGATCAACCCAACCAATCCTGGAACCAAATACTGCCGCTAGGTCATCATTCACTAAGCCTAACTTAACCTCATCCTCAATCCTAGTTAATACTTCAGCAGCCTCCTTGATACTCATGAAGCCGCCACCATCCTTAATATCAAGGAGTAGGAGTGTGTGAAGCCCATTACTTATATTGCTTAAAAGCACTTCATAAGCCCTCCTACTCAATACCCCACCCCTCTCGTAGGTTACCGTGGCCACTGGGCCAAGCTTATATGGTGATAAGCCTACTTGACTAATAGCTGAACAAACTATACTAATACCGTTAATTACCTTAACACTGAACCCCGCCTCAACGGCAGTAATCAGTAGTGCTGAGTGTGTTGTGGCTATCATTGGGTCACCTATTGTAACTAAGGCTGCGGAGCCATACTCCTTAACAGCCTTGATTAATATACTGCCATTCTCCTCCTCTAACTCCCGCCTATTAACCGGTGTCACTGGTTTACCTATTATCCTGGTTAAGTATTCGCTTGGCTTAACCTCAAACATTGACGTGTACTCCTCAATGAATACTGCACCAGTGTTCTTAAGGACTTCAATAGCCTCCTGGGTTATTTGATTGGGTGCAAGTCCAATACCCACAATGTAGAGTACACCATTCATTGCGTTGATTCAGTTTAATTGGGCTTAATATGCTTAAATTAAAGGCCTTAACAGTGGGAGGCGGCGAAAGGTTAATATTATCGGTGTTTCAGCTTGTTTAAGGGTTGGTTTAACCAATGGTTACCGTTGAGGTTCTTGGTGGAGGCGGTGAAGTAGGTAGGATGGCTATTCTAGTTAAGGGTTCAAGGAACTCGGTGCTACTTGACTATGGGGTTAACTTCGATGATGAGGGTAAGCCGGTCTTCCCACTGCATGTTAGGCCGAGGGATCTTTCAGCTGTTGTGCTTAGTCATGCTCATCTAGATCACTGTGGGGCATTGCCTGGATTATACATTAGCGCATCACCACCACTCTACGCAACCCCCTTAACGGCTGAGTTAGCTGAGATAATGTTTAAGGATACCGTTAAGTTAAGTGGCTATTACCTGCCTTATGAGGAGGAGGAGGTTAGGAATACCTTAAGGAGGGTTAACCCGGTTAACTTCAATGATACCGTTAACCTAAATGGCGACTCCTTAACATTCCTCAACGCTGGGCACGTGCCAGGCAGTATGATGACGCTTCTAAACATTGATGGCTTCAGGATACTGTTCACTGGGGATTTCAATCTCTCGCAATCCAACCTACTTAATGGGGCTGATGTCTACTCAATACCCAGGGACATTGACTTAGTGGTAATGGAGGCTACATACGCAGGTGGAACGCATCCACCTAGGGAGAAGCTTGAGGAGGAGTTTATTAATGCCGTTAAGACTACATTGGATGAAGGGGGCTCAGTCCTAATACCCAGCTTCACCATAGGTAGGACACAGGAACTACTCCTCACCTTAATTAAGCATAACATCACTGATGTACCAATATACATTGATGGCTTAGCCAGGATAGCTAATAGGATAATAAGCAAGTACCCTCAATTCCTAAGGGACCCAAACCTATACGCTAAGGCAATAACATACAGTAGTGAAGTAATGGGTAATTACTATAGGAAGAACGCATTAAGGGATCAGGCAGTAATAATAACACCAGCCGGCATGCTTAAGGGTGGTGCAGCGGTATATTACCTTAAGAGGCTTGGGGGTGATAGGAGGAATGCGGTAATACTACCCAGTTACCAAGCCCCAGATTCACCTGGATACGAATTATTAACCAAGGGTGTGGTTAAGGTTGATAATGAGGAGATTAGGGTTAATGCTAAGGTTTACTGGTTCGACTTCTCAGCGCACAGTGGATTGGAGGAGTTGATTAACTTCATTAGTTACTTTAAGGATGAAACCAACATACTTATAGTCCACTCAAGCCCGAGAAACGCGTTAAGGCTTAGTGAACACTTGGATGAAAGAAACATACACGTAACATTAACAACAGGTGAAGCCATTGAGATATAGGCTTAGTTGAAAGCGAAAAACCTACCTCATGTACCATCTTATTGAAGTTTTGAATAATTACTACTTATAAACACTTAACCAAGTCTTAAAACCTATGAACACTAAGTTAATCACAGTGACTGTAATAATAGTGGTACTGGTGATAATAGGTGTAGGTGCGTTGCTTTTAATTCATAAGCCCTCAGTGAGCCAGGCTCAGGAGCTACCCATTAATATGACTGCGTTAATTAACCTATGTCGTTCAAGTCAGTTTAACATTACGTTAATCTCAACCAGTGCCTCGCAAGCATACTTGTCTAGGTATGTAACTACATTAAGTGACGTTAGGTTGAGTTACAGGATTGAGAATAACCTCTACAATGTGGCTTCCTTCAATGGTGTATCCTACTTAGCCTTTAATCCATTAAACGGCTCATTATGCTACTACGGTAACTTCACTAATGTTCAGGATAAGGGGGTTGCTCAATGGGCTTACCCTGAAATAATAATTGTTGGTTACAAGCCTTGGGATGGTTACCCAGTTTACAATCTACGTAATCCTAATTTAACATTACCAGCTAAGATTAGTGAACTGCTTCAACCTAATGGTGGCGGTTATGATTGGATTAAGTTAACTTACTCAGTGGCGTATTCACCAAGCACATTCCCGGAGGACTTCGCCTTCGATATTTGGATACTGCATAATCCAAGCGAAGTTGGGACTGTTACTAAACCTGACTTAGAGTTGATGATTTGGTTATTCTTCAATAACACCGGCATAACATGGGCTAAGGTTGGGGAGACTAAAATACCAATCATAGTTAATGGTGTTTATAGTAATGTGACTTGGGCAGTATTAGTCTCATGTAACTTCCCATGGACTTACGTCGCAGTAGTACCACAGGACACCGGCAACACTACAATAGCTGGTGGATGGAGGGCTGCAACGGTTGAATTTCAGTTAGCCCCATTCTTAAATGCAATCCTTCAATTCGTACCCAATGAGAAATGCGGGACAGGCTTACCAAATTACCCAATTAAGGATAAGGCTTACCTAGAGAACTTAACCATGGTTGATATTGAACTTGGAATAGAATTCGGGAACATGCATATTAAGAATGGGGAAGTCGGCTATTACCTTAAGGGCATTAGTATACTCAAGGAGAGGTGAACCACGCCTCTCCATAATAATTACACCATAATTAAAGACAATGAATCTACCAATCCTAAAGCGTAAGCCCCCTCCGTTAGCTTAATCCTCTAATGAATTAAAAACCATTAATGGAATTAAGAAGATAACTCCCATATTTTAAAACCTACTAGTATTGGTGATTTCATGGTGGATAACATTGTTAATAATGCAGTAATAGTGGGTACTGTTGAAATGATACTCAGTGGGCAGTATGCTAAATTAGCTATTAATGATGGTAACGTTGATGGTGTCTTAAGAGTAATGGAGCTTGTTCTGCAAAGGCATCCTGGATGGGGTGATGCACCAATGAACGTTACAATATTTAATGACGGCTCAGTAACAGTGAGCGCTAAGTTGGGTTTAAGGACACTGGTGTTTACATTAGTAAGCCCTAGTAGGGTTAGTGGTATGCGGTATTACTCAGTGATTTATAATCAAATGAGGCTTATGCAGGATTTACGCCTAATCGATGCAGTTAAGGTGCTTAAAGATGTGGTAATGCATAGTAATGATGCAAAGGCCGTGATAGCTGACTTACTTAACAATAGTCTTAACGCACCTTATTAATAGGATTATTTTAACTTAAATTGAGGGTGGGCGCATTTTAGTTAAGGGGTGTCTTAATTTAAAGCTTATTAAAACCCCGGGAAGTGGACTTACCATGGTTAATCCCTGTAGGAAGTGGGAGGTTAAACTTGAGGGGGCTGTTAAGGCTAATAATGCGGTTAATCAGCTTAAGTTCAAGGAGAAGTTAACGGAGTGCGTGGTGTATACGGCTAGGTTAATGATTAAGGAGAGTGAGGATGAGTATAGGGAGATTGCTGACTACGGTATGGAGGTGGCTAAGAAGTATAATATACCTGAGATTGAGTATTACCTAAGGATTATTGAGAATGAGGCCAAGGCTACTAAGGCTAGGGAGGCCAAGACCAATGAACCTAAGCCTGAGGAGAATAAGTAGTGTATTTAACCAATCACTAAATGCTCCTTTATCAACTTACCCTTACTTAACCTGTCAGGTAGGAATGGCTCCATTATGGGGCTTACCTTACCATCGAGCACGTAATCAGCCATTAACCTACCGGTTAATGGACCAAACATTAAACCATGCCCACTGAAGCCTGCTGCAACGTATAGTCCCCTTGGCCATGAGTCGAGCCTACCCATAATGTGGCTGTTATCTGGAGTCACCTCGTAGTAGCCTGACCAAATCCTCATTAAGGGTATTCTCCTTGATGCAGGCATAACTTCGCTCATTGCCTTAGCCCAAGCCCTCAACCACTTAAGCGTGTTATTGAAGGGTTTAAGCCCAGGCTCCTCATTAACCTCAATGGATCCAATGATCTCACCCCTCAGGGTCTGGCCGAAGTAGGCGTTGGTATGTGTGTCTATTATTAGTGAGGGTTCAATGAAGAACCTCACTGGTGCTGTTATGCCTATTTCCTTCCTAATTGCGTTAATGGGTAATTCAACACCAGCTGTCTTAAGTATTTCACCACTCCATGCACCAGCAGTGACGATGACTGTCTTAGCATTAACCACAGCACCAATACCCTCAACACCCTTAACCTCACCGTTAACCACACTTATCTTATTGATAGGAGTCTCATCAATTATCAACGCCCCCATTTCCCTAAGCCTACTCAAGTACCCGTACATTAAGTAGTCGTGGTGCAGTTCACCGTCCTGAGGCCCAAAGGCTGCTCCAACGTAAAGCTTACTATTAATGTAAGGGTACTTGTTAGCTAATTCCCCACTATCCATTAACTTAACTGATGCACCAAGGGGCTTCCAAATACTGTTATTAATCTCCTCGAAGCTCCTCATGGCTTCACTACTCCTAAATAACCAAAGGTACCCACCCCTCCTTATCATTGGGTTCCAGTTTAACTCACTCCTAATCCTCATTAACTCCCTCACAGCCTCAATGGCGTACCTAGTGTTCTCCCTATTCCCAAACTGAACCCTGAACCTTGAGGCGTTTCTCGTTGAACTACCACCACCAATAACCCCCCTATCCACTAACGCAACCTTAACCCCCCTCTTAGCTAAATTATAGGCTGTGGCTAAGCCAACAACACCGCCCCCAACGACTACTACATCAGCACTATGCACCACTCGCCTAATCACTCCGCATCACCCAGTGTACCCATGGGTATTGGATTCAATGGAGGCCTCTGCCTAAAGAGCCCGAATTCATAGGGCTTCCTCCTCATTAACCTAGCCAGTATTAGGTTAGCGGTAACCATGCATAATTTACCCTGGCATGCACCCGTACCTAACCCGGTGGCCCTCTTAATGTACTCCATCCTAGGCATCTTGAGTTCACGGCGCTTTGGAACCTCATCGTGAAGAATATACAGTTTAATCTCCTTCAACCCCAGGAATTCCCTAGTAACCCTAAGTAAGTCACCTAGTGAAACATCCTCGCAGAAGCATATTAACTGGTCATCAGCCTTATCCAGGAAGTACCAGTCACTAGCCCATTGAGGCACCTCTGGTACATTTGGTTCCTGGAAGTAACCCACATCGTGAAGACCCTTCTCAAGCCTATTAAAGGCATCTAAGGCAGCTGGGTTACTGGTTACTAATGCATTCTTAAACTCAGCAATAGCCTTATCAGCCTCCTCAGGTTTAACTAGGCCGTATGTGGCTGCTAT
The DNA here is from genome assembly GCF_000018305.1 of Caldivirga maquilingensis IC-167. Classification (NCBI taxonomy): domain Archaea; kingdom Thermoproteati; phylum Thermoproteota; class Thermoprotei; order Thermoproteales; family Thermoproteaceae; genus Caldivirga; species Caldivirga maquilingensis. The sequence continues at coordinate 2,060,433 of NC_009954.1, read as the reverse complement.
TGAGTAGGCAACGGCCTTAGCTTGAAGTGGAATAACGGATAATGGTATCATTCCAGTGACCTCACCGACAACGTACACATTCCTCAACCCAATAACCTCCCCACCCCACTTATGCCTAGGCACTATACCACCAAGCACAACATCATAAACTAATTCAGCGCCTAATTGAGCAAGAAGCTCCACTGCAGGCACCCTGACTGTGGAGATTAATGCATCACCAGTGGCTTCACCAGTGGTGAATTTCTTAGGGCCCTCAGGGATTTGGTACCTTAACCTAAACCTAGTTCCCTCAACCTCGACACCACTTATGTAGGCGCCCATTAATGTTCTTAAATCCTTCAAGTCATTAAGCCTACCTGTCCTGGGCTGTATGGCGTGATCCATGACAAGTGGATTCAAGCCAAGTCTAATTAATTCCCTAGCAACCCCAAGACCCCACTCATCGGTACCATACAGTATTGGTTCACCCTTAATAACACCAGCCTTAACCAGTTTAAGGTAGGTTAAACCAGTATACATGGGTACCTTATAGTTGCCTGGAAAAACCAGGGGGACTTCCCTAGACCCAGTGGCCAATACGAGAACCTTATAGTTGAATTCAAGTAGACTACCCCCATCTAATGAATGCCCAATGGCCGCATCCTCAAGGAAACCATCAAACACAACCCCCGTTAACACCCCATCAGTGAGTTTAGCCTTAGCCTCATTAACGTAGTCGGAAACCTTGAACTTACCCTGACCCTCTAATTCAGCAATCCTACCACCTAATTCACTATTCCCCTCAACAATAGTCACCTTTAACCCAAGCCTACTCAACTCCATAGCCGTAACCAAGCCACTTAACCCACCACCAATCACCAGTACATCGGTTACAACATTAATCAACTTAGCCTTAGGCGGCTCAGGGAGCTGAGACGCATCAACATGCCTCATACCCTTAGCGAACCTGGTAGCAATGGGCCACGCAACCTTAACAAGCCTACTCCTAGGCAATACTGATGGCCTAGCTAAGCCGCTTAAGAAGCCCATTAAGCGGGATTGAGCATTAACCCGTCCTTCACATTGATTCAATGCACCATTACTAAGCCAGTAACCACTACACCACCACTCACAGCAAATAAACCCCCTAACCTCACCAGTCCTCGGACTACTTAACATTACCGGGTTACTTAATCGTCCCTGACCCTGATCAACCATTAGTTAAGTTAAAGAGTAGTAGGTTTAAAAGAACTGGCTCCCTCACCACCTTAAAACTAGGTGGGAATCACCTAGACCCGTTAGAGCTAGGGCTTGGATTCTTCCTCACCATTAACTATGCTCAAGACGCAGGCCTAACAGTAACATTAAAGCCCATCAGAATTACCACAGGGAAGCCACTGAACACGATTTATGATGTTAACTATCTTATCCTCATCATATATTCTTAATTATAAACCTGGACAAGTCAGGGTCAGGCAATTAATCAGTGAGGTTACGGGCTTAAGTGATATTGATGAATCATTACCACTCAACGTCTTAGCATAATGCATCAGTTACTCAAGGATCAGGATTTACCTAATTACACCACTAATGCATGGAGGTACCAAGTACTTGATTAAGTATGGTCAGAGAATCCGATGTAATCAGGGTTAACGACATTAGCTAAGTACCTCCACTGTGGATATGAAGGTAATTTAAAGCTTATTGATGGTTAAGAGGAGGTTCACACTAATGGGTAATGTTTACGTCCTCAAGACAGTGGCTTGGGAGTTTAGGATACCAGAAAGTGTCATCGAGAAGGGTTTACTACGGGTATACTCCATGAAGTGGTTGACGCATTGAGGAGCTAGAGGAAACGAGCCAGTAGAGAGGAGGGCCTATGACGAGGATTAAGACATTACTCAGTAATGTAATTGATTGCTGAGTAGCCTGCGTATTCAATTGCTGTTTACAGGTTTTCCTATGTAAATATAAAGAGTATGGTTAGCATAATTATTTATTATTATGAGGAACCTTAGGAGTAAGGTTATGCGTGAAGATTACTTCTGGGCGAGGATACTGCCCATGGATTGGTTAAGAAGATGGTAAATAATATTGAGGTGATCCTGGGTGGGGCTAAATATTTATGTTGAGTATGGCTAGGATAGTCTCCACTAATATGGCTAACACTACACCCAGGAATATGCCTAGCCAGAACTTGAAAGGTTCCTCCTTTAGTTGACCTAGGGCTGATATGCTTACGTTAAATGTGGCGTAGATTATTGAGGCTGATGATACTGCTAAAGCATTCATTATCAACAACTCGTTGGGTTTCACGGCGGATAACGCCAAGGCCCCTATTGTTGTGGGTAACCCGGCCACTGCACCAAGTACGAGTAATCTCCTGGGTAGGTTTAGGGGATACTTTGCATCAGTGTCTCCACTATCATTAATCACCCTGCTGGCTAATAGGGGTGCAGATATGGCGAAGCCCTCTGTTGCGTTATGTACTGCAAAGCCTATGGATAATAATGCAGCCAGACCCAGGTTGGTTAACGCTAGCGCGGAGCCTATGCCTAAACCCTCACCGAGGTTATGTATGCCTAAACCCACAGCCAACAGGGTGCTCAGGGATGATGGGTCAAGCCTATACCCCAGCCTTGACCATGAGGCCTTATTCCTCTTTATGCGCCTCTCTATGTATGAGAGAAGAGCCAGTGTGCAGAGTAACGATATGCTCGTGGTTATGATGAACACTGTGTAGTCCCACCAGAGTCCCTCACTGGCTAACTCTTCGGATTTCTCAACTAGCTCCATGGCCAGCTCCACAAAAAGGTAACCCAATAATCCCCCAGCTATTGCATTCATGAAGCCTAACCTCTGCATACTTATCCTCCTGAGGAGCACTATGGAGAAGCCTAGGTAGACTGTAAGGCCGGCGTAAAGGCCCATAATCAATGCAATTAATGGAACCATAACTACCCACGAGACACTGCTAGGTTTTTAAACATTAGTGTCTCAATAATACATAAGGCATATCGATAAAGCCTTGACATGTTCCTGGGTAAGTTATGCGTTATGTTAATGATAAGTTCTCCCTAATATCACTCACCCTTGGCCCAGGGTAATCACTACTGTATAGGGTTCTAAGCTTTAATTAAATGAGGTTAAGGATTCTTTAAACACTTTATGACTCATGCTACTCAGTAATAATCTTTATAAACATTATTCCGGTGAACTCATGTGGTTAGGAAAGTTAAGGATTACATTGACGTGAGTAACCCGGAGGCGCTTAGATTACTTGAGGATATTGTAACTAAGTATGGCTTAGAGTCACAGGTAATAAACATTACCCTGGATTACCTTAGGAGGTATAGTAAGGTTAAGCCTGAGGATGCTGAGGCCCTTATTAAGGAGTTGACGAGTAAGTATGGTTTAGCCAGGATTACAGCTATTCAGGTGGTTAACATTATGCCCTCAACCCCTGAGGAGCTTCAGGCAATAATAAGTGTTGAGAAGAGGCCCTTTAAGGAGGAGGATCTTAAGGAGATTGTGGATCTCCTTAACTCCCATAGGGCTAAGTTAGGGTGATTAAGTGTGGTTAGGAAGGAGGATTACGCCTACGTCCTAGACATAATACCGCCTGAGGAGGCTTTAATGAAGGAGGCTGAGATTATTAGGAGGGGCTTCCCTAGGAGGGACACTTACCTGCAGGTTGTTGGGGAGGAGTACTTCACGCTTCTTGAGGTTACGCTTAAGCATGAGGCTACTGTGGAGATTGGGGAGAGGGTTTACATTGGTAATGGGGTTAGGGATAAAGTGAATAAGATTGTTAGGAGGCTTAAGTACGATGAATTAACGCCACAGGCTAAGCAGGAGCTTGAGGCTGTGGTGGAGAAGATTGTTAAGGTTAGGGAGAAGTTCTTCATAGACTGGATTAATAAGGCCGGGCCACTTACATTAAAACTACATAGTCTTGAATTACTTAAGGGTATTGGTAAGAAGACCCTTAACCAGGTGCTTGAGGAGAGGGTTAAGAAGCCCTTTGAAAGCTTTGATGACTTTAAGAATAGGATTGGGATTAATGTGCAGAGGCTTATCGTTGAGAGGATTATAAGGGAGCTTCAGGGGAATGAACAATACTACGTCTTCACAGCACCACCCCCACCATAGAGGCTTTAAACCAAGCATTAGTAGTAGGCTATGCTCACTGAGTCTGAATTCAAGAATCCATCAACATGGTTTAGGGGTATTCCTTTTTGATCATAATCAAGTAGCCCCCACAAAGGGGGGGGGGGGGGTAACACCCGAGACCCCAACGGAACCCTCGCCCTTTAGGGCGGGGAGGGGGTCAGAGACTTAATATTAATGAGTTAACTAGGCATATAATGCATAGCTCCAGCCTATGTTTTTACGATAATTCATTACAATCCCCTAGCCCCTTCCGCGATCAACAAGGTTACCATAGTTTTGGAGCGCCAGAGTCGAGGTAATATTAATACTAAAGTTAATGTACAGTGAATGCTAATTGTATGATTCCGGCAATGAATTTCTTCCTCATTGAGTTTTGGAGCGCCAGAGTAGCGATAGTATTAATACTACCTCGACTCTGACAGTCCAAATTCTAAGTGAGTAGGTAAACAAGCATCGTAGTATCAGCATTACTAATGATCATTGCATGCAGTATTAATATTATCGCTACTCTGGCGCTCCAAATTTAATGATTATCTTCATCATGCGGGTTGCTTACTTGATTCAGTTAGGCTTTATTATTTAATTTCATTCCTGGAGGAATTGGGCTTCCTTTACTTCACGGTGAGGGGTTAGGTTTAAAATGTGGGTTATTTGGTGCAGGGAGATGAGTAGGCTAAGTGGTGGTTTGATTTACTCTATTGCGTTGGCCTTGGTGTGGGGTGTGGCGTATCCGCTTACAAGGATGGCTGAGGCTTATGCTTCGCCTATGGTTATTTCAGTGGTTAGGGTGGGTGCCGCCTCATTACTCATGTATCCTTTGGCTAGGAGGCTTATATTGAATTCAAGGATGCTTATAGTGTCGGTGCTTAACATGGGGCTTTTCCTGGTTTTGATAAACATGTCAATACTCTACTCCCCTAATCCAGGTTTAGCGGCGTTAATGATATATACGCAGCCGCTTTTTGTGGCTGTTTTTGAGTGGTTGATGCTTAAACGTAGGTTGAGTTTAATGAGGATTGGGGGTGTTTTATTGGGTTTCATGGGGGTTGCTGTGGCTTCATTGAGTTCACTGTCCCTTAGCCTTGGGGTGGTTGTGGGTTTAATGGCTGGTTTACTGTGGGGTCTTGGGACTGTTCTTTACTCAATGTGGTTTAGGGATGTTAACCCATTGGTGGCTAATGCATCATCATCAGTATTATCAATACCTGTGACTGCATTGGCTTTACCCATTGATCCTGCATTATCCTTAACCATTAAGGGTATTTTACTGATTCTTCTAGTGGTGCTTGATGCCCAGGTACTAGGCTTCATGCTCTGGTTTAAGGCAATTAGCAGTGAGAGGCCGAGTACAGTATCGTCAATACTACTCTTAACACCAATACTAGCCCTCTACTTCAGTGCATTAATGATTAAATCAAGTGTAACACCCCTTGAAGTAGTGGGTGCAGTGATTACTATCATTGGCTTATTCATGGTTGTTAAATCCAGTTAAGCCTTAAATCAAGGATGCCTTAACCCAAAGACCCCTTTTACTATCCCAAGTTAACCTACCCTCCCTAATTTGTTCATTTAAAGCATTCTCAATACGCTTATAGAATTCCTCATCCTTCACTATAAATGTACCAGTGTAGATTGCGTTAATTAACTCCTCATCACATTGCTCAACCATGCTTAACGCTGATTCCGGTGTGAGGAACCTGGCCTTAATCCTTAAGCCCTTAACCTCATCCTCCCTAACACCTACTGGTGCATTATCGGCGATGATTATCAAGTCTACGGGTGGTTTAGACTCCATCAGGAATGCTTCACCGGTTACCCATAACCCATGCATTATGACTAATAATGGTTTTAATCCACTAAGCGAGTTCACGTACTCCGAGACTACATCCCAGGGGTTACTGGACATGCTTAAACCACGGCTTAGGGATTAATAAAACCTGGGGTGGTTCACAATGCGTTACTACTTAAGTAACTAGGGATGGGCCTCATCAACAATACCTTGAGTTTAGTTTAAATAGGCTGATTAATTCACCTTAATGAATGGGGATAGTGGACGTAGTTGTTTTAATTGCCATTGGAGTTGCCTTAACCTTCACTGGGGGTTTACTGTTCACTAATGCCTTAGAGTACATGGGTGGGAGGTCTAGGATTGGTGAATCCTTCATTGGGGCAATAATATCACCCATCTTTACATCAATGCCTGAATTAATTATATTTGCAGTGGCTCTTTACCTATACGGTGGTGAGTCTGGGCAGGATATTGGAATTGGGACTGTAATGGGTGAACCCTTCATGATATCCACAATAGTCTTCCCATTCCTCTTCCTCTTCGTAACCATAGGTAGGTTAATGGGGATTAGGGATGATACGGTACTTGAGGTTAATAAGGAATTAATAATCCCTTACCTACTCTTCACCGCACTCTACCCAACTATACTTCTACCAGCCTTAATAAGTAATGTTACCGTAAAGTACACGGTTGCTTTACTGCTCATTCTAACCTACTTAATTTACATTAAGTTAATGTACTCTCACCAGGGATTGGTGATTGAGGATTATGAGGAACCATACCTGTCATTTATCATTGGCTTAAGTAGGCGTAAATACGCCTTAGCCATTACCCAAGCGGCTTTAGCCCTAGTTATCTTAATAATTGGCTCAAGGCTAATGGTTTACGCCATTAATGAGGCCTCCTCCCTGCTCTCTATTGATGCATTATCATTAACAATAATCATCGTCCCCTTAGCCACTGTCTTACCTGAATCAATAACCGCAGTAATATGGGTGCTTAAGAATAGGGACACCATGGCTGTAGCCGCATTAGTGGGTGAGAAGGTCCTTTACTCCACAATATACCCGGCATTAGGTCTACTTCTAACCCACTGGAGGTTAACGTTAGGTGCATTAGTAAGCGTTATAGTGGTTGAGGTCATTTCAATGGTGGTGATTTACCATATAGTGAGGAGGAGGTTAACCCCTGATGTAGCGGTACTGGGTTTAATGGGTTATGTAGCCTACATAATACTGGTTTTTCACCTGGCTTAATCATACCTTACTGAGAAGCCTGTGAAATCCTCAACACCCTCATAAGGCTCCACCTCCACGCTATCAACAACAGCAGCGGGTGGACCCCTCTTAGCTAACTTAATTAACTCATTAACCCTATCCTCCGGTCCACTCACCACTATTTCAACGGACTCACCATCAGGCAGGTTCCTAACATAGCCTGTTAAACCGAGGGCCGTGGCATGACGCCTAATGAATGACCTAAAACCCACACCCTGCACAATACCCTTAACAATTACCCTTACCCTAACCCCACTCCCCATGGCACCCCCTGATTTAAGCTTAATTAATGATAGGCTTAAAACTATTGCCTCATACCTAGATTCATCACGAGTTAGGTTTAATTAAACCAGTATGGCTTCTAGATTTGAAATGATTGTTAAGGTAATTAATAGGAGGAGTGGATTAAGCGTTACAGTTAATGGTGAAGTTAACGGTTCATTTCACAGTATTTTACCAAGGCATATTGCAGTTGAATTAGGCTTATTAATTGAAGGTGAGGCCACCATTGGTTCATGCTGCTCACTAGTTAAGGCTAATTACAGTCACGTTGATTTAATGATAGGTGATAAGTCGATATACACCATGGTGCTTATAACGGATTACTTAGATAAGGTCATAATCGGTATCAATGACTTAAAATCCCTACAGGGTATTAGGAGGAGTTAACATGTTTTAATTTTAATGCATTACTAAGTAACCTTGAATGTTAAGATGACCCCTTACTACCCTCCTGCTTCTTCTCCTCCTCCTGAAGCTTCTGCAGCTCCTCCTGAATCTCCTTCTCAATCTCCTCAATGGGCTTTGGTGGTGGTGTGGTTGCTAGGGCGTACCCAATCCACGCCAGTATACCGAATACGGCGGCGACTGCTATGAAGCCTGTTAACTCAAGTACAATACGCCACCATGGGGTGGCGAAGACTAACCAACCGTAAGCCACTATTACCACTGCCCCAATCACCATTAATGCAACACCAATCGCAGTGTCTCTACGCATTAGTGGGTGAGTGTTGTGAATTAATAAGTATTACTGTCGTAATGAAACACCTAAAGGTATATTTCCCCATGTATTAGGGACCTATTATGGTGACCTTAAGGTTCGTGACTAGGAATCAACATAAGTTGAAGGAGGCTACTTCAATACTCTCCCAGTACGGTATAAGTATAGTGATGGAGAATTCGATTAATAAGGTTGAGATTCAGAGTGATAGCTTGGAGGAGATCGTTAATTACGCTCTTAGGTTAAATTGCGTTGATTGGCTTGTCGTTGAGGATGACGGCTTATTCGTGGATTCCCTTAACGGTTTCCCCGGACCCTACTCAGAGTACGTTTATAGGACAATAGGGTTAAGGGGCCTGTTGAGGCTTCTTCAAGGCTCAAGGGACAGGGGTGCGTACTTTAAGTCCGTTGTGGGCTTATGCATTAATAATGAGGTTAAGTTATTCACAGGTATTGTTAAGGGTAGGTTAAGTGAGGAGCCGAGGGGTAGTAGTGGGTTTGGGTATGACCCAGTCTTCATTCCCGAGGGCTATGACTTAACGTTCGCTGAGATGGGTGAGGATTTAAAGAATAAGTTGTCGCATAGGTCAAGGGCCTTCAATAATTTAGCAACCTACTTAACCAGGATTAATTAAGCCAAATCCGGGATACAGGGGTTATTGATTTAAGACAGGGGGCTTAACCAGTATATTCTTAGCCCTAAAGGTTACGCCACCAAACCACACGGGTACACCCTGCGATGGGTTACCTTTACCGCAGGTACCGGCGTTGAAGGATAGGTCATTGGCCACTGCGTCAACACTACTCCAAAGGGCCTTGGTGGTTAACTCCACGTACGGCATTAGAACTAATTCACCTAATTCACCGTTAGTAATCCTATAAGCCTCCAATCCACCATACCTACCGAACCACCTCCTATCATCAATGTTCCACTCCTGGTAAGAAACGAAATACAACCCATTCCTAGTCTCCCTAATCAACTCCTCAGGCTTCCAATCACCTGGGGCTAAGTAAGTATTAGCCATTCTCGGTATCGGCTCCCTATTGAATTCACTTGCCCTAGCCGCGGCATTACTACGTGCCCCAATGTACGCCGCGTACTCCCTATTCATTAGGAATTCATTAACAACACCCTTATTAACAAGGATCCTAGGCCTAGCCTTAACCCCCTCCTCATCAACCAGGTAGTAACCGTAGCTATTCGGTATCGTTGGATCATCAATTATGGTGACGTGTTCACTTCCAATTCTCAAATTCCCTAGGTCACTGGGCTTCATGTATGATTCCCCAGCCTCCGCCCCCTCCCTACCCATTATTCTATCTAGCTCACTGGGGTGGCCTATGGATTCGTGAACAAATATACCCGCCAACTCAGGTGAGAATACTACGTCAAGCTTCTCCTCACTCTTAATGGGCTTCGCCTCATCAATGATTTTAACCAATGTTTCAGCATTCCCCTTGGCATCCTCCTCTATGCGGAGGGTTTTCGTCAACTCCCAACCACCACTACCACCGTATTGTTCGCTTCTCTGTTGGCTAAGTCCCCTACCTGGGTCATGGGCTATAATTATCATGAATAACTCAAGCCTAGGAACCCTACTCTCCACTAATGCCCCCTCACTATTAATTATGGTTTTCCTAGTCTCCATCATGTTTAAGTTAAGTATCCTAACGGTTAGTCTCTTATCCACGTTAATTGCCTTGTCTAAATCCATCATGTACTTTACGGCATCCTCAATTTGAACATCATTGAGTTTAACCTTCTCAACAACATCATACCTTAATGATGCTAACTCACCGGGGGCTAGTGAAGCACCCTTAGGCTTTAATAAGGATGCTGCCCTAGCCATCTTGAAGGCGGTTTCAGCAAGCTCAATTGATGGACTTGGCCCAGAGGAGAAGCCCCAGGCCCCCTTGTAAAGTACCCTAACCGAATACCCCTCCGTTGAGTCTGTTGATGACATTTCAAGTACACCATTCCTAACCCTAATACTCCTCTCTGAATCAACCTGATACCTAACCTCAGCGTATGAGGCACCTAGGCTGAGGGCCTTATCTAGAAGCCTCCTTAATTCATCCTCCATAATTTCACTGCGCTGTTGCGGCTTTTAATTATTCCTCATCCGTCTCCTGAATACTGAATAGGCTTATGTTTATAAAACCTGAGACAATAACCACAGGGGATTTGTATTGCCACGGTTAACCTAAAGGTGGTTAGGGGGCCTCAGGGGAGGCCTAGGAGTAGGTGGGTTTCATTCATTGAGTGGTTTAATAAGGTAATAATGGATGCTGAAGTGTATGACTACAGGTACCCTGTTAAGGGGGCCTACATATGGAGGCCTTACGGTGTCGCTATTAGGCGTAATGTGGAGGCGTTAATACGTCGCCTACATGATGAGACAGGGCACCAGGAGGTATTATTCCCCGTGTTCATCCCCTATGAGTTCTTCTCAAAGGAGAGTGAGCATATTAGGGGTTTTGAGAGTGAAGTCTTCTGGGTTAGTAAGGGTACTGGTGGTGAGGAGCGCCTAGTGTTGAGGCCGACCAGTGAGACTGCTATGATGCCTATGTTTAAGCTTTGGATAAGGGATCACACGGATTTACCATTGAGGGTGTATCAAATAGTCAGTGTGTTTCGTGCTGAAACAAAGATGACTCACCCAATGATTAGGCTTAGGGAGATTTCAATGTTTAAGGAGGCTCACACTGCCCATGCGGATAGGGATGATGCTGAGAGGCAGGTTAAGGAGGCTGTAGGCATATATAGGAGGATTATGGATGAATTATGCATACCGTACTTAATAAGTAGGAGACCGGATTGGGATAAATTCGCAGGTGCAGTATACACCATAGCCTTCGATACAATAATGCCCGACGGTAGGACAATGCAAATAGGCACTGTTCACTACCTGGGTGAGAACTTCTCAAGGGTTTTTGACGTGAAGTACCTGGGTAAGGATGGGCAAATGCATTACATTCACACCACCAGTTACGGAATATCTGAGAGAATCATAGCGTCAATGATCGCTGTTAACGGTGATGATAGGGGTTTACTCCTACCCCCAAGGTACGCTCCAATTCAAGTAGTGGTAATACCGATAATGTATGGTGAGGATCAAAGCGTATTGAATTACGCTAAGGGTGTAAGCGGTGAATTACTTAATGCCGGTGTGAGGGTTCATGTTGATGATAGGAGGGATAAGACACCTGGCTGGAAGTACTACCACTGGGAGCTTAAGGGTGTTCCAATTAGGCTGGAGGTGGGGCCGAGTGATGTTAAGGATAATGCAGTAACATTAACCAGGAGGGATACATTCGAGAAGTATGCCGTGGAGAGGAGTAATGTCGTTGATGCCGTGAGGGAATTAATGAAGGCTATAGAGGATAATATGCGTAAGTCAACGTGGGAGTGGTTAAGGAGCCACGTTAGGAGAAGCAGCAATGTAAGTGAAGCTAAGGCATTGCTCAATGAGGGTGGTGTGGTTGAGGTTCCGTGGAGTGGCGATGATGAATGCGGTAGGAGAATAATGGAGCTCACTGAATCCGATGCATTAGGCATACCACTGGATACTGATGAAACCCCAAGTGACCTTCGTGACGCAGCCTGCAGTGAGAAGAAGGCTGAGTACTGGCTTAGATTATCAAGGAGGTATTAACACCATTCAAGGACCCTTAGGTGCATCGTTATAAGTATAAATATAAAGGGTGCAAACTGTTATCTTCGTGGTTAAGGGCTTGGAGTTGTTTGAGGTTCCGAGGCAGGTTGTTTTTGGGCCTAACGCCATAGGTAAGGTTTCAGAGGTGCTTACTTACCTTGGATTAAGGAGGGGTTTAATAATAACTGGTCACATTCACAGTAGGCATATTGCATCTAAGGTTAGTGAACAGTGCGTTGATTGCCAGATAATTAGTGATGATGAAATTGAATTAAGCGACGTAGTGAAGGGTATGAGTGCGTTCTCTGATGTTGACTTCATCGCCGGTGTAGGTGGGGGTAGGGTTATTGATGTTAGTAAGGTTATAGCCTATAAGCTTAATAAGCATTTAATATCAATACCAACTGTAGCTAGTCATGATGGTATAGCGTCACCGTATATTTCATTCCTAATGCAGGATGATTTAAACAAGTTAGGTGTGGGTAAGGTTAGGAAAACCCCCTTAGCAATAATAGTGGATACTGGCATAGTTGCTGAGGCACCTAGGGTATTCCTACTAGCCGGTATTGGGGAATTACTGGGTAAGAAGGTGGCTTTAATGGATTGGAGACTTGGCCATAGGATTAAGGGTGAAGACTACAGTGAATCAGCAGCCATGTTAGCCTTATCAAGCCACATGATAATAATGAATAACGTGAATAAATTAACTAGGCATGGTGAAGAGGAGACTAGGATAGTTGTTAAAGCCCTATTAGGCTGCGGGGTAGCCATGGCTATAGCTGGTAGTACAAGGCCATGCAGTGGGTCTGAGCACCTCTTTAGTCATTCCCTTGACTTACTGGCTAGGGAATATGGGGTGAAGCAGGCAATGCATGGTATGCAGGTTGCCTTAAGCTCAGTGATTATGCTTTACCTACATGGTGCTAATTGGAGGAGGATAATTAAAATAATGAAGATGCTTGGCCTACCAACAAGCTTTAAGGAACTTGGATACGATAAGGAACTGGTGGTTGAGGCGTTAATGAATGCTCATAGAATTAGGCCAGACAGGTACACTATACTTGGTTCAAATGGCTTAACCAGGGAGGCTGCTGAGGCTGCCTTGGAGCAAACAGGCGTAATCTAGTTCCTTTCATCACCGGGTTGCCTTAAGTTCACTTAAGTCACCTATGAAGATGAGATTCAATCATAAGTGGGTACTTGGGTTAATTACTCTAATGCGCATTCAGCCTCCCTCTTAGTGAATAGTCTAATAACCCTATACTCCATTCTCTTAATCATAAGCGTGTTTAGTGAGATTAGGATTCCAAGCAAACCCGTGGTGTCAAGCTGGAAGGCTATAATACCCCATATGAAGTGGTTAATGTGGTTAACTATTAATTGGGAAGCCACATATATTGTTATCGCTATTCCAGGAAACACGAGTAAACTAGCCAATAGAGCTAGTATGAGTAAGGGGTTGAACCTTGCCATTAGTCTAATCATGTCAAAGCCTATGCTTATGCCGTGAGTCCACTTCAACTTAGGGTCCCCGATCCTTCTACGATACTTAATGGGTACTTCCCCCACCTTACCCATGGATGCGACTTGTGATGCAATATCAACCTCCACGCTGAATCCACTGGTGGAGGGTATTATGGCCTTAGCCATACTTGTCCTTAATAAGTACATGCCTGTTAATACATCCGATAGGTTTGTCCCAAACATTAAGTTGAATAGGGAGGTGAGGATTCTGTTACCGAACCTGTTAATTAATGGTATATTCTCCCTACCCCAGGTCCTGGCTCCGAGAACCTCATCTAAGTCCTCATTAATGGCTTTACTTAACATTGCCTGTATGTAGGATGGATCATACGTACCGTCACCATCTATTACTAGGGCGTAAGGTTTCTTAACCATTCTTAAACCATAATACACCGCATCAGCCTTCCCCTCCCCAGGCTGCTCCACCACTAATGCCCCATACTTCCTTGCAACGTTAACAGTATTATCAGTGGAGTGCCCATCAACAACTATTACGTCATTAAACCCTAATTCCCTTAATTCCCTTAATGTGAAGTCAAGCCCCTCCTCCTCATTCTTAACTGGAATAACTACGGTTACGCACCCTGATGCATTCTCATGCACCTGGATTAAACTCTCCAAGATTTATAAGTTTATTAAGCTTGAAAACATCAACGGCTAATACTTACTAATACTAATATTAGTTAACCTACTTGCCCTATTAATGAAGTATTCAGCTAACTTAAGCTTCATCCTCTTAACCTCATCACTCCTCTTAATTGGTGCATCGGGGTTAAACCCCCTTACTGTAATTCGCCGTGAACCCATGTAGGCGGCTAGGTAAACCGCCCTATCACCATCAGTGAAGCCTGGTACTAGGATTGAGCAGTCCACTGGCCAAACCTGGACACTTGGTATTAGCCTACTTACGTGCCTAGCATACTTAACATACGCATTCACGTTGTCACCATGGGCGTGACCAATAACAATGCCCTTAAACCCAATTAGGCTATCTGGTTCATAATCAAAGTCGGTGACAACTATGTCGGGGACGACACCATCATTAAGTAGCCTACGTAGTGTATAACCCTCAACAGCTATAATTAATCCACGTGGATTAGGTTCACCGGCATAAGGCGGCATGTAGATTGTCACTGTTTCCCAGTTTAAGGACCATAATTGATCCGGGTCACCGCTGCAGTAGTGGCTGGCTAGTTCAGCTGCCTTTGCGTCATTACTGAAGTTTAGGCCTAAGCCGCTCATAACCCTCATGTAAACTAACCTAGAGAGGTGTGATTCAAGGGGATCCAGTACTATGCTCCTCCTCATTCCCAGTGCACTCATTGGGTTTAAGCCTTCGGTTATTTATTGATTTCAATGTTAATTAAGTGAAATGGTTTATAAAGACCTCACCGATATCGCTAATTATGCTAATTAATAATGCGGAGTATGACCTTAAGTACGCCTATAGGGCAATGGTCATACTTGCCTCATTAGCGGTAATAGTAATGTATATAGAAGGCATGTTAATACCGTCATTAACTGAAATAGAGAGGGAGTTCGGGGTAACCTCAAGTCAAGTTAGTTGGGTCCTCTCATCATACCTACTCTCCGGTACTGTTCTACTACCAATAGTGGGTAGGCTTGGTGACATTTACGGTAAGAAGAGGGTTCTCTCAGCAGTGGTCATAATATACGCTGTGGCAGTCACATTAACCAGTGTATCACCCAGTTTCACGTACTTAATAGCCTTCAGGGGTATTCAAGGTATTGGAGTAACCATGTTCGCATTAGCCTTCAGTCTAATCAGGGAGGAGTTTCCAAGGGAATTAATACCAAGGGCTCAGGGATTGGTGAGTGCAGCCTTTGGAATTGGTGCGGCAATAGCACTACCCCTGGGCGCATACATAAGCCAGTACTTTGGTTGGAGAACAACATACCACACAGCCATACCCTTCGTACTGCTGGTGGCGTACCTAATAGTGACTAGGATAAAGGAGTCAAGGTACAGGAACCCTAGTGCTAAGGTTGATTTACCTGGGGCAGCGGTACTTGGAATTGGATTAGGCCTGGTGGTTTACGGATTAACCGAGGCACCCATATGGGGTTGGACTAACCCGAACACGATAATAACCTTCCTAGCGGCCCTCATATTCATAGGAGCCTTCATAGCCGTAGAGAGGAGGAGGGAGCAGCCGTTAATTAACCTATCATTATTAACTAGGAGAAACGTGTTAATAGCTAATCTAGCCGCAATGGTGGCTGGCTTCGGCCTCTTCCTATTTGAACAAAGCCTAATAATACTCCTCGAGGAGCCTAAGCCCGTTGGCTTCAACCTATCCATATTCGATACCGGCTTATACGCAATCCCCATGGCTGTGGCGCAGTTAATAGTCGCCCCAGTTGCAGGCATATTAATAACTAGGATAGGGGCTAGGAGAATGCTCATGACTGGGGCAAGTATAGCCGCCTTATTCAGCCTAATAACCGCCGCCGTGGCCCCCCTGGGTTTAGGGGCTTTGATAACATCAACAACATTAGCCATGGCTGGGGTAGCGGCAATGAATGTATCCCTCATTAATATCCTTGTTTTCTCAGTGGAACCGCAGGTAATGGGGGTTTCAACAGCAATGAACTCAGTCTTCAGGAACCTGGGTGGTACCCTAGGCCCAGCGGTGGCTGGTTCACTTGAGTCAACATTCACATCACTGGTTCTAATGGGTATACTGCCGGGGCGTAATGTGCCGCTCTTAGTTACAGTGCCATCAATGTACGCCTTCCAGATTGGTGCAGTAATCTCAGCCTTAACAGTGGTAACGATAGGTATATTGGCTTACTTCTCAGTGGAGGTCATAACCTGGAGAAATGAATCCCAGACTGTCGCCTCATTAAGCCAGGAGTAGTGTTAATGAATTAATCATTATAATGCGGACACTGTATAATGCTGCGGCTTAACTTAAAGCATTTAAACCAAGTAAATTAGAGGTGTATCATGCCGTATGGCTACGAGGAATGGCCTAAATTATCCCTGGAGTCCTTTAAACTGGGTAGGGAATTGAATCTAAGGTCAATTAAGGTTGGATCCATTAACTATGACTTCGAGCCAAGTAACATAGTGATCACTGGGATGGGTGGGTCAGGTATAGTTGGTGATATTGTTAGGGATTCCCTATGGGGCCACAATATTATTATTCACAAGGACTTTAACATACCTAAGTGGGTTGACTCAAGGTCACTCGTAGTAGCTGTAAGCTACTCAGGGGAGACACTTGAGACGATTTGCGGTGCACTGGATGCATTAAGAAGGGGGGTACCTGTGGTGGGTGTTACCACTGGTGGTAGGTTAGCCTCAGAGCTTGAGGGTAGGGGTGCACCGGTGGTTAAGGTTCCTAAAGCCATAGCCCCCAGGTTCGGGTTACCTAACCTACTGTACGCGGTGCTTGGTTTATTAAGCCACTACTTAACCATTCCTGAAATTGATGAGAGCATTAGTGTTCAGGGTGATGCGTTGAGGAGTGAGTTACCAGGTAGGTTAGCCTCCTTCCTGAAGGGCTACGTCCCCATGATCTTCGCACCCATTGGGCTGCAGGCGGTGGCGTATAGGTTTAAGAATGACCTCAATGAAAACTCCAAGACACCTGCAGTGGTAGCCATTGTGCCTGAGGCTGATCACAATGATATAGTTGCAGTCATGCTTAAGCACCCTGTTAAGTACATTATAATAAGGGGGAGGACTGATGACGTTCACGACTACTTAATGAGGGCTGTGGAGGAGGTTGTTAAGAATTACTCCAGTGATGTTGAGGTTGTTGAATTAAAGGGTTCAAGTAGACTCAGCCAGGAGGTTTACGGTTCAATGCTCCTCGGCCTAGTTAGCGTTAAGTTGGCTGAATTATACGGTATTGACCCGGTTAGGACTGATCCAATAAACACCCTTAAGGAGAAGATAAGGGGCATTAATTGTCCATCAAATTAACTTAACTATAAGTAATGCCCCAGTGAAGGCTATTATCATTGTTGACACGTAACCTATCAAGACTAATCTAAGGTATTGAGTGTTAATAATCCTCATGCCCCTAGCCATGGATATGCCTAAAAGCGAACCAACAGTGCATAATGTTAGGGATATTGGGATTGCGAATACTGTGCTAAGTTCAAGGGCAGTGAAGGATAATAATTGAGTCACACTACTTGAAACTGGGGGTGGTGTAAACATGCCTCTACTGAATTGACCAAGGGTCCTCCTACCAGTTATAATTACGCCTAGGGTTGATGCGAAAATAACCCCGATTAAGCCAATTCTACTGAAGCCAAGCATACTCCACACTAAGCCAAGATTATTAGCACCGAAGGAGAAACCCACTAGAAACACCGTTAGAATCATAACCAACCTATATAGGGAGAGTCTCCTAATGGGGTTTGATGATGCAGTTAACCTAACCAGTGACGGGTATAGTAGGTATGCAGCTAGGGCTAGTAGTATGGGTATTATGAACCATGATGATAGGACTATGGGGAAGTTAACGGGCAATGACCCACCATTGTAAAGCACTAACGCTGACCACGACATGTATAGTGAATTAGTTATCGACATTGGTATTTTAGCCACCTCCCCAATAGTGAACACCAGTACCCCAATGAGGGAGAGTATCAGTAAGCCCTCCGGTGCAACACTGTAACCCTTCATTTCACTCCCCTGGGCCAATAGGCCAATTACGTACCCAGTTAAGGCAATCATCATGGCTACCCCAGGCCTAAGTAACCTACTGCCCACAGCCATTCCCGCCACCAGGGAGAGGTTATTGGATGAGACTAGGAATGTTAAGGCGAGTATTAAGGCTAGGGCAGCCTCAATTATCATTAATTAAGCACCCAGGCTCATTAATATTGTGGAGGTTAAGTAGGCTGCATCCTTAGTTATGTCTACTATGTCATCGAGTGTGAACACTATGTGTAGTAGACTCATGAATTCAATGTATGAAACCTCCTTGGCTAATTCATAAAGCTTATCAACAAGCCTATCCTTAGCCTCATCAACCTCATCCTCCAGTTTACTTATTATTAAAACGTAACTCCTAATCTTATTCCAATCACCACCATTAGCTATAGTGGACGCTAGGTTAATGAACTCCTCCACACCCCTCTTATCAACCATTAGGAGTTCAACAACATCCTCTGAAAGAACCCTCTTAACCTCAGGGCTCACGCAAATACTCATAGCCCTCCTAACCTCCCTAGCCAATATGTGAACCCTATCCAGGATATCATCAACCTTACCTATGAGAATCTCCACATCACCCATTATAGGGGTTGCTATAGCACCAGTGGAAACCTCCTGGGAAAGCATCCTACTGATTTCGTCACCCTGATTCTCAAGTACACTAACCTCAACCTCAGCCTCCTTAACCTTAATAAGGTCACCACTCCTTAACGCACCCTCAATAATATCCAGGGCCTTAAGGGTTAGCTTAGCGTGTTCACTAAGCTCATTAAACAACTCCACCTCACCCCTAATGAATGGGTTAAGTAACCTTGATAAAACACCGTGAGGCACAGTAAGGTAAGGTTAAGTAACTTAAAAACATTATTGAGAACACTATGATGAGTGGGCCCGCCGGGACTCGAACCCGGGATCTCCCGCGATCCCAGATGCAGCACCCGTGAGGCGGGCATCCTAACCAAGCTAGACTACGGGCCCTTCCTCAAACCTTTAGGGTAGTGTTCTTTTAATTTTTTACCGCAACATAGTTAATTTACTTGCCTTTATATTCCTCTATGGCCAGTGCCAGTCTCCTAACACCATCATATATCTGGTCCACTGATGGGTAGGTGAAGTTCAGTCTCATATCATTATGAACATCCTCATCTGGGTAGAATGATTTACCCGGTACGTAGGCAACCTTATACTTTCTTATAGCTAAGTTAAGCATATCCTCAGTCCTCACGTTGCCGGGGACGGTAACCCATATGAACATTCCCCCACTTGGCTTAGTCCATGAAACCCCACTCGGCATGTACCTGGATAATGCGTCAAGCATTGCATCCCTCTTAACCTTATAGGTTTCCTTAATCTTAGAAATATACCTATCCACTATACCTCTTCTCAGTAATTCGTAGGCTATGTATTGGCTTAGGGTTGGGGTATGTAGATTCATTGCCTGCTTAGCTATGGCTAACCAATTCACTATATCCTGATTAGCCACAACCCAACCCAATCTAATGCCTGGGGCTATTATCTTACTGAACGTTGACGTGTACACGACCCTATCCTCATTATCAAGGGCCTTTAGGGGTGTTGTATCCACTGGGTCAAAGGTGAAGTAACTGTATGGATTATCCTCAAGAATCATTAAATCATACCTACTGGCTAACTCAAGCAGCGCCTTCCTCCTATCAATACTCATCATTACCCCAGTGGGGTTTTGGCAAATGGGTATGGTGTATATGAACTTTACTCTAGCGCCCTCACTCCTAAGCCTCTTAATCGTGTCCTCAAGCTTATCAATGATTAATCCATCATTATCCATATCGACACCAATTATCCTAGCCCTATAAACCCTAAAGGCCTGTAATGCAGCAAAGTAGGTTGGTTTCTCAGTAATTATTACGTCACCTGGGTCAATGAAGACCCTTGCCATGAGTTCAAGCGCCTCCTGGCTACCCACAGTGGGTAGTATTAATGATGCATCAGTCCTAATGCCCTGCTTAGCCATGAACTTAGCCAACTCCTCCTTAAGCTCATCAACCCCCTCTGTTTTACCATATTGAAGCGCCTTTAAACCATAGTTACTTACAACGAATTTAGCTACCTCAGAGTACTCATTAAGTGGTAATTGGGATAAATCCGGTAAACCCCCTCCGAAGGATATTACGTCAGCCGTGGCCCATTTGAGGAGCTCCCTTATGTCACTGGCCTTCATGTAGTTAGTCCGCTCTGAGAGTAAATCCTTCACATTCATATGCATACTCACGCAACTAAACATATAAGTGTTTCCCACTAAGGGCTCCTTACAGTAATGGATCTAGGTGCAGGTGATTGAATCGTAAACTTATGCGTGGGAAAAGCTTTATAGGGTGTTTAAGGTACGTGAAGTCATTAATATGAGTGAGACCAATCACCCTAGGTTAATTCTCAGAAGTAAACGCGCAAGGGCGTTAATGGCATTGCCCTTCGCAATATCAATACCTAGGGATCCCCCTGACTCAATAATGATTGCTAGGGAATTGTTCAATGACTTTAAATTAAGCATAATAGCGACTGTTGGTGATGTTGTATCCCTTAATGTAGCCACCTACTGGAGGAGGCCTGACTTAAGGGTTATTGATCTAAACACCAGGAGGGGTACTGTTATTCAGCATAGTGACATGGATGGTGTGGTTTATAGGGTTAGGAATGAGAGGAGTACGTTGAGTTACGAATCATTCAACATCATGAGGAGTGCTTATGCTAATGTGCTTTCAGGTAATAGGGTGACTATTATTGTTGATGGTGAGGAGGATTTATTAGCCATACCAGCTGTACTTGAGGCCCCTGGTAATACTGGTATATTATATGGGCTTTATACAGGTTACCTGGTACTAATACCTGCGGTAAATGAATATAAGATTTTAATGCTTAAGCTGTTAACCCTACTAGATCGAGATGAATGTGAAACCCTACGTAATTGCAATAGCGTCAATAACTATGGATGGAAAAATAGCTAACCCCTACATTAGAAATAGGTTCACGTGCAGATATGATTTAGAGAGGTTGTTTAAGGCTAGGGATGAGGTAGACGCCACCATAGTGGGGGCTCAGACTGTAATTGATGTTGATGGAACGTACACACCCAAGACAGGTAAGCAGATACTCAGGGTGCTTATAGATGGGGCCTTCAGGGTTCCCTTAGAGTCAAAGTTCTTCAACTCACCTGCACCAGCCCTAGTTGCCGTTACTGAGAGGGCTCCAAGGGCTAAGATTGAGCTTGCCAGGAAGGCTGGGATAGAGGTTATGGAGTTTGATAAGCAGGTTGATGTTGAAGTATTATTAAGTAAGCTTACTGAGAGGGGTATTAAGAAGGTCTTAGTGGAGGGTGGTGGTGCTGTTTTCTGGCAATTCTTCTCCAGGAACCTAATTGATGAGGTTAGGTTAACAATAGCCCCCTTCATGATGGGTAAGGGTACAAGCCTCATAGAGGGTGATTCACTTAAGATTGATCAATCCCCAAGGTTTAAGCCAGTTAAATGGTACTTATGCGAGTGCGGTAGGGAGGTTGTTATTCATTACACTAGGGAGTAGGGTTAAAAACCCTATTTAAACTCCCTTTAAAAGTGATCCATAGTGTCGTTTGTGTTTAAATGCATGCCTAATTGCGGCCTATGCTGTAGGCTAAGTCCAGTAACAGTTTTACCCCACGAAGTCTACTTAATACAGGATGAGGCTGAGGAATTGGGTGTTGAAGTTAAGTTTAGGACAGGTTACACTGTGGTTGATTTAAATAACAAGGTTATTTTAGCCCTATCGTACTTAATGCTCCTTGACGATGATAATAAGTGCCCCTTCCTAAGTAACAATAAGTGCCTAGTCCACAATAAGTATAAGCCCTTAACCTGCCGCGCCTACCCATATTTACCAAGGATAATAAGGTACTCCATTGATAGGTTAAATAAGGTGATAGACTTCGAGGTTAAGTACGCAGCCTCAACAGTATGCCCAGTGGTTAAGCAGGGCTTAAGTAATGGTATATTAATTAAGTTAAGCACGGACTTAAACCTAGCCGGTCAAGTGTTTGTTAATGAATTCCCAGCGGCATTAGAGATGGTGGAGGCTAGGAAAATATACTCAAACTACTTATCATACCTATGGAGGATTGGTGAAGTGGATTTAAGGGAGGATGATGGAACCTACAATTACCCCATAGTGAACTCCTTCTGGTTCATAAGGAGATATTACCCAAACCTCACGGTTAATGACATAGTTAATATGAGTAAGATGGGTAAGAGAAGTAGCATAAACATAGGTGCCTAGGCATTTGAATTACGTAAACATTATGAGAGTCCCATGGATTTAAACCACATCCTCGAACACTGCATGGGAATTCAACGCTAAGAATAAGTTATACGCCGGCTTAATGCTGAATTAAAGCTTAAATACTCACTTAAATTATGGGCCCTGATGCGGTTTCTTCTCAAGTAAAGAAGAGTTCGTTAAGGAGCTTACTAAAATAGCTGAGAAGTGGCAGGAGGAATGGTATAGTAATGGGGTATTCAATGCTAATCCAAGTAATTCAAGGCCTAAATTCTTCATAACTGTGCCTTACCCGTACATAGAGGGTCCACCCCACATGGGTCACGGTAGAACATTCACCGTGGGTGATGTCGTGGCCAGGTTTAAGAGAATGATGGGTTACAACGTGTTATTCCCAATAGCATTCCACATAACTGGTACACCCATTCAGGCCGTTGCGGATAGGTTAAGTAAGGGGGATGTGGAGTATGAGAATAGGTTGAGAAGGGAGGTTAACATGTATGTTAAGGATCCTGTTAAGGCAAGTGAAATAGTCAATGGCTTTAAGGATCCTTGGAACATTGTTAACTTCTTCAAGGGTACGTACATTAATGACTTTAAGTCAATAGGCTACTCAATGGATTTCAGGAGAATATTCATGACAGGTGACCCACATTACAGCTCCTTCATAATCTGGCAGTACGTTAAATTAGCCTCAAAGGGCTACTTAGTGAGGGGGCGTCATCAAGTCCTCTACGCACCTGATGAGAATCAGGCAGTGGGTGAACATGACATTAGGGGTGGGGATGAGTTAAAAATAGACATACTGCAGTTTAATCTACTGAAGTTTAAGTTAAATGACTCATACCTAGTAGCCGCAACCCTAAGGCCTGAGACAATATATGGGGCAACCAATGTTTGGGTTAACCCAGATTCAATTTACGTTGAGGCTATTGTTAATGGGGAGAGGTGGATTATTTCAAAGGCCGCTGCATGGAAGCTTCAGTACCAGGATAAGGATGTTAAGGTTCTGAGGGAGTTTAAGGGTAGTGAACTTGTGGGTAAGTTTGTTGAAAGCCCAATAGGGGTTAAGTTACCCATACTGCCAGCTTCCTTCGTTGACGATGACACAGCCACTGGGGTTGTGTACAGTGTTCCTGCACATGCACCCTATGATTACGCAGCGTTAATGGACTTGAAGAGTAATGATGAATTACTCAGGAGGTACGGTATTGAGAGTATTGTTAAGGCAATTGAGCCAATAAGCATAATTAAATTACCTGGATTCAGCAAGTACCCGGCTAGGGATGTTATTGAGAAGCTGAATGTTAAGAACCAGAATGATAGGGAGAGGTTAGATGAGGCAACCAGCATAGTGTACAGGGAGGAGTACTATAATGGAGTCATGGGTGATAATACCCCATTCAACGGTGTTAAGGTTAATGATGCTAGGGTTAAGGTAACGGAGGAGTTGAGGGGTAGGGGATTATTAGACGTTATGTATGAGATTGAGCCTAGGAGAGTGTACACTAGGGGTGGTTCAAGGGTTATTGTGGCGGTGATTAAGGATCAATGGTTCCTTAACTTCGGTGACCCAACTTGGAAAAGCCTAATGCTTAAGGCCCTTGATAACATGAAGATAATACCTGAGGAGTATAGGCAAAACTTCAAGGCGACCCTAGATTGGTTAAACATGAGGCCCTGCGCCAGGAAGAGGGGATTAGGCACCAGGATGCCGTGGGATCCTGATTGGGTTATTGAATCGTTAAGCGACTCAACAATCTACATGGCCTTCTACACAATAGCCCATAAACTTAATGAAACCGGGTTAGCCGTTAAGTTGGGTGAGTTGGCTAAGAGGGTTATTGAAACTAAGGCTGAGGATTCAATTGCCTTAAATAAATTAGTGAGCTTCTATGATTACGTATTCCTAGGTCAAGGAGACCCTGAGACCATCGCTAAATCACTGGGTGTTGATAAAAGCATTATTGAGGGTATTAGGGCTGAATTCGAGTACTGGTACCCTGTTGATCAAAGGCATAGTGGTATAGATTTAATATCAAATCACCTAAGCTTCTTCATAGCCCATCACGCCGCAATATTCCCTGAAAGGCACTGGCCCAGGGCAATATCCGTGAACAACTACGTAATTAGGGAGGGGAGGAGGATGAGTAAGTCCCTAGGCAACGTCATTTACCTTAAGGAGGCTGTTGAACAGTATTCACCAGACTTAGTGAGACTATACGTCTCCTACTCGGCGGACTTGGATAATGTAATGGATTGGAGGAGTGACGAGGTTGATACAGTGCTTAGTAGGTTAATGGATATTTGGAATACGGCTCAAGTCATAGTAAGCATGGGTGAGGAAACTAAGGAACCCAGTAACCCAACAATACCCACTAAATGGCTGTTAAGCATCCTAAATAGGACTATTACTGAGGGTGCTAAGGCCCTTGAGGAGATGAGGATTAGGCAATTTGCATTAATGGTATTCTTCAACCTATATGATGCAGTGAGGGTATACATGACGTTGATGGATGAGTTACCTAAGGATGAGGTGAGGTACACGCTATGGAAGGTTCTGGATGCTTGGGTTAGGATGATGCAACCGATTACACCGCATATGGCTGAGGAGATTTGGCACAGTATGGGTAAGTCAACATACGTATCCACTGAGAGGTGGCCTACGGTGGAGCAGCAATACATTAATGATGATGTGGAGAACGCCTTCAAGGTGGTTGAGAGGCTTATAGATGATATTAGGGAAGTCATTAGGGTTAGGGGTCAGGTTGGGGCTGTGAACATTTACGTCGGCCCCCCTGATTACGTTTACGATATTTTCAATGAAGCCATTGAAATGATGGACAGGGGCATTGCTGTTAAGGATGTGATAAGGAACCTGGCCAGTAAGTATAAGGGTAAGGGTGAGGTGGTTGCTAGGATTGTTAACGATATTGCTGACGGTAAGTTACCTAGGTTTAAGTTATCAAGGGATATGGAGATGAGTGTAATGCATAGTTTCAAATCGTACATTGAGAGGAGGCTTGGCATTAAGGTAACCATACAGGATGCAGTGGCGCCCATTAATGACCCAGCCAATAGGGCTAGGTTATCGCTACCAGGTAGACCCGCTATTTACATTGAACCCACATACACTAATATATATTAATTAAATTACCTAATAAGGTGATTTAAACAGGTTAAAGAGTTAACCCGTGAAGGAGGAGACTGGGGATTTACAGGAACTGAACTATGAGCTCTTATTCAGTGCACCGGATAAGGATGGGGCTGTGGTTTCAATAAGGGTGCATAAACTGGTTAAGGATGTATTAACACGCATAGCCAGGGAGGAGGGGCTTGATGGTGTATCTGAGCTTGTTAGGCATATAATTGCATCATTCCTCCTCAGTAAACTTAACGTAGTTAAACCTGAACCGAAGCTGCTTACCCCACCAATGTACGTTAACATTAATATTAATAAGACCGTTAAGGGAATTAATAATGCTGAGCGTGAGTTAGCTAAGATTAAGATTGATGATAAGGTTGAGGAGGCTTATGAATTCATTGAGAAATATAAGAAAGGCATAATTAGGGTAACTGGTAATAATAATTATGCTAGGAAGATTAGGAGGGATTTAGCCGAGGCAATTGCGTTAGCGTTAAAGTATGGTCTTGAGGATGAGTATTCTAGGTTAAAAGTGCTCCTAAATGAGATTCAGTTACTCCTAGATTAAATCCCAGTGGAGCTACTTGTTATTTGAAAACAAGTTGACGTATAGGGGGAGAAACCCAATTATTACTTGCTTGATTACCCACAGGGTGGTTGGAAGAAATGTTCACTTAAGGCTTCAGGAAACCCTTACCCCTAGGTGGGGGTTGGTAATTAAAATTCAAAGATTACTTCCCTTATCAGGTTCATTACTGAGTCTGGTCCATCGTAACCAAATAAGGCTACTCCAGTATTCCTATCATATCTACCAGCCATGATTGTTGGTGTGCCAGGGACCTTAACCAACTTAGCCAGCTTCTTACATTCATTAACCGCCTGAAGTTCACCAGCAGCCTCCTCATCACTTACCTCCTGGATATCCTTGACGAGTTCACCCTTCTCAATCATATTACTGTAGATCCTATTA
This sequence comes from Caldivirga maquilingensis IC-167, assembly GCF_000018305.1. NCBI lineage: Archaea > Thermoproteati > Thermoproteota > Thermoprotei > Thermoproteales > Thermoproteaceae > Caldivirga > Caldivirga maquilingensis. The sequence goes on along the minus strand of NC_009954.1, from coordinate 2,033,934 downwards.
AGTGTACTAAGGAATTGACTTGGGTTTTTCTTAAACAGTACCCTTACCTTAGCGTGAAGCTTCTCAACCCTGTGCACTGGGTAGTCTACGAATATTATATCAATGATACCTTTTTGATTCAGTTGAATTAAGTAATCCATTAAATCCACATCCAGTAATGCGCATCCAGGGCAGTGTAAGTCATAGAATAGTGCTACGAACCCCTTAGCATTACCATTAGCCTTAATCTTAAGCGCGTACTTATCCACCTTACTTAGGAAATCACCCACATTACTGATAACCCACTTATCACTCATACTTAAACGGGTGCGTGGGTTCTGCTTAATAACCTTACTTACCGCTGAAATTGCGTAGATTTATTAAACGACACGTTTAAATGAATGTTAGGGTAATAATCATTGTGGGTATCATTGATGATATTAGTAATGTGATCAGGCTACTTGAGACTTATAGGAGTAAGTGCAGTGGTTCATGTGTTGAGGTTAATAAGGCAGTTGATGAATTAAGGAGTATAGCTAATGAAGTTGGCATTATGCTGGACTTCATTTCAAGGACCTTCACCGAATCCCAGAGGTTACTTGCACGTTACCTCACAACAAGTGTTAACGTTGAGTCAGGCCTATTGAAGATAATAATGGATGATGGTAATGATGAGTACTTGGATGATTTAGTGAAGAAGCTTAACGCATCCCCTGATCAAGTTATTAAGATACTTGAGATCCTTAAGGCAAGTGGCCTAGTGGATTATACCCTCAAGTACGATAATAACATTAGGGTACTTATAAGGAGAAGAAGCACCATTAGTTAAGCCTCTCCCGCTTTGGATTAAGATGAGGCAAACCACGTTTAACATCACTATCATGCCCCTATTTTACGCGAATCCACATTACACCTTAATGCCCTATAATACGCAATACTGATTGCACCACATTAATCATGTAAGCTACTCCACTCTGATTTATGCCTACTCCTATCCATATCTCCTTCACTTCAAGCCACCTTGGAGAGGGTAATGATTTCTCAGTAGCCATACTTTCAACTGGATTATGCGTCTTCATACGTATTCCGCATTTACTTAAAGTCTAAGCATTAATCCAATAATTACCTGGATCATAAACCTAACGTCTAATAACACCTCACCTGTTATACATGTGAATTACAAGGCTGGATACGAGGGAGATATTTAAAAAGGGCTCGTTCAAAATAAAATTATGCCTAAAACTAAGTCGGAGGAGAAGATGATACTAATATCAGTCCACATACCGCGACAGATGCTTGAGGAACTTGATGAATTAGTTAGGAGGGGAGTATTCCCTTCAAGGAGTGAAGCCATTAGAGTAGCCATAAGAGACCTCCTCCTCAGGGAGAGTGCTAGGGGGGTTGAGCAAGGTAGTGGAATGCTAATGAGTGGTAGGTGAAGTAGGTTCATTAAAATGACGGGATGGTAATGCCTTAGCTTAATCACTAATAATGAATTAATCAATGGTTATTAACTGGTTACGGAATACTTAAATATATGCCTCAATAGACTTAATAGTGGTTTACAAGGGTATTGGGGTAAGGTTCCTTTACATACATGGAGAAGTTACAGCACCGCCACCGCCTGGTGCTCAGCTTCAAATGGCAATGAATATTCAGGTTAATGGGCCACCTGAGGTTATGGAGGAGCTAGTTAATGTGCCATTCACAATAACGGTGTCCTCAATGCCGCCATCAATAGGCATAACCATAAGGGGTTTATTAACGATTCAAGCCACTAGCGATGATGTTAAGAGGATAAGTGGGCAATTAAAGAGCGGTAATGTTCCACCTGAGATTCAAGCCATAATAACGCAGTACGCGGTCTTTGAGGCGGGTTTAGTTGCCAGGGAGTTGGGTATTCCTCCAACGATACCATTACCAGCCATGGCTCAGCCCCAGCAGACGCAGCAGAAGGGTCCTCCAACAGCCATTTAACCTAACTTGCCTCACCTCACTATAAGTTTAAAAACCTTCAGTAGGCATTGCAGCAATGGTTGCTAGGACGCATGGCTATAGGTTCAAGTCGAGGAAACTGCTCTCAAAGACCCCTAGGGAGAAGGGTAGGCCTGGATTATTTAAGTGGCTTCTCGCAAGGTATTATAGGGTTGGTGATAAGTTGGCTATAGACATTGACCCAGTCTACGTAAGTACGGCACCGCATAAGAGGTATCAGGGTAGGGTTGGAACATTAATTGGCTGGAGGGGGAGGGCCCTTGTACTGGAGGTTAACTTCATGGGTGAGAGGAGAATTATAATAACAACACCTGAGCATGTTAAGCCACTTAACCTTGAGGAGTTCCTTAAGGAGAGGGTGTTGGGTAAACCCATTATTCAAAGTGAGGCTAATTAATGTTGACCACTTATTGTTACTTTAAGTAGACTGAAAATATCACTCTCCCTTATCACAGCTATACCAGTTTTCGATGGGAACACCTCTATTTGAATCACCTTATCAGGATTTTCCAACTTAACCTTCCTTAATATCTGCGGTGCCGCCTTATCTATAATAGCCATTCTATCAAAGAGTACACCCCTCCTCCTAACCTCTATCTTATAAGTTTCCCCCTCAGCAATCATGGAATTACCCATTTGGACAGCCTTACTAACAATCTCATCCACATTAGTCTTAACCACCTCCTGAATGGGCACAACCTTAAGTATGAACCTTGGTACAAAGGCATTACTGGTAACCAACTCCCTTAAACTATTACTAAACCCCACTGGATCCATATCCACCCTACCCGTTAGTAATCCATCAAAGCCCGTGAAGAATGTCCTAACATTAACGGAAAGCAACTCACCCACCCTCCTCAACTCAGCTATACACTTACCCTCAACACCCCTACCCGTGGATATCACCAGGTTAAACGACATTACTACCATACTTAACCCCAATAACTTAGTTTAAATACATTTTTACGCTGAATCAGTATTGAAATCCATAAAGATGAAAATAACCCTAGTAGGATCATATTAAATCAATAATAGTGCACTCAGCCTAATTACTTAAGAATTAGAGTGAAGTAACTAAGCCGTGAATCATTCATAGTAGTTTCAAGTTTCCATGGATTAATGAAAAGACGCTGAAGCCCCGGCCGGGATTCGAACCCGGGACCTCCCGCTTACTCAGTGTTTGCTTACGAGGCGGGCGCTCCGACCAGGCTGAGCTACCGGGGCTTGTTAATGTTCAGCATGGTGTTGTTTTTATGCTTTACTGAAGCAATTCCTTAATGATGCCTGCTTCTTTCCAGGAACCCAAAATTAATAAGGCCCTGGGGTTAGTGGTGAATTATGGGTAATCTTAATCTATTGTTGATGAGTAATGAGGATTTAGTTAATGCCTTGAGGAGTGGTTCATTAACCGTATCCGTTTACGGCATGGGTTACGTAGGTACTGCCATTGCTGCCGTATGGCTTAGGGCTGGTGCCAGGGTTATTGGTGTTGATGTTGATGCTGAGAAGATTAAGAAACTGGATGCCTGTGAACTTAAGTTAAGTGATAGGCAGGTTGAGGAGGAGTTGAGGAGGCTTAAGGATAGGATAAGCTACACCACTGATGGTGTTGAGGCATCGAGGTTAAGTAATGTGAAGATTGTTACTGTCCCAGTTTACTTAGGTAAGGATAAGAGACCAATCTTCGATTCCTTTAAGGCTTCAATAGAGAATATTGCCAGGGGGCTTAAGGTCGGTGACTTAGTCATAATAGAGTCCTCTGTTCCCCCTGGCACAACAATGGATGTTGCCTTACCCATCCTGGAGAGGATTAGTGGATTAAGGGTTGAGAGGGATTATGCATTAGCCTACTCGCCTGAACGCATCTACGTTGGTAGGGCTATTGCTGATATTGAGGAGCGTTATCCTAAGGTTATTGGTGGTGTTGGACCCATTAGTAGCAGGGTTGCGTCCACATTATACGGTGCCATAGCTAGGAAGGGTACCTTAATTTTATCCAATCCAACAGCCGCTGAGTTTGAGAAGCTTGCGGAGGGTGCTTATAGGGACGTGAACATAGCGTTGGCTAATGAGCTTGCCCAATTAGCTAGGTTACTTGGATTAGATTTCGATGAGATAAGGGAGGCGGCTAATAGTCAACCCTACTCTAATATTCATAAGCCTGGCCCAGGGGTTGGTGGATCATGCATACCAGTGTACCCCTACTTCCTAATGTATGCTGCTGAGAGGGCTGGCTTCAACATGAAGCTTGTTCAAACAGCCAGGGGTATTAATGAGTATGCGCCCGCTTATGTGGCTGAGTTGATTAAGACTGCTGCGGGTGAATTAGGGGTTAGTAGGCCTAGGGTGGCTGTGTTGGGTTTAGCCTTTAGGGGTAATGTTGATGACACTAGGCTTAGTCCATCATACGACATAATTAATTACCTAAGGGGTTCAATGGATATTATTGTTCATGATCCATACGTTAAATTCGATAAAACCCTTGAGGAATGGGGGATTAGGTTAACTAACAGTATTGAGGATGCGTTAAAGGGGGCTAACATAGTGGTGATAGCAACAGATCACAGTGATTACGGTGGGTTAACGTTAAGTAGGATTATTCAATTAACAGGCTTAAGCAGTATTGCCGTAGTGGATTCAAGGCACATGATTAAGGATTGGAGAAACCCACCCCCGGGTGTTGTTTACCTGGCTGTGGGTAGACCCACTGCAAAGGCGTGATTGCATTGTTGAGGCTGCGTATAGTGGATTAAATGTACTTCAGTAATTTCTCCTTAAACTTACCGGCAATATAATCCACATTAATGCTTGTGAATACACCCACATCAGTCACCAGGGTATCCACTAGGTTCAGTGGTATTTCATCAAACAAGGGTACTTCAATACCATTTACGTTAATTCGATGCATAGTCACTGGCTTAGACTTACGTGCCTTAAAGGACTCAAGTACAATGATTACGGGTTTACCGAAGTACCTTGCTGTTAACACTAAGGGTAATGAACCTATTTTATTAACGATGAAACCCTCATACAACCCATCACCACCCATCACTAGGGCATCAGCATTAGTAATGAAGTGAGACATCGCTAAGTCAGGTATTATTAAACCACCATGACTACCCCACATCCTACCCTCCCCACCTGGATTAGACTCAAGGGCAATCACCCTAGCCCCCACTGACTCTGCTAGTAGTCTGGCGTTAGATGAGTAACTAATGGTGACCATTGCCTTAACCTTACCCTTAAGGGCAAGTGAATTAACCCTAATACCCTCCCCAGCCTCCCTCCAGTAAGCCTTAATAGCCCTAGCTAACTTTACTGGATTAACCTGGTTAAGTAGTTCAGCAATGTTTTCAAGCGGAGCCATGCCTGGCCTAATCATGCTAATATCATGAATCATTGACTCAACATTAACCCCCTCCCTATATCCAGCTTCAATTAAATCAGCTAACTTAAGGAAGTACCATGAGGCGCCGTGAACTTTATCATTAATCATCTCCTCCAGTATACCCCTATAGGACTCAACCATAGTGTTAAATCCGTAGGCCTATTAAAATTAATAACATTAATTTAACTCACTTGCCTAATGGTCCTGAAATCAGATTACTCAGTAAGTCCAAGTCATTAATTAACCTGTATGTGAGTATGTTAATGTCTACGTAATTCTCGAAGACAGCGATTATGCTTAAGTCATTGTTATTAATTATTATTACTGAGTATTGGTCACCATTAATTATGACTACCCTATGCTTAAAATTAATGAACCAACTATCCGGGTTAATCCTCCTAATACGATTAATCACATTCGTCATTAATGTTGAAAATAATGACAAGTCAACACTACTTATGTTTAAGTTCCCCCTCTGTACGAAACCAAGGGGTAAGCCATTAGTACTCACTAGGGCTACTGCAATGATGCCGTCGACATCATCTAACTCACTTTGAAGCAGCCTATTAATCTCGCTCCTCAAGCCACTCACCTCCATAATTTAAGACTGGTGTGTTAATTTTTATTGAATCTCCCATTAGTTTAAAGGAAGTAGGTTGCATTATGGATTAATCTAGGTACTAAAATTTATAATCCACTTAATTAATTTAAGGCTAATGCTGGTGACTGTGCATGATGAGGGTTATTTAAGGCATGAGACGCCTTCGAATCATCCTGAGTCCCCTAATAGGGTATTGAGCGCGTTAAGTGGATTAAGTGGGTTAGCTAAGGTGATTAAACCCATGGTTAATGTTGATTTAATTGAAACAGCTGGGCTTGTTCACGAGTACCATTACGTTGAGTACGTTACATCACTTTGCGCAACTGGGGGGTGGCTTGACCAAGACACCTATGTATCCAAGGGTACTTGCGACGCCTTAAACTCCAGTGTTAACGCCTTAGCCACAGCGGTTAATCTACTTAAGTCAGGTGTAAGGTACGTTTACCTACCCTTAAGGCCCCCTGGTCATCATGCTGGATTCAGGGGTAGGGCACTCATGGCTTCAACGCAGGGATTCTGCATACTTAATAACGCCGCAATAATCAGTAGTCTACTACTTAAGGGTGGGGCCTCTAGGGTTGCTGTACTGGATATTGATGCGCATCATGGTAATGGTACACAGGAAATATTCTACAACACATCCAGGGTCTTCTACATTAGTACTCACCAGGATCCAAGAACACTTTACCCGGGTACTGGTTATGTTAATGAGACTGGGGTGGGTGATGGGGAGGGCTTTAACATGAATATACCATTACCACCAATGACTGGTGATGATTTATATAAGATTATCTTAAGGCCAATTGAGAATGCATTAAGGGAATATAAGCCAGATTACGTAGTGGTGTCACTGGGCTTTGACGCACATTATCTCGATCCATTAACTAACCTTAACCTAAGCCTAAACAGTTACATTGAGGTATTCCTCATGATTAGAAGGCTCATTAATGAGGGTGTTACCGGGGGTTCAGTTTATGTCCTAGAGGGTGGTTATAATTCTGATGTTATTAAACAGGGTTCAAGGGCCTTAGCCATGGTAAGTAATGGTGTGGATTCAATTAGAATTGAGGATCCCACTAGGACTGATGCAGGTGTGGTTAAGTACTTTAATAAAATGATTGAGCAGCATAAGGCATTATTCACCCAGTACTGGTAGGGGTTAACTGGAGGCTTTATGTTTACTTTAATGAGTGTTGATGCCTTAAAGGTGATTAACTATTTAAACATGCTGAACACTGGATTAATGCAAGTATTCATGCTTAGTCTCTTTAATGCACTTAATAGGAGCCTATTAAGCGTATTGAAGAGGCATTACCTAGAGAACCCTATTCAATACGTGTATCTAATGTATAATATATTATATTACCCCGAGTACACTGAACTATACCTTAACTTAAGTGGAAGTAGGATAACCGGTTACGTACTTCTCTGGAGGGGTTACGTGTCATCAATGCATGTGTTTGGTAACGTGGATGAAATACCAATTGATGTTAGAAGCCTTGGAAGCGTGGTAATACATGCATTAACTAAACAGGAGGTTGTAATGAATCTTATTAAGGGACTAAGCATGAATGGGGGTGTTGAGGTTTCAAGGCTTCTAACAATGGTTTGCAGTAGCGATACGTTTAGGGAGTACAGTAGGCATAGTGTTAGGAGACTTAACCTACGGGATGTAGATGAGTTCACTGGGATTATTAAGATGAGTAAGGCTGAGGCCGAGGCAAGACTCACTTCACCACACTGGCATTACTACGGAGCATTTAAAGGTAATAGACTGGTTTCACTGGGGGGTACTTACATTAAGTTACCTGAATTATGGGTTATTGGTGATGTTGTTACTTTACCCGAATACAGGAACATGGGGTTAGCCAAGTCCGTGGTGTCAGCAATAGTTAAGGATGCCTTAGCAAGCGGAGCAATGGCAATGCTTCACGTTGATGAGGATAATGAACCAGCCTTAAGAGCATATAGGAGCATAGGCTTCCAGGCTGTTCAAGAATCCCTCCTAATTAAGCATTCCCCTCACCTTTAGGGGTTATATGGGTTATTCCTCGTTAACCTGTGATTCATGTTTAATGGTTCAATGGGTAATATCATCACTGGTCGCAATCAATGAGGCTTTAAGCACTAGGTAAGTAACTTAAATCTATGAAGTATACTCATTCTGAAGATCAGATGTGAACTTAATGGCTGAATACTTATAAATCAGTTAATTAACTTGTAGCATTAATGAATAGGTTAAACATTATTATGATAGTGTATGCTGCTGCAGTGGCGTTGCTTATTTTCATATACTTCACCAGCATTGGTTTCTCAACATTCATAGCCTTTGATAAGGGGTTCTCAACACAATTAACGTTAACCCTGCCCTTAAGTTCAATAGTGATAAATGATAATCCTAATGGTGTAATCTTCGTAACATTATCCCTTAATAAATTGTATCACTTATTCTTCGAATTATCAGTAGTATCTGCGGTAGTTGGGTTGATCATACTGGCGGTAACTAGGTTAATCTACAGTAAGGAAACTAATAATGTATTCAATGGTAATAATACCTTATTCAAGTTACTCATCCCAAGTTCACTACTGGCCTTAGGCCTACTACTGGTGATTCCATTACCCATAAGTATATACTTCAATAATGGCTACGTAATAATAGTATCAAATATTGGAATAGCCTTCAGTGGAGTATTCCTACTACTATCAGCATTATCAATACTCTCCATAGTTAAGACATATGGTAAGTACAATGAGTTAACGGAATTAGCGGTTGAAATAGAGTTAACAGAGAGTGATACTATGCCCATGGATTACGGTGAGGTCACTGAGGCCTCTTAACCAGTGCCTTTAACCTTAATGATGCATAACGTTGATACCGCATTCTGATTCTGAAGCGAGTAGAGTAGGTTAAAGGCGAAGGGCTTAGATGAATCATATGAAGTTATTGTAAGCGTACCCACGTAGTATGGTTTACTGGGGAGAATAACAGTGTCGACGACCGTGAAACTACTTATTATGTTTATTGGGTTCACTAACTCAATACTCCCATTACCGTAATTATTAATAGTTATATTAGATGCCAGCACTATTACACCATTCTGTATACTAATAGTCCCCAACACAGCTAGGATAGGGTTGCCTTGAGTCACCGGTATATCTATTATTAACATAATCGGATTACCGTAACTTAATATCTTATCAGCTACACTTACTGATGAATTAATCATCACCTTAATAGTACCTAAGCCGCCGCCATTATTCATTATTAGCATACTGCATGATGATCCAAGGTTCGTGGATCCATACTCATAAACATAGCCACCTGATGCTAAGTAATTAACCGTATTATTGAGTTTAAGTAATGTATTATTATATTCCTCAAGAGTAATCATTAACCTAGTGTAGTTATTCTTCAATGAATCATACTTCATGCTTAATGCAGTGTAATTCCTGTATAGGTTTGCGATATAGTTCGATAATGCCTTAGTCTTATTCATATAGTTACTGGTGAGCGTTGCTAAGGTTGAGTTACAGATGTTTAGGGAATTGGTTAATGACTTAATTCTATTACTTGATTCAGTTAAATTAATATATAATTCATTGATTATATTAGTATAATTAATTATCCTAGCATTAAGCATGTTTGTTGCATTAATGCATTCATTATATTTAGTATTAACATTATAGTATATTCGTATTGTTAAATTATATTTAGTGAGGAGTATGTTATATTGCCTTGTTAAATTCATGAAGCTACCCCTCAATGAAGTGAAGTTAGTGCTTATTATTGAGTAATTTAGCTTTAATGCATTATACGTTGACTTAAGGGATGTGTAATTAATCTTTAGGTTAATGTAGCTACTTCTAATGTCTACGTAGCTCCTACTAATGTTACCGATGGCTAGTAGGAGTTCAATTATTAGCACTAACGCTAATGCTATCACTATGATTAAATGCATGTTTATTCTCATTATATTGCCTTCAAGCTTAAGCATTATTTAAGCATTATTCTAAACCAAATAGTGGGCCCGCCGGGACTTGAACCCGGGATCTCCCGCGATCTGATGCCATGCATCGTCAGGCGGGCATCCTAACCAAGCTAGACTACGGGCCCTTTAAACGCCAAGTCCATTATGGTTTATAAGTTTTTCCATGAATTAACAATACCTAGTGATTACGTTGCTTAAGCTTACTGCCCTTACTTCGAGGTGCTTTGACTAGTATTCTCACTTGGCTTATTATTTGACTCAGCCTGCGCATTACCTTCAGTTGGTTGAGTTGGTGATGCTGTTGATGCCGCTGGTGCAGCAGCCGCTGAGGCTGCCACTGGTAATTGCCTTTGCGGCCTCTGTTGCCCCCTTAGTATTGGCTTCTTACTCTTCCTCTCATCCTCAGACCTAACCTTAATTATCCCAAGGTAGATTGCGCAGTTGACGCAGTAGGTCTTGGTAATGTAGTACCTTGGCACTATCGCCCCCTGTTTCTCAAGCTCCTTAGCTAAGTCAGTCGGTATTGGTGAGTAGGGTACAGTTACCCTAACTGCCTTTGACCTAGGTATCATTTTACCGCAATTATCGCAGTAAACTATCGACTCCTTACCCTTATCTCCCTTATGTCTCCCCCTGTTTTTCCTCTTCTTAGGCACGAATATCACCATTAAGATCCCAGTATTTAAGTCTTTCCTTAAACTTACCTTGCAACGTCTCCTAGTCAACAATGGTTAAGCCCCTAATTAACTCAAACATAATTCAAATCGGGTTAAGTTATTTAAAGTGTGGTGGGCTTTACTTAACTGCATGAGTAACGTCTTCAAGGATTTAAAGTACGTTGAGGTCTCATTCAAGTGCACGCTCTGTGGATTATGCTGCGTGAACACTAGGATGGAGCTGCTGCCTGAGGATATTGAGAGGATTGAGCAGTTAGGCTATAGTCTCAATTACTTCGCTGAGTTTGATGAGGAATATGGGGTATGGAGGCTTAAGAATATTAATGGTCACTGCGTGTTCTTCGATGAGGCCAGTAAGAAGTGTAGGATTTATGAGAATAGGCCGGTGGGTTGTAGGCTTTACCCACTTAACTACGATGATGATTACGGTGTTGTGGTTGATAAGTACTGTCCCCAATGGGGTACTGTACCAGTGAGTGAGGTTAAGAGGCTTAGGCCTATTGTTGAATTATTCGTTAGGAGGATTAGGGAGACTGATGAATACGTTAGGGTTAAGAGGGCTGGTATTAGGATTCACTTAAGGATTCACTAATACCCAATTATAGTTAATGTGCCTCCCCTACTAAGCTTCACAGGGTTATCTAAAATTACTGAGACGTGGCCGTCCTCAATGTTCACTACTGCCTTAACCTCAACGCCATTGTAGAAGACCCTAATGGACTTACCCATGAAACCACTAAGCGTTATTTTACTAACCTCCACTTCACCAATCCTACCGGTTAACTTAACCTCATGTTCACCGTAGTCCAGTGTCATAACTGACCCAGGTGCAAGCACAGGTCCCCTAATGGGTGTCTTAATTCTTGGGTTTACTGTTATTGACTTATCCCTCCCAATGTACCTGAATCCAGCTAGGGCATTGGGTATATCAAGTGATACCAATGGCCTAAAGTAATGGCCATCACACTCAACGTGGTTCCAGTATAATCCGTAATCAATATACCTATCATGAACACTACGCAGTATTTCTAAGCCCTCGTTAACCAATCCCTCCCATATCATGTGTATTGCAACAGGTATCTCTATACCAGTCCAAGGTGTATCCATTTGTCCACCAACACTATACGGTATTCCAGTACTGTTGAAGTACTTTAAGTCACCGACCAGTGATGGCCTAGGCTTACCTGGGTATGAGGCGTTAATTAAGCCTTCACCCTTCTTAAAGTTATTCCTGTATATTGCCCTTAACATTGAGACTACCTTATCCTTATCCACGGCGTAATCTAAGCCTAAGAGAACCCTGAGGTACCATTCTCCGGTTAAGCCAGCGGTCATTACTGCATTATCCCTAAGGCCACTTACAGGGTCGAACCATAGGTCGAAGTACTCGCCATTCCACAGGTATTTAATGAAGTTACTTAAGGCGATGTTAAAGACTTCACTTAACTTATTGGCGTAGGCCTCATCCCCAGCCTCATTGGCTATGCTTAAAGTAGCCTTTAATGCAGCTATCCATAGGTCTGAGGTGAATGTTGCGATACCCAGTAGGCTCATTGTATCAAACGTATTAACGGTTGTGTGGAAGTACATTGGTCCACTGAAAAGTAGCCTCATTACATCCCTCATCTAACCCCTCCCAAGCTCATTAGCCACCTGTGAGGAGCCTTCATAACCAGATGGTGGAGTATGGTATGGTAGGTTTAACTTGGCTTCATTATGCTGCCTTAACATAGCTTCAATAACAGTCTTTACGCTTCCCCAAATATCCCTAAGGAATAATGAATCCCCAGTCCAGTAGTAGTTGAGTAGGCTTAGTAGTATGAATTCAGGCATTAAATCATTCCTATCGTACCCATCAACACTGCTTTCACTGGCCCTGAAGGCATGAGGCACCCTGCCCGTTGGATCAAGCCCAGTCTTCTCAACTATTGCCCTTACTGTGCTTCTGAATTTCTCAACATCATGCTGTATAGTTGGGTCCTTGGCTAAAGCCTCCCTATATAATCTCATGTTCTCAGGGAAGGCTAATGCAAACAATTCATAGAATGGTGACATTCCAGGCTTAAGAATGAACCCTGAGAATTGGCGACTAACCTTAACTGCTAGATCGGGGTAGAGTAGGGCAACACCAACAATACCCCATAATGCAACGTCAAGTGTTGTTAAGCCGCAGCATCCTGGTCCACCCTCCCAAATAGCGAAGTACCCGTCTTTAGTTAGCCAGGTTGATTTAGGTAACGTGGTTAATTGAGATGATGCTAAGTCAATTATCCACTCATCGTAATTAGTATCGTAGAGTGAGTTCACGAAATCCTTAACATCACTGTAAAGCCTATTAAAGTTCTTAACCGAGTAATCCAATACCCCCTTAATGTTCCTGAATAGGTTCTCGTAGTAGTGGCCGATTAATTCACCATCATTATCAATGTGGTTAGGGTAATACCATGCAATAATGAATACTATTGATGCTGATTCACCGGGCTTAAGTCTAATACTCTTAGTTAGGGCTGAGTATAAGTCAACACCATACGCCTCATCATTAGTAACACCGCTTAATAATCCATCACCCCTGAAATCAACCATTAACCGCCTTAACGCATTAATGAACTCACCCCTATTCCTCTGATTCAACCTAAGCGTCGCAGCTGAGTCGAATCCACCCATTATAACTAACGCTAATTCGCCATTAAACATACCGTGGGTCTTCGGGATACTTAACCCATTGAAGCTAACCCCACTATAACCCTCCCCCTCGATTAACTTATTAACAACACCGGCGCCCTCATTAATCCTATGCGGATTCCTCATAACGCCCATTAATGATAACTCCACTGTGGTCCTCCCCTTATTCACTAGGTTGAATTTAAGGAAGGCAGCTGGTATCGCTGAGTCATTAACGTTACCCGGTATTAATGATCCAAAGGCCTCCAATTCCACGCCAACCCCATGCTCCTCCAGGGAGGGGTCTATGAACTTGAGTATAGCCATGGGTGGCTTACCCGTGAATTCAATTTCCCTAACTGGCCTAAACCAAGGCATGTGATATGGGTGAATCACGGCGCTTGGCCCACATCCCCTGTAGGTTAAGTCCTGGTCAGTCTCAACCCAGAAGCCTGTTTTAAGTAGCCTAACCAATGGTTCAGAACCCTCTGGGGCTATCCTAATCATGAAGGCTAGGTCTGAGTCATTAACGTAGAACTCCGGTTCACCGTAGTTACTCCACTTCCTATTATTGAATATTAACCATTCCTTAAAGGATCCATCAGGCCAAATCTCAATCGAACCCGTGCCTAAGCCACCAAGCGGTATACCTGAGGAGAATTTGGATGCGTAAACCCTCATGGATTAGAGCACAGTGCAGTTATTTTAATGCATTCCTTCACTTGAATTTAACGGACACCCTGTAGTCATTAACCTTATCCCTAGCCCTCTCCCTCAACTCCCTATGCCTACTTAGGAATGACTTAACCTTATCATAAAGCATTAGCTTACATTCCCCGCAGAGGAGCCTACCACCCCTGCAGTCGTCGTAAATCTTCTTAACTGCCTCATCATTTTCATCAATGAGCATGTGATACTTGTAGACTGGGCATGAATCCGGGTTACCGCCTAATCTACGTTGAAGCTCAACTGTTGGTTGACCACCGGTGAAGGCGTTCATTATCTTCCTCCTAACTTCCCTTTCATCATCATTAACGTAGAGTGCTGAGTCTGGGTTGGAGGCACTCATCTTATCCTCACCGGTTAATCCTGGGAGGAATTTACTGTATAATGTGGCTGGCTTAGGGTAATTGAGGGATTCAGCAACATCCCTAGCAAGCCTGAAGTACGGGTCCTGGTCTATGGCGGTTGGTATTAATACTGGGGTTTCCTTACCGAATAATTCAGTTGGCAGGAAGGCTACGGCTATTTCAATGGCTGGGAAGAAGGCGGCACCAATGTTGTTTGAATCAGTGAAGCCGAAGGTATTCTTAACAGTGGATAAGGTGAGCTTCTTAGCAACCTTAACGGCTATCTTATAGAGGTACTTAATATCATCGGAATCCACGATTATGTGTAACTTATCAGGCGTGAAGCCGAGGGCTATTAGGCTTAGGGCATTATCGTAAGCCAACCTATTAGTCTCCTCAAGCGTGTAACCCTCCCTAACCAGGAATTTCTCATCATCAGTGAGTTCAAAGAAGTACTGTACATTAAACTTATCCACAAACCACTTAGTAAGTATCCAAGGCACCAGGTGACCAACGTGGAGGTCACCGCTTGGGCCCCTACCATTGTATAGGGCCCATGACTCACCCAGCTTAGCCCTATTCAATATCTCCCTAAACCCCCTATGCGCATAGAAGAAGCCCCTCCTGATTAAGTAATGTACATCGCCACTTGTTAAATCCTTAAGTAGGTTTAAGTCATCCTCAGTTAATAATTGAACCCCGAATTCTTTAGCTAACCTTAAGTAATCCACCTTACCCTTAACCTCCCATGGGGTGACAGCATACTCCTGACCCAGATAAGAATCACCGAAGACGCCCACTATTAGGTGTATAAAAGTATTTCATTCATTGGAATACTAGGCTTAATGTTTAGGCATGGGTTAAGGCTAATAACCTTTGCTCGGTAATATGCAATTAATGTTCAATGATTTAAAAACCGTAGGTAATGTTAAACCAAGTAACGTAGGCTTAATATTTTTAAACACTTAACGTGAACGTTAGGCATTATGAGTAATGAAGTTGTGATAGTGGGGTATGTGAGGACCCCCATAGGTAAGTTCGGTGGTTCACTTAAGAGTGTTAAATCACCTCACTTGGCTGCTGAGTCGATAAGGGCATTATTAAGGAGGACTAAGGTTGATTCAAGTATGATTGATGAGGTTATATTCGGCTCAACATTACAGGGTGGGATGGGGCAGAATATTTCCCGCTACGCAGCATTACTGGCTGGTTTACCGAATTCAGTCAGTGCCTATACGGTTAATAGGGTTTGTTCATCAGGTATGCAGGCAATTATTGATGCTTACAGGGAATTAGTGCTTGGTGATGCATCACTTATTATTGCTGGGGGTGTTGACTCAATGAGTACTCAACCAATAGCATTACCCAGCGAGTATAGGTGGGGTGTTAAGCACTTCATAGCTAAGACTATTCAACCAATAGACCTAATGGTTTACGATGGTTTAATAGATCCAGTAACAATGATGATTATGGGGCAGGAGGCTGACTTAGTGGCTAAGGAGAATGAGTTAACTAGGGATGAGTTAGATAATTACGCCTACATGAGCCACATGAGGGCTGTTAAGGCCACTGAGGGTAAGTTATTCAAGGAGATTGAGCCAATAGACACAACAATAGAGGGTGAGAGGGTTAAGCTTGATCACGATGAGGGAATAAGGCCTGATACAAGCCTAGAGAAGCTTAAGGCCCTTAAACCAGCCTTCACCCCAAATGGATTCCACACAGCCGGTAACTCATCGCAGTTGAGCGACGGGGCTGCGGCATTATTATTAACAACAATGGATAAGGCCAAGGAAATGGGGTTAAGGCCAGTGGCTAAGATACTTGGTTACGCATGGTACATGATTGAGCCAAGGAGGTTCACCGAGGCGCCGACGTACGTTATAGATAAGGTACTTAGGAAACTCAACCTAAGCATTAACTCCGTTGACTACTTTGAGGTTAATGAAGCCTTCGCAGTGGTTAACGTACTGGTTAATAAGAGGCTTGGTGTACCGTACGATAAGATGAACATATTCGGTGGCGCAATAGCCATCGGCCACCCCCTAGGCGCCAGTGGGGCTAGGATAGTGACTACCCTGTTAACCGGCCTTGAGCACACTGGTGGTAGAATCGGTGTTGCTGCCCTATGCCACGGCACTGGGGGAGCCACTGCACTAGTTGTTGAGAGACTGTGATTAAACTACCCTTTACTCATTTAGGATTATTATTTCCTCATTAAACAACCAATATTGCTTCATTAACATTGTTAATAATCCTCCATGAATCATCACCACCAGTTTACGTACAGCTTAACTCCCTATACCCCTCATCATAGTAATACCTAGGTGGTTTATCGCATTACCCATTAATGATTCACCAAGGGTATTACCCAGTAATCCTAGTTATTAATCATTTCACTGTACTCACCCATGTAATTACCATAACGTGATACACCATGGTTCTCATCCAGCATCCATTAAATACCTTTAGGTTGATATCTCAAAATTCATCCTTATTCGGCATTGGGTAATTACTGGTAATCAGTCGATGGCTTCTTGAGTAATACCCTTAGGGGCCTTAGGGTAAGTTTATTCTTAAAGTATGCTCTTGCATCGTAGAAAATTATGTTGTTGTATGGGCATGCCTCAACGCAGTCGCCAACACCAATGCATGTTGATGACTTATAGTAACCCTTCTTAATGAAGCTTCCAGGCATATTGGAGTTACCCACTGGGCATGCCTTGGCGCAGTCCTTAGTCTTGCATTCGATGCATAATCCAGGATCCTTAACCACTAGTTTAAACAACCCCAACCTACCCACAGCCTGGTTGAATAAGCCCCAGTGGCACCAGCCGTAGGTTACGCAATTATACGTACCCAGTATTGGGGCCAGTGCGAAGGAAATGTACCATAGGAAGCCGAAGAGGAGTAGGTAAAGGAAGATTAATGGGTCTTCCCCATTAATGTAAAACCTCAAGTGGCCTAATTGATCCATTAATGACAAGTATGCTAAAACACCCAAGGCACCGTATATTAACACTGCATTAATTATCCTAACACTGTGAATTAACCCACGTCTACTACCCCTTAATGGGTTCATGGGGCTAGTCTTCAACTTATTGTAGAATGTGCCCTGCCACATGTAGGATGCTGAACAGGTTACGGAGCATAATTGCCTGGAGCCGAATAATAACGATAACACTGCATTAATAACGTATGTGCCTATTATTGCGGTAAGTAGCATTGGAGACAGTGGGCCAGCTGTACCCAGACCCATGCTCCAGTATAGGTACGGGTACTTGATTAACCAGCTTGGTAGGAAGCTGGGTACGTAGACTGTGTATAACCAGTATGCCAGGAACATGAGCATGAACCTAACCTTATTCTCAAGGTGCTTAAGCTCCCTAAACCTACTTAATACCAGCCAACCCATCTCCGCACCCATCATTATTAGAAAGCCTGGTGATAGTGTTAATGCTGAGGTTAGGGTTATTAGGTTTATTATTAATGCGCCCAGTGAATTATTAATACTAAGGAGTCTAGCAACACCAATAGGGTTCAACCAACCAGCTTGAATAGATACGACACCACCCATGAGAGCCTCGGATATGAATACTAGTAGCAGTAGTGCTGTTAATGAATAGGGTTTGGTTATCCAGGCTAGTGGCCTTGGATTAACCTCAGAGTGCACGTACATGTATAGGTAGAATGCCATATCGACTAATAGTGATAACCCGTAGTACCGCCAGTAGGTGTTGTTTAGTAGTCCAAGGAATTGAATAAGCATCATGATGCCCATCATGGTTACTGAACCCAATGAGAAGACGAGATCCCAGTGGGTTAGTATGCTTTTCCTATACATGTAATCAAGGATAACCACTACGGCTATCGTCATTAATACCGCTGAGGCATATATGCTTAATGCTGGCCAATAACTGAAGTTGAATGATAATGGGTTAAACACCATGTTTAGTATTAGGACTGGGGCTAACCTACCAATTATGTTCCTGGGCTTAATTAGTGTGTAGCTTAACAATGCCTCCATGGTCATTGGTATTGTGAACCACGGTGAATTCAACGCATTCACAGGTAACATCCTAGTAACCCCAGTTAGGTAGGCGTATGTTAGGCTCATTAGGTACTCTGCAATTAGAATCAACCCAGTAACCAATGCATTAACAAATGGCGAATACACGTTGCGTTTACCACCACTGCCCGTGGTGATTAGAATAAGCCAAGAGACCATGGTCACGTTGGAGACTAAAATGGCGGTGAACAATGAGTACATGGATTTATTCAACAGGTAGTAGAGGGCTAAACCATACATTAGGCTCATTGAGACTAATATGTATAGGATCCATAGTAACCTATGCAGGTTTAATTCATTCTTTAATATGAAGTTCTTGTAGAAGCGTAGTGTTACGGCTATGGTTAACACCATTCCAGCTGCCCCACCGTAAGTGAAGTAGGCTAGCCATAGGTTCATTCAGTCACCTTAGGTGGGTAAGCTATGTAGCGGTAGAGGGCAATTACCTCACCAAACACTATTAAGCCCACGCCAACCAATGCCCCAGCCACCTGGGAATCCTTGGGGGTTAGGTATGGTGCAATACGCCAGAATACAGCCATTATCGCTATCTCAACGGCTGTGAGAACAATTAAGGCTAGTGTCGCGTAAGCCCTCTTTAAAGCAATCTCCTTAGCCTTAGACTTAAGATCAGTGACCGTACCCGCGGTGACCGTGCCATTATACCTCTTCAACTGGTTTACCCAGATCCTCCTAACAGCAAGTAAACCACCTATTATCACCACTGTGGGTGGTAGTGTTATTAAAGCCACAATGGATGGCGGTATAATAACACCTGGTGTTAATGCGCCTAGAACAGAGTATAGGCTTAACCATACGACGAGCAGCCAAACCATGACTATGGTGAACCCTATTCTATCAAGTGGATGAAGCTTATCACTACGGTCTAGGAACGGTAGTAGGAGTAGGAAGAGTAATGGTATAATGCCACCTACCGTAACAGCCACGGCCGCACCCTGAGTACCTGAGAATGCCGGTATTCCGAAGTCAACGATCTTGTAGACGTAGAGGAAGAACCAAAGTGGGTATGGTGGTATTGAGGCTGCCTGTGGGCTTGTTGGTGGTGGGCCAGGTAGTGGTGAGAAGAGTATTGGTATTGAGTTGGGTGGTAGCATTAGTAGTATTGATGGTATCAGTATTATGAAGCCCCATGTCCAGAATAATATAGCCACAGTGTAGAGGAAGTTCCTAGGCCACCAGGGCGGTACCTTAGACTTATCGTAAAGCGCCGGCGCCCTGTAGCCATGTCTCCTGGGGTCTGGCATTATACCATGCTGCTCAGCCAAACCCAGGTGAAGGAGGAGCAGTAGCATTAGGAGTGCTGCCAGTATTATATGCCAGGCCAAGACCCTGGTATACTGCTCAATCTCACTACCGGTCCCGAAGAGTATTGTTAATATTGTGCTGCCGCCTGGGAATCCTTGGATTAAACCCTTAGCCACATCAGCGCCATCGACAGATAATGTGTCACCGATGAGTGAGTAGCCGAAGAAGGCTATGCCGAAGGTTACTGCACCCATTATTACTCCAATGAACCATTGAAGCTCCCTAGGCCTCTTATAAGAACCCTCGAAGTAGTTCCTAAACATGTGAACAAGCATTAGGAATATCATTACATAGGCTCCGTATAGGTGAGAGGCCAGCAGTACCTTACCCCATATCGTGTTGTTTATTAGGCTCATGGTTGAGTCATAGGGATTACTGGGCTGGTAGTAGAGTAGTAGTATTAAACCGGTTACCACCTGCCAGAAGAAGGCTGAGGCCACTAGGCCACCGGTCCAATACCTTAAACTAAGCATGTAATCAGGAACACCAACCAACGGTAACTCACTTAACCTAGTTCTCTCCTCAAGCCACTTCTCAATACTAAAGCCTCTAACGCTATTTATAATGCTTCTAATCCTATTACTAGCATTATTCACTGCATCACGAAGACCCATACCCATCACCCTGAACACTGGGTTAACTTACCTAGATTAGAAACAATGGTTGATACTGAACCAGCCGCACTACCACCCTGTAGGTCCCCTATTGGGTTGTTTATTGTGTTGTTTGTGGGTGTGTTGAAGCCTGGGTGCCCGTATATTACTGGTCCTATCATTTTCACTGCGTATAATTCATCAGTGCTTGAATCCCATTCAAGAACCACAGCCGGTAAAGGCCTTACTGTTGGCCCAGTAACCACAGCACCACCCTTATATGGGTCGTATGTGGATCCGTGGCATAGGCAGTGGATGACACCCTTAAGGTTACCGGCTGATGTTGCTGCTGGTTGACAGTTTGATGCATTTGGGTAGAAGCTCATTAATGGCATTTGGCAACCCAAGTGCTGACATATTCCACTATATGCAACAATTGACTTATATGGACCTACTCCACCTGGGAATTCATATGATGCACCAGTCTGAGGAACAACAACAGTAGTGGGAGGAACCTCCACAGGCCTACCAGAGGAGTCGCCGAGATTAAGCAGCATATTAGGCTCATTACTAAGGGGGTAGGGAAATGATAGGATGACTTGAGTATTCACGGGTATTTGGGAGGCCTTAACAGGGTTACCGTTCTCATCCACCAGCAGTAGTCTTGGGAATGATGTGAGGCCGGTTTCAGGTGGTATTATCTGCTCCACCACCGGTGGTAGGGCGCTTGCCAGCATCGCCACACCGGCTAGGGTTACTAGGACTTTTAGGAAATTCCTCCTACCTTGGTTAACATTATCCCCCATCATTGACCACCCGATGCCACAATGCGTTCAGCCTCCTGCTCAGCCATTATTCTAATGCGCTTAATCACAAGTTCATTGAATAGTTTAACGGCAAAGATCCCCTGGGCAATGCCAAGTATTATTGCGAAGATTACCCCGATTAAGTCAAGGTTTGTCACCGGTATCCCGTACACGGTAAGCATGTAGTGGTAGGCGTACCTCCTAGGTACACCTAACACACCCTCAGCGAACCACGTGTTAACGAACCCAAACCCACCCACCAAGGTCATCCAGAAGTGAACCTTACTCCACTTATCGTACAGGTTAACCCATGGGTATGCCTTAGGCACTAGGTAGTATATGAGGGCTATGGCCACCATGGCTATGTTTAAAAGCGCCATTGTGTGGAAGTGAGCCACGACCCATAGGGTATTATGTAGGTATAGGTTCCATGCCACAATAGCCTGAGCCACACCGGAGTAACCAGCCTCAAGCCAGGCGAACATGGCGATTAGACTGAACATGTATGGGGGAGTCATCTTAATACCACTCCTCCACATCATTGCTAATAACGCGAAAACTGAAACAGCAGACACTATGGATATGCCCATTGTTGACAGCTGGCTCATTAAATTCACTGGGAGTGGTTCAAATGGGTATAGGTATAGGTGGTGAACCCATACGAGTAGATTCGTGACTGTAGCCAGTACCCAAATAGCCCCGGTAACAGTGTATCCAAGCCAATCCCTATTGCTACCTAGCTCGAAGAGTAGATACAGTGCTGCAACAGCCGGGAATAGTAATTGGTATACTATTGGGTGGCCGAAGAACCAAAACATGTTATCGGCAAGCCCCACGTTAATGCCGAAGTTAGGGTTAACGGTGGAGCCAATGAACATGACCAGTAGTAGCGCTGCCAATGGTGGTGTGGCAACCAGCATATCAATGGCGTTGGCTATTAATGGGAATACTGAGGCGTCAAGCCTATGTGGATTAGCCTTAACTACACCCAATCCATCAAGTCCAATACCCCTGGCCATAGCCATGAATCCCTTCTTAATGGAGGACCATGACCTAACACCGCCTCCACCCCATTGAACTAGGACTGCTATGACCTCAATACAGTAGAATATTAATGCTAATCCAAGTAATAATTCCCCAAGTGAGAAGGCTGCAACACTCCAATTAGTCCACTGGTCTTGCACAGAGTAGAGTGGTAGGGGGTATAGGAAGTACCAACCAGCCCCAAAGTTCCCGTAAAGCCCACTAATGCCTATTAATGCAAACCCCAGTACTAGGAGCCAGTAAATAACGTTAATGAACCTGTAGTGAAGATCCCTCCTAAGCGCCTTAGCTAACACATACCAGGTTAGGCCAAAGGCACCGAAGGTGCCTAGGCCTAGGAACATGAATTGACCATGCACAGTCATCATAGTGTAGAAGGCTGAGTCACCAACGTTAACCAAGTTAGCTTGCTGACTCCTCATGGTTAAGCCAAGTAAACCACCTGCAAGGAATACACCGAGCCATGTGAATAAGTACTTAAGTGATACTCTAGCTGCCCTAGTCTCAGGATCCATACTGCTGGATACTTCTTGACCCATAGACATGTCGTGATTTAATGGCGTCTACTTAAAAACACGTACACGTCTGTTACTTGCAGTATGGAAACCGGGAAAAGGCTTAAAGCAGTGTGATGATTATCGGTGATATGACTATACCCACATACGCTGGTAATGTGGGGCTTGGTCCAGATACCATTGCCGGTATATTCATTGCGGCACTCTTAGTTTCACTATTCTTCATAGTGTGGGTTGCTAGGAATGCTAAGAGGAATATGAGTGATGAGGAGTACGCCGCCTATAGGCATAGGATAGAGAGGCTGGAGAAGATTTGGGTTGTTTTAGTAATAGTAGCATTAATAATACCTAATGTAATAACCTTCCAATACACACCACAGGTGGTAACCGGCAACACACTGGCTGGTCTAGGGGTTAATATGAGTGCCCTTAAGACAGCATGCCCCACAGTACCCCCGGGTAATTATCAGAATGCCTGTACAAGCACATTGCAGAGCGATATTCAGCAATTATTACCTCTACAGAATGAGGGTAAGATTATGATTGTTGTGGTGATTGCTGGGCAGTGGTATTGGCATTTCTACACAGTAGCCCCCAATGGTAGCCTAGTGTTCACCAGTAATTTAACTGTTCCAGCTGGGAAGCCAGTGGTGTTCCTCATGACCTCTGTTGATGTTAATCATGACTTCGGCGCCTATGATGAGAACGGTAACCTACTCTTCCAGTACCAGGTGTCACCGGATTACGTGTCAGTGTTCACGTATGTGTTCAATATTCCTGAACCTATAATAGTTAGGTGCCTTGAGTACTGTGGTCCAGGTCATTGGGCCATGGTCTCGCAATTCACTGTGAATGTGGTATAGGTGGTTAATCATGTTTAATCCCAGGCCTGGTGTAAGTAGGACCGTGGTTTACATTATACTTGTGGCTGTTGTAGCCGTGATAGTTGGCCTAATACCCATGCTTTACCTCTACATGCCCCATAAGTCAACTGCAGTAACAGTATCCAGTAGCACATCAACAACCACAGTAACCACTACTACGAGTACTACTACTTTAACAACTTCAACAACCACTGTTACCTCAACGAGCACAACAACCTCCACTGTTTCACTTAATCCTTACGTTCAATTCTTTCAATCAACCCCAGTGGGGCCTGTGACGTTAAGCCCGAGTCAAGTTACTCAACTGGAGTCCTACATGCCGCCTAATGTTAAGGTTATATCATCTAATAACACTATAGTGTTTAACTCAACAACAGTCTACATACTGGTTCTGGCTGGTCCATCAAGCAACTACCTCTCATTCCAGGTATTCAACCTAACTAACCCAACCATAGTGGTTCCCAAGGGTGCTACAGTTAAGATAACTGTACTTGATGTTAGTGTCCTGCCGCATAGCTTTGGCTTAGTATCCAAGGGGCCACCCTACTCAGCATCCATAACACCTGACCAGTATCCACCACCATTCCCAGGGTCACAGATGCCTCAATCAATACTTGTTAATGGCTTAACACCAGCATCCTCAAGTAGTATTAGTGGTTACGTTATTGAGTTTAATGCCACAACACCAGGCGTGTACTGGTACATTTGCTTCGTGCCGGGTCACGCTGCCTCAGGAATGTACGGTAAGTTCATTGTGCTTGGATAAGCATCATGATTTCAACACCACTGCCTCAAATCGTAACAGCATCAGTGGTAGTATTGGAGTTGGGTGTAACCGTATTATACGTATTCGTGATTTCCAATGAAAGGCTATGCAGCATTATATACGCCTCCCTCATCTCCTCAATAACCACCGCCTTATTCTTCGTAAACCCACTGGTGGCGCTCCTTACGGCGCCGTTAATCACGCTATCGGTGTTTATTAAATCATGTAATCCCTGGGGTAGATCCATCATGGTGACTCTTAGTGAGGCTATGATGAATGTGGTGTATCTGGAGGTTCTCTTTGGGTCAATAAGCGGATTACTGTTAATAGTACCTCAGGTTCAGTTGGGTTACTGGTATGTGAATAATCCAATTGCCAATGCCGTGGGTGTGTTGAGTGAGGGTGTGAATTCACTAATGTTCATACTAATGGCATTAATAACCCTAATACCTATAAGGGATAGGATAAGTAAGTACTTAATTGCGGCATTATTCCTGGCATTACTACTGAATCCGGGGGATTGGGTAGACTTACCCACATTACCCATAGTAGCGCTTTTAATATCACCCTATAAGGGCCCCGGGGCTACCATAGCCTACATGATAGTGAACCTAAAGACTATTACCGTATACGTAAATTATGCAGTGACAGTGGTAGTAACTTTATTAATATTACCTAGGTTAATGAATAGGCCAACCATCAATGATTACCTAATACTAGTCACAGCACTCTTAAGTGCTGTGGGTGACTTAGTTTACTTCACGCTGCTCTCCATGATTGTGAGGACATTATTCA
This sequence comes from Caldivirga maquilingensis IC-167, assembly GCF_000018305.1. Lineage (NCBI taxonomy): Archaea > Thermoproteati > Thermoproteota > Thermoprotei > Thermoproteales > Thermoproteaceae > Caldivirga > Caldivirga maquilingensis. Next base: position 2,008,776 of record NC_009954.1, on the reverse strand, counting down.
TACTAGTAATCATAATAGTCATATTATCAATGGCGTTACAAAACAGGTTAAACAAGACTGTGAGTACCAGTACTTGGATAACACCAATAATGTACATTATTACAGCCCTAGCATACACGGCATCAGTAATAGAGGCGGCAAACCCTGCATCACCAATAGTACCAGTGATTATTAGCGCCGTGGCGTCTCCATTATTCTACATACCGCTCGCAATTATGATAGTGAGAACAATAACCATTAAGTAAACTTAAAAATGCAACGATTCCATCCTGCCCCCTACTAGATTAATTCCCTATTTACGTCTTCATGACTAGTTTGAAGCCTGAATTCGTGGCTCTGTTGATTCATTGGGAATTCAGTCATTAAATGCTTAAGTACCGGGGGTGATACTTAGTATCTGGGGTGATACTATGTTATTCAGCACAGAGCCCAAGACGTCGCTTAGTGAATTGTTTGATAGGGAGATGGAGATTGAAAGGTTTAGGATGGGAATTAATGAAAGGCTTGTTCTGGTTTTAGGTTTAAGAAGGGTTGGTAAGTCTAGTCTCATACTTTCCGTACTAAATTCCATGGGCATTGACTATGTATTCATAGATGTTAGGAAGTTATTTGATGAGGTTTCTAAGAAAATACCAGGTGAAAGATTATACGAGGAGTTGAGAATAGCCTTAAGTAGAATGAGCCTTAGTGAGAGGGTTAGGGGGGTCTTGAGCAGCATTAACCTATCACTGGGTACGGTGGGTGTTAGACTTTCCATGGCTGAGATTAGGGGTACTATTACTAGTATTCTCGAGGCGCTTAACAGCCTTGGTAGGAGGATTGTGCTTGTTTTTGATGAAGCCCAGTACCTCAGATACTCCACTATTGGTCTTAGATCAATACTAGCATATACTTACGATCACCTTAGTAACATAACACTGGTGCTAACAGGTAGTGAGGTTGGGCTCCTTCATGACTTCCTGGGGATGGATGACCCATCCTCGGAGCTTTACGGTAGATACTACCTAAGTATTGAACTTAAGCCCTTCACTAGGGATCAGTCCATTGAATTCCTCAAGCGTGGGTTTAAGGAATTGAATGTATCCGTTGATGACTCAATCATAGTCAAGGCTGTGGATGAATTGGACGGCATAGTGGGTTGGCTTGTTTACTTCGGTAAGCTCTACCTGGATAGGGGTGTTGATGCTATTTATGAGGTTAAGGAGATGGGTGCCAAGATGGTTATGCGCGAGGTTGAGGAGTTATTCAATAGGAGTCAGTATTACAAGTATATAATGGAGGCCATAGCCACCCTGGGTAGGGCCAGGTGGGTTGATGTGAATAGATACGTAACAGCTAAGGTTGGTAGGAGGCCTACGAACGCTACCCTGTCTAGGAACTTAAATAACTTGATTAAAATGGGCTTTGTAATTAAGAATGGTGATTACTACATGATTCAGGATCCAATGATCAGGTATGCAGTAATCAAAGTCGCCACCTAATTCACTAATATTCACAGATCCTTAGATAAATGATTATTAACGCATAAACACTACCCCGCACGTCTAAATCTTTCAATGATTAATCTAATTCCCCCAGTCTTAATGCATGTGTCTACCATTAACTTCCAGGCATTATCATTGTTGATGACTGTGATTAAATTAACCCCTTACGGGTATGTAATTAACCTTACTACCATCAATGCTTATTATAATTCCCCTGAGTACACCATACTGGTATTCACTGCCGGCGTTGAAGACAGGTATCTTAACTCCATCAACCTTAATGGCATCAACACCACCAGACTCATGGATGTGGCCGTGCAGGCTCATTAATGGTTTATACTCCTCAATAATCCTCTTAACGCTCGTACTACCAACATGGGTTAGAACAGCCTCCCCACCCCTCCTAACAACCTTAAAGTCGCTGGTTAGCATTGGTGCTTGGTCTATTACTGTACCATATGGTGGTACGTGAACTACCAATATTGTCCTTGAGTACTCCCCCTTATCCAGCTTATTCATTAATTTACTTAACCTCTCATACATCTCCTCTTCGCTCAACTCCCTGTGGGTTCTCCATGGGGTTATGTTTGAGTACCCTAAGCCAACTAGCACATGACTGTTTAGGTTAACGGTATTCTCATCGAATGGAATTATACTACTCCACTGCCTACTATTAACGCCGTTAATCACATCAACTGGGTCATCGTTACCCGGTATTATGTACATTTTAATTCCCTGCTGCCTATACCTTTCATCAATTATGTTGAGGTACTCCACTATGTCGTTGGTTAGGGTTTCATTGAATACTTTGTTTAAGTAATCCTTATCATTCCTCATCCTCTCATACTCCTCCTCAGTGACTATCCTAACATGGTAACCTGAACCCCTTAACTCCTTAATCTTACCCTCAGCCTCACTGGGCTTAAGTAACTTATCCTCATTAATCAACGGTATCCTGTATGAGTCACCGACCTTAATCACGGGTACTAGGACCTTGCCTGCCAGATCTCCTGCGAACACAACTGCATCAACCTTATAGTACTTAATAGCGTTGGCTAACTTCCTGTAGGCTGTCTCTGATCCATGGAGATCTGATATGAGTAGTAGCTTTAGTTTACTCACAAACCTCCTTCAAGGGTTTGTTTAAAAACCTATCTATGGATTTCACAATTTATTTTAAGAATTTAAGATATTTAATTAAATTTAATGACCGCGGGAGTTTTAAAAACCCAACGCATGAACCCCACTGTGGCTCAGCAGTTATCTAAGACCACTAGGGTTGAGGAGTTGGCGCCTGGCATAGAGATAATTGAGGAGTGTCCAAGGGATATTAAGGCCCTTGACGGTAGCCCGATTCTACTCTTCGGTAAATGGAACGTGAATGACGTGGTCATTAGGGATCCAGGCCTAAGGAGGTACATGTGCCTTAAACCAATGCTACTACCCCACACTGAGGGTAAGTACCAGAATAGGAAGTTCGGTAAGGCAATGATACCGATAATTGAGAGAATGATGAATCAACTCATGAAGCCTGGGAGGAATGCTGGGAAGAAGCAGAAGGCATATAAGATACTTAAGACGGCCTTCGACATAATATACGTAGCCACAGGTAAGAATCCCGTCCAGGTATTTGTTGACGCTGTGGTTAACGTGGCGCCGAGGGAGGAGATTACAAGGGTCATATACGGTGGTATAGCCTACCCAGTCTCAGTTGATGTTGGCCCAACCAGGAGGCTTGACTTAGCGATAAGGTGGATTGCAGAGGGGGCTAGGGCATGCTCCTTCAATAACCCAAGACCAATAGAGGAGTGTTTAGCTAATGAGATAATTGCCGCAGCCAATAATGATCCAGCAAGTTACGCCCTCAGGAGGAGGGATGAAATGGAGAGGGTTGCCGCAACTGCAAGGTAAGGTTAATAAGCCATAAATTACACCCAGGCTTGAATACTGCATTAATAATTCTTTTTCATTGGCCTTAAAAACCTTACTCATTAGGGTGAGGAAGGGGTTAGGTGATTCACTAATCCTATTCCCTTCCTTAAATTGAATTTTGGGTTGATTCATTTAATGGCTTTAAGAACCCTAGCCCAACTGAACTTCTTGGGAACTAATTCAGCGGGTAATTCAACAGCCACAAGCTCAATGTTAACCGTGTCCTGGAACCATGGGGTAGCCCTACCAAGGGCCCTGGGCATGTAATTCCTAATCCTCATACCCCTGCTTGCGGATGCATGAACTATAACTGTGTTATCAATGTTTAAACCCCTGTAGCTTGCATTACTCTCAAGGTTTCTTAAAACCTGGAGGAAGGAGTCAGCTACCTTAACAGGCCACTTAGCCACTGGCCAACCATCCCAGGGAACATTATGGTGAGCCTGCTTCCTAGTGAACTCCTTAATGGGTATCGGGGCCTTTAAGTCCTTAACCTTCTCCATGTAGTCCTCAGCCTGCTTAATTGTAAGGAACCTAATGGCCCTGGCGGTTTCAATAGCCTTCTTCCAACTAATCCTAAACTCAAAGCCCCTAGCCTTAGCTATCTGGTCAGCGCTAATGGTTACGTTATACCTCCTCTTAACTAAATCAATCACATCCTCATCCCTTATAGACCAATACCTCATTAATCAAACCCATGCATTAAAGAATATTTAAGCATTTCTAAGCCCTAGGCGTTAAGGTTAATCTTGAAGTAATATTGATTAAGGACCGGGTTAATTACCTTTAATGAACATTGCGCTCACGGTAACCAACTACGTGGGTATAGTTGCCTTCGCCATATCAGGCTCAATGAAGGCTATTAGGAAGGGTATGGATTTACTGGGAGTCATTGTGCTTGGGTTCACCACTGCCCTGGGTGGGGGTATTATATCTGATGTTATGCTTGGTATTTACCCACCAGTGAACTTAACATACCTACCATACCCCCTTACCGCAATTTCAGCGGGCTTGGCCACATTCATTTTCTACAGGGTCTTCAGTAACGTTGGTAAGCCACTCATGTATGCTGATGCAGTGGGTTTAGGAGCCTTCTCAGCCTCCGGTGCCTCCTTAGCCTACTCCATTTCCCATAATCCACTGTTAGTGGTGCTTGTGGGTTCAATAACGGCGGTTGGAGGTGGTGTGGTTAGGGATCTCCTGGCTAATGAGGTGCCGGTTGTATTGACTAGGGAGTTTTACGCATCAGCAGCCATACTTGGTTCACTGGTTTACTTTCTGCTTAGGTTCATTGGTGTTAATGATGCTTCATCAGCCTTAGCATCAATGATCATCACCATTACCCTTAGGTTCATGGCGTTGAGGCTTAAGTGGGAGTTACCTAGGAGGATTATTAATGAGGATGCCGTTAAGGCTTAATTGAGTATAAAATCTTATAAATCCACCCTGTTTTAGGTTGGTAATGAGTAGTTACGTTAGGCCTATTGAGGAGGCTTATAGGAATGTTAAGAGTAGGGCTAAGAGGCGTAGGTTTAATCAATCAGTGGACTTAATTATTAAGCTTAGGGATGTTGACGTTAAGAAGCCTGAAAACAGGATAAGTGTAACAGTCCCGTTACCTAACCCATTGAGTAAGCAGACTAAGGTATGTGTAATAGCCAGTGGAGCCACAATAACAGCGGCTAGGGATGCTGGAGCCGACTTAGTGATAACTAGGGATGATTTAGGTAAGTACAGTGATAAGAAGAGTGTTAGGAAGCTGGCTCAGCAGTATGACTTCTTCCTGGCTACACCGGACTTAATGGTTCAGATAGGTAGGACCATGGGGCCTATACTGGGGCCTAGGGGTAAGATGCCTGACGTAATCCCACCCAATGCTGATGTTAAGGCCCTTATAGATAGGTATAGGAGGAGTGTTAGGGTTAGGCTTAGGGATCAGCCCCAGATAATGGTTAAGGTTGGTACCGAGGATATGGATCCATCTAAGATCGCTGAAAACGCATTAGCAGTGCTTGAGGAGGTGGCTAGGAAGTATGGTTGGGATAAGATTAAGGAGGTTGAGTTAAAGCTAACAATGAGTCCACCAGTTAAGGTTAACATAACTGCCCAGTGATTAACCACTTAATGGGTTAAATAATAAAAGCAACCACCTACACTACGCTTATGAGGATTGAGAGCCCAGCCTTTAGGAACGAGGACACTATCCCGGTTAAATACACGTGTGATGGGGATGATGTTTCACCAGCCTTAAGGTGGTTCGACCCCCCACCCAACGTGAAGGGCTTCGTGTTAATAATGGAGGACCCTGATGCACCCATGGGAACCTTCACCCACTGGATACTTTACAATATTCCACCAAGCCTAAGTGAACTCCCTGAGAATATCCCCAAGAGACCTGAGGTTCAGGGTATAGGTATGCAGGGTGTTAATGACTTCGGTAGAATTGGTTACGGTGGACCATGCCCACCTAAAACCCACCCACCCCACAGGTATTACTTTAGGCTCTACGCCTTAGACTCAATGCTTAACCTTAAGCCAGGTGCAGGCCTCAGTGAGGTTAAGAGGGCTATGAATGGTCACGTTATTGCTGAGGCCTACGTAATGGGTAGGTACGGTAGGAGGAGGTAATGGCCACCGGATGCTTAGGCTTATTTCCTTAAATACCCCTATTATTAGTGAGTGTTTTAAGGTTGGAAATCTTTAAAAGGTTTGCATTAAGCGGTGTATAGAATGGTTAGCATTAAGGATGTACCGCAGGATAAGCTGGTGGAGAGGATTGCCAAGTACCTTAAGGATAATGTACCTCAGGTTAAGCCTCCCCAGTGGGCGATTTACGTTAAGACTGGTAGGAATAAGGATAGGCCGCCTCAGAATGATGACTGGTGGTATTTTAGGGCGGCTGCAGTGTTGAGGAGGGTTTACTTAAATGGTCCAGTTGGCTTGGGGAGTCTTAGGTCATCATTCAGTTACAGGGCTAAGATAGGGCCGAAGGCTAGGAGTGAGAGGACTGCTAAGGCGGGTGGGGCTGTGATTAGGAATATTCTGCATCAGCTTGAGGCCGCTGGCCTAATTGAGAGGACTAGCGCTGGAAGAGTCATCACACCTAAGGGTAGGTCACTGATGGATAAGTTAGCCTCAGAGCTCTTTAAGGAACTTAAAATTAATGTTAAGGTCTTCCCCCAGTAGCATCACCACTGCACTTTAAGGTGCAGTTGAATCTAGACAGTAAATCAACGAGGGCCTTAATGGCGTCACCATACTCCCTCAACCCCTCCTCAGTAACCCTATAGTACTTCTTACCATCCTTATCAAAACTCTCGAGTAAACCATCCCTCTCCATCTTGTATAAGACTACGTAAACAGATACCGTGGTTACGTTTATCATGTACCTACCCTTAATCTCCTTAACTATCTCGTAACCAGTCTTAGGCCCATTAGCTAGAGTATTAATCACGTAGATCCACAGGTTCTCCTTAGTTATCTTACTAATGAACCTGCTTAACGCCTTACCCACATTACCCATCCTTGGTTAAGCTTTTAACTTATCCCCCAGCATAATGCGTAATGATTGGTAGGATTAAGAGCACGCTGGAGCATATCCTAGAGAGGATTGCACCCATGCTACCTAGGAACCCAAACCTATTAACGGTAATTGGCCTACTGGTATCATTATTATCAATACCCATAGCCCTAATTAAACAATACCCAATACTACTACCCATTGTTATACTAGCCTCAGGATTCTTCGATGCAGTGGATGGGTTATCAGCAAGATTCAATAAAATGGTTACTAATTCAGGCGCATTCCTAGACTCAGCCCTAGATAGGTTTGAGGACTCAGCAATAATAATGGCTGTTGCAGTATTAAGTGGACTCAACACCACCATAATGCTGGAGGCTTACATAGCCGTTGTAGGTTCATTACTAACAAGCTACATGAGGGCTAGGGCTGAATCCCTCGGCTTAAGAATGCTTGGAGTAGGCTTCTTCGAGAGACCGGAACGACTAATATACTTATTCGCATTAACATTAATCTACGCACTAATTAGAAGCAACACCATACTAATCTACGGCATGGGACTATTCGCACTAATAACCCTAGCCACAGCCATCCAACGCACAATAATAGCATACAGACTCCTCAATAAAGACAAAAACCAATAACCACTCATCACCACATCAGTGCTCCAGACCACTATCACTGGGACAACCCCTCACCCAGACCCACCACATTAACTATTAAACTTAACCCACACTCAAGCAAAGAATACATGGAAAATCACCAAGCATCATAAATTTTGGAGCGCCAGAGTAGCGATAATATTAATACTACCTCGACTCTAGCAGTCCAAATTCTAATGAAGTTAAGAAAACCATCACTTAAGTAATGCAGGTAATCGCATTAACCGTACATTCCAGTATTAATATTACCGTTACTCTGGCGTCCCAAAATTTATGACTTTTACGTAGATGCCTGTATTCCTTAAGTATTATTCAACTTGGATTTTTAATGAACTGGAGTTTAAGTATTGCTTTATTTTCTATTCCTTAAACCATGCATGGGTGATGCCTTGATTAGGTCGTTGTATTTGTGGTTTGTTTTTACTGAGCTTGAATTCAACAGCATCATTAATGGTTTCCACTAGGTTATTAATCATGCTTAAGTTTAATTCAAAGCTTCTCCTTGTCCATTCCTTAGCCGACGCTAGAGTAGCCTCTGCTAATGATGTTAATGCATTGCTTATCGAGGCGGCGGCTTTACCCCTGGCGTTCATTAGGTTAATTAGGCGGGCTCTGGCGTATTTAATTAGGGTCTCCATGGTTTCCCTGAGGATTAGGTTAACTTGATTATTGTTAATTGGTTTAACGAGGTACTCCACTGTATTGGCTTCCTCCGGTATTTGCCCCAGTAGGATGAGTTTAATAGTATGACTGGGGGTTAGGTAAGTTGTATTGTCTATTCTCGGTGATAATAACCAGGTGGCTGTTTCCTTAATCCTCGAGTAAACCCTATCCCCGCCACCAGGTATGTCGAAGGAGATTAGTATTAAGTCATCCGCATCATTACTTAGAATGAAGTTGATTAACCCATTACTCAATTTAGGCCAGTTAACTACGTGAACATCCTTAACGTCATCCCGCCCCTTATACTCCCCCTCAAAGCTTCTTGATGAGTAGCCTGCAGTCTTACCCACCACTGCGTACATGGTTACTCACTGGTTCAGGGGGTTTATAAAGATTATTCATTATAAAATAAATAATTAAGTAAAAATAAACGTTGAATTTTAGCAATATTAATCATTAATTAATGAATACATAAGGCAAAGCTTATTAGGAACCCGCAGACGGATAAACGTGTCAATAGAATCCTTCAAAATACTACAGGGCATTGAGGTTAGGACTAGGGTGAGGATATATGGGCCAACGAACTCATACATACCAATACCATCCTTCGCCAGATACCTAGGCTTCGATGATAAGGCTCAAGTAATAGTGATTAAAGGTGGATTATATCATATTTATGAAGCAACCCTGAGGAGATTATCATCAACAAGATACGGCGTAACCCTACCAAGAAGAACCATAGAAGCACTAAACCTAAACAATAATGATGAAGTAACAGTCATAATGCTAAGACCAACAACACAGGAATACACTATTAAGAAGGGTAACGAGAATTAAACAGACTCAGCAACACTAATGCGAGTGATTAAGTTTGGACAGCCAGAGTAGCGATAATATTAATACTGCGTGCAATGATTATTTAATCGTATTAGTTTTATGGTTTTCACCCTCATTGAGTTTTGGAGCGCCAGAGTAACGGTAATATTAATACTATCGCTACTCTGGCAGTCCAAAAAATTAAGGGGAAAGTAAGCATCACTGAACCAACACCATTAATAAATCACCCCACATTACTCAGTATTAATATTATTGCTACTCTGGCGCTCCAAAAATTAAGGAGCCTAAAATCACTCAGCAGGGATTAAAGGGATTAAAGCCTGGGTGTTTAATAATGGTGTTGGTGAATAAGGGTGAGTGTGTAATTTGATTTAAGTGATTCATGTATCTGGTTAAGGTTATGGGGGGAGTTAATTAAAGGTTTAAGGAAGGTGTGTGGGCTAATTGATGGGTTGGTTTCAAAGGATTTTCAATAATATTGATTCTTAAATATGTGTTTTCTTAACTTAAATCCTTCAATAATCTGCCCCGTAAGGTGAATTAATACTGCGGGTGCCATGATTAGTGATGCATGAGTATTATTGGTTGTTGATTTCATGGTGTTAAGTATTTCAACCAGAGTCCCGTTGAGTAGTAGTGAGTAGTGGGGTTAGGTTTGAGGATTATGTTGCTGAATTGCTTAGCAGGCTTGGGTTCAGGGTAATGGATAGGAGGGTTAAGGTTACTAGTAATGGTGTTGAGGTTGGTGAGGTGGATTTAATAGTTGAGGATGAGTGTGGTAATAAGTACTCCGTTGAGGTTAAGTCAGGTAAGGTTGATGTGAGTGGGGTTAGGCAGGCATACACTAATGCTAAGTTAATTAACGCTAAGCCCCTAATTGTGGCTAGGGGGTTTAGTAATGACTCCAGTAGGGTCCTTGCCGAGGAGCTTGGGGTTAGGGTTATTGATCTTGAGGAGGCCATTGTCCTTAAGCCTGATGAATTAAGGACAGCGGTTGAATCAGCCATATACGGGTTAATTGAGGAGGTTGCTGATGCATTAACCGCATTAATGAGTAATCAAAGAGGCGTGGGTGAGGTTATGGATGCCGTAGCCCAATGCAGCGACTGGAGTTGCGTATGCGGTAGGCTTGGGTTAAGTGAAGGGGAGTGCGGTAGGTGGATTAATGAATTAAGGAGTGAATTAGGGCTTAGGGTATCCTCAATAAGAACCCTTAGGGCAGTGGTTAAATTATATAGACTACTCCAAGGCATGCTAAGGGCTAACGCTTAATAATAAGCCAGGAAACTTAACGTAATGCCACTGCCACTCGGCGAATTAGCATCAATTGCAATGGGCGTGGCCCTAGCCCTAGTAATAGGCCTTAAGAGGCCACCATTACTTATATCAGCCCTACTCCTAATAGCCGTAGCCGTACTAGCCCTAGGCCTAGCCGTGGTTCTTGGAGCCTTAACCTCAGTGGGGGTTTACGTAATAATAATGGATCTAGGCTACGTGGCAGGCTTAACGGCATCACTGGTAAAGGACCTAATGAGGAGTAGGAGGGAGGAGAAGGGGGTTGGGGTAATTGGCCTACTGGCCGCTGAGGCAGGGGTTAAGGGGGTTAGGGGTGGTGCTGATGTTATTGAGATTAGGTTACTCAATGGCGGTAATGCACCATCAGTAGTGGATAGGGGGCCTATTAATGAGGCCACAGCGGCCTTAGCATCTTTAACTAGGGTTGCAGTGAATCTGCTTAAGAATGGACAAGTCATTAGGGTTAAGGTGGGTAGGGAGAGTGATAAGGCAATGATCAAGGTGGTCTCAACAATAGGTGAATTAGAGGAATTAACCCAGTTACTGATCAATAAGAGTAAGAACAGGGGGGAGGAGGCTGCTAATGTGCAGTGGAGGGGGAGGGCTATCCTAGTGTATAGGAATGGGAGATTAACATACATAATACCAGTGAATTAGCCACATTGCGTATTAATTAATGTAGAATTAATTTAGCGGTAGGCTTAATGATGATTTCTACGCATGATTCATTATATTATTAGTGTAATTAAAGTTGAGTATCTATATATGACATGAATAAAGCTTAGAGTAATACTTAAAAATATAGCGCTTAAAATAACTATTGGTAAGCATGACTAACAGGAGGGGTATATCCAACGTAATAGCAACAATAATACTGATAGCAGTAGCCATAGCACTAGCCGTGGCGGTGGCAATATGGGCCTTCGGCTTATTCAGGAGTAATGCACATGCCGGGACATTAAGCTCAATAAGCCAAGACTTATATATTGATAGTAGTACTGGTACTGCCTATCTAGTACTTTATGTAAGTAATCCAGGTGGTACCACACAGAACATAGCCAGTGTAACACTCAATGGTAATACTTGCACTTACCAAGGAGCTTCAGCCAGTGCTCCAAGTGCCGCTGGTTTAACTTCTGGTGGTTTATCAAGTACTATCACCGGGGTTACCCCCACGAACAATATGGTTGGCATTACTGGTGGTACAATAGCTTACTTAGTTTACACATGCAGTGGTTCATATACTCCAGGCGTATCTTATGATGGTACTATATACTTAGCCAGTGGTTCAAACATACCCTTCACTGTAACTGCTCAGTCAATAAGTTAAGCGAAGGGTAATAAAAATATCATAATTTAAAATATAGCTTATTTCTATTTCCTTAACATTTTGAATAATGAGTATAGGATAACTTCATTGGATCCCTCGTAAACCTCAGTGGCCTTGGCATCCCTGTAAAGGTACTCTAATGGTGATTCAGTGGATAAGCCAACAGCCCCCATTACCTGTATTGCAGTCCTAGTAACATTAACCGCTGTGCTTGATCCTAGGTATTTAGCCGCTTGAGCATACTTAGTGAATTCACTCAACCCCTTATCCCTCATGTAGGCAGTCAAGTAGATTAAGCCCCTAAGCGCCTCAACTTGAGTATACATTTGAGCTAGGTAGCCTTGAATAACACCCAATTCAGCCAACGTACCCCCGTAGATTCGCCTAACCTGAGCGTAATCATAAGCCTCAGTGAAGGCTCTCTCAGCTATACCTAAGCCAATAGCCCCAACACAAGTCCTACCCAGGTTAAGCTTCTCCATGGCTAAGTAAAAACCCCTATTAACCTCCCCAACCCTGTACTCATCAGGCACCCTGCAGTCCCTTAGGGAAACCTCAGCGGTGCCGCCGCCCCTAATCCCCATTACACCCATGGGGTTAACCTCAATGCAACCACCCCTAGGCACTAGGAATGCTGTAATAGCCCTATGCCTCTCCTCAATACTACCGGTTCTGGCGAAGACTAGGTATAGGTCGGCGTATTGGCCGCTGGTTACCCATGCCTTACGCCCATTAATAACCCACTCACCCCCATCCTTAACAGCCCTTGTCTCAATAGCCCCAGCATCACTACCGCAGCAGGGTTCGGTTAAGGCGAAGGAGGCTATTAAATCACCCTTAACTAAACCCTCAAGGAACCTCTCCCTCACCTCCCGGCTACCATGGCTTAAAAGTGAATCAATTATTAAGGCTCCCTGAACCTCCATTAATGTTGCCAGGGTTGGGGAGTGCTTAGCAACCTCCTCAATAATAATCACCTCACCCCTAAAGTCTAAGCCACCCCCACCGTACTCTGGTGGAGCCATGGGGGCAAGTAAGCCCTGCTTACCCAACTCCCCCATTAGTTGCCTTGGGTACTCACCATTAACCTCAATGGCCTTAGCCAATGGCTCAACCCTAGCCTCCGCGAACTCCACTGTACTCCTCCTTAATAATTCATGAACCTCCTCAAGAAGCGGATGCATGGGTTTAAGGCTCAGCGTCCTTAATTCGCTTTACGCTTAAAAGTGAATATAGGCTTCTCGACGGCTTCTGGAAGTGTACGTAATGCTTATATAGTCCAGGTAGCTTAGCGTTTCGGGGATTGTTATTGAAGCACGGGTTAGGGAATCCCGGGATGGATTATTAAAAATCCTAAGGGAGGAGGGCCTAGACTACAGTGAGGTTGAGTATAGGCCCACTAATTGGCCAATGCCCCCGAGACTAATCTTCGACGGTATAAGCGTTGAACCGAATACACCAAGTGAATTATACATAACCGACACAACCTTCAGGGATGGGCAGCAGGCCTTCTACGCATACAGCCCAAGTGACGTTAAGGGGCTTTTCAAACTACTCTCAGAGCTTGATAACGGTAGTGGGAGGTTGAGTAGGAGTGAGTTCTTCCTATACACTGAGAGGGATAGGAGGATTGTTAATGCTGTTAAGGGCCTTGGCTTAAAGTACCCTAAGGTTATTGGATGGGGTAGGGCTAGGGTTGAGGATGTTAGGTTGGTTAAGGAGAGTGGGTTAGATGAAATGGTTATGTTAATGTCAATATCAGACATCCACATTAAGGCCAAGTTCAACACCACTAGGGCTAGGGTGGTTGAGAAGTACCTTGAAGCCGCTGAGGAGGCCATGAGGAGCGGCATAGCCTTAAGATGCAGTCTAGAGGATGTAACCAGGGCTGATGTATTAGGATTCGTAGTACCCTTCGTTAATAAGTTGCTTAGGCTTAGGGATAAGTACGGTGCATCCCTAGTAATTAAGCTCCCTGACACAACAGGCGTGGGTGTACCATACCCCACAGCCTCACTACCCTACAGTATACCTAAGTTAATATGGGTAATGAGGAGCCTACTCAAGATACCCAGCAATGCCTTGGAGTTTCATGGACATGGGGACTACCACATGGCTGTAGCCAACGCAGTGGCTGCTTGGGTTTACGGGGCGGGGATTAATAATGGGACACTACTGGGTATTGGGGAGAGGGCGGGTAACGTACCCATTGAGGCCCTTGTGGTTTGGTACAGTAGGCTTAAGGGCTCCTTCGACGGTATGGAGCCTAGGGTTATTTCAAGGATCGTGGAGTACTTTAAGGGCATGGGGTATAGTGTACCTAGGCATCAACCAATAGTGGGTAGTAACGCCTACGCCACGGCTGCGGGTATTCACATTGATGCTCAATCCAAGGACCCTGAAACCTACCTATCCATGGATCCCTCACTGGTCGGTATGAGGGAGACTATTCTAATAGGCCCATACACGGGTAGGTCTGGGATTGCGCATGTGCTTAAGGGTATTGGGGTTAATGCCGGTAAGAATGATGAGACCGTGGAGAGGGTTTATAGGGCAGTAGTTAGGCTTTACGACGAGGGCCGTTTAAGGGAACCAATGAGTGAGGAGGAGTTCATTAAGTCAATGAGTGGGTTAATTAATGGGGAATCAGTGAAGTTTAATGAGACTTAATGCAGCAATAGGCTACTGAGGCGTATCCGTATTAATCAATTGCCTATATACCTAAACCACTGAGCTTAATAAGGCTAGGTGCAGGGGGCTTGGATGTGAGGATTATACCGAGGACAATGTGTACGCAGCACCCTGACTACGCCAATGTGCCTCAATGGGTTGTTAACGACTTCATTAAGGGTGATGATGAGGTTTATGAAGCCTACATGAATTACAGTATTTACGATTGTCAGGAAACCATGTGGGACTTCGAGGGTAAGGACGTGGATATTTACGTGGTTAGGAAGCTCCTTGAGAATTACGGGGGATTCTTCATTAATAAGGTGCTTGGGGAGGATATTTACCTAACCTACAGGTTACCTAACCCTAATGTTGAGGCCTCTGATAGGAAGATTTTCGCTGAGGCCCTTGAAACAATACCAATGGCCTATGATTTAGCCAGGGTCTTCTACGGTAAGCCAGTTAAGGCAATATTTGAAGTCATCTTCCCATTAACCTCCAGTTCAAGGGACTTAATAATGACGCTGAGGTACTATGAAAGGATTGTAGCAGGTAAATGCAGTGTTGAGCTTGATGATGGGCTTAAGGTCAGTGACGTTATTGGGGAGGTTGAGCCGAAGACCATTGAGGTGATCCCACTGGTTGAGGATATGGAATCACTAGTGAGGATTGACTCAATAATAGAGGGTTACGTTAAGGTGGCTAAGCCCCAGTACCTTAGGGTATTCATAGCCAGATCCGACCCAGCAATGAACTATGGCCTAATCCCAGCTGTTCTACTGGCTAAGATAGCCTTATCAAGGGTGTACGCAATTGGTAACTCATTGGGTTTAAGCATATACCCAATAATAGGCGTTGGCCCAACCCCCTTCAGAGGTAATTTCAACCCACGTAACGTCAATAACACGCTCAAGGAGTACCCGGGGGTGTACACGTTCACTGTTCAATCAGCCTTCAGGTACGATTACCCGGTGGATAATGCTAAGGATGCTATTAACCTCATTAATAATTCAAAACCCACTGAACCAGTGATATTGAGTAGTGATGAGGAGGAATTAGCCTTAACCATAATTAGGCAGTACACTGATAGGTATCAGGCTGAGGTTGAGGGATTAGCAAACGCAGTAAACTACATTGCCCAACTCCTACCTCCAAGGAGAACTAGGAGGCTGCACATTGGGTTATTCGGTTACGGGAGGGGTTTCAGGGGGGTTACGTTACCTAGGGCGATAGCCTTCGTTGGAGCCTTATACTCAATAGGCATACCCCCTGAGATCCTAGGTCTCTCAACATTACTTAAGCTTAATGAGAGACAGTGGGGTGTATTGGAGGGGAATTACGTTAACCTATGGAGTGACTTAAGCGACGCTGCACAATACATATGCATGGAGTGTATCGAGCAGTTACCAAGTATGAAGAGTGAATTGAGGGTTAGTAAGGAGACTATTGCAATGGTTCTTGAGGATATTAAGGCAATTGATGAATTAGGGGTTAAGGTGTCGTCACCAGGCTTTGAACAGAGGAAGCATGCACTACTCACTAAGCTATTCCTTGAAAGCGTCAATAACAGTTACATTAATGATGCTAAGGCGTATCTACTGGATATGGCTAAGGTCAGGAGGGCTATTGGGTGACGCATCCTTAATATTAATGAACAGGTATGCTTATAAACCTGCCCCACAGGGCAGGGCTCAATGTACCCTGTACTATACTTCCTACTTGAGGCAGCCGTGGTGTATGTGTTGGTGGCTGTGATAATGTACGTGTCATGGAGAATGGGGGGTGATGATGTGTTATTGGCTTCAGCAATATCATCATACCTAATGCTCCTAACCGTTAGTCAGTTCCTAGCCAGTAAAATAATGTACATTGGCTACGCCAACCTACCCAGCGGCACAGTAACCTACTCAGCCACTGTGGCCACATTAGATGTATTAACCCTTAAATTCGGTAGGAGAACCGGTTACTGGGTTGTTAGGATTGCTGCACTGCTTCAACTCGGGCTTTGGGCAATCATTCAACTAGCAATATACGCCCCACCAGCCCCCTTCTGGAGCATGCAGAACGCCTTCGCAAGTATTGTTGGTGAATCAGCTAGAATAGCCGTAGCTAGTGTTACAGCGTTCTTCACCGCTGAATCCCTTGACGTTCATCTGGTGAGTAGGATTATGGGTAATGTGTTCAAGAGGGTTGGTGTATCAGACCCAATCAGTATGACTGTGGATAGTTTAGTCTTTGTACCGATAGCCTTCTACGGTGTAATGCCGTTACCAGCATTATTAAGCACCATGCTAGGCTTAATACTGGGTAAATTAACCCTAGTACCCTTAACCATAGGCGCCGTGGCCGCTAATAGAAGTGCATTAAAGTACGCCCCGGTGATTCAAGTCCGTAAGTAAGGCTAATTAGCTTAAACACATGATTTCCTTATTTTAACATACTGAGTTAAACCTAGAGTACTCAATGCCTAGTGATTGTGGCCTTAACAACGGGTTTAACAATGCATTTACCATTACCGGTTAAGTTAACGTTATTAACCATACCCATGTCAACGTTAATACTATAGCTTGTTCCATTAACCGCAATTGGCTGAGGCTCAAGGGGAACCTTAATTATGCCACTGGGTACTGTGCAATCGTAATTCTGCCCATTAACCACCGCTTGAACACTGGATACCTGCAGGAAGATTAAATTATAGGTGCCATTAGGTGGATTGCACTTAGCCACTAACTGTGATGTTGACGTTAACTGTGTTAAATCAAGCCTCACTGATGCGTTACTGCAGGTGTACCATGAGCCTGATACCTCATTGTGAAGCATTATTGATGATACTGTTACGTAAAGGTGCTGCACCTGCATTGGCTTATCACTAATGTAAACATACACAGATGCAGGTCCAGTTAACTTAACAGCAACATACCCCACCGCAATGGCTACTGCAATCACAACCACTATTACCGCAATAGTAATAGGTCTCATACCACAGTGTATTTGCATTAATCCCTTTTAAGGATAATTAATCATCAGCCTAATTTCAGCCTTGGTTCCAGTTCGGTTTCAAGGGGTTTCACCTTCATTAGGTTAAGTAACTGCTCCTACACTTAACCTTAGCCTCCTTAGTGACCTTAATTAACTCCTCCCTTGAGGAGTGGGTTAGGCACCGTGACATTAATGCATCAAGCAGCACTGCCTCAGCCTCATCAATAATCCCCCTCACTGGTTCATTCATTATTCTCCTAGCCAAGGAATTAAACCTAATGCCCCTTATTATTGACTTAGCATCCCCAAGTAAATTCCCCCTGGGTACAAGGTGAATTAAACCGTATTTCTCAGCCTCACTTGAACTTAATGCGTTACCTGAGAGTAACTTTACTAGGGTCATTCTGGGTAAGGCTTGTTGAAGCCTAGGCATTGAGAAGACGGGGGGTATGCCAATGGCCCCCTCCGGGTAGCATAGGTAAACGTCAGGTGGGGCTATGGTTAAGTCACTTAAGACAGCTAATTCAAGGCCTAGGCCTAGGGCTGAGCCGTTAAGTATGGTTACTATGGGTTTATCAAGGGTTACCATGAAGGATACCAGTGCCTTAATCACCCTGACCAGTTCCCTAACTGAATCATAATCCTCACCCACTGAATCCCAGTCAATGCCCGTTGTGAAGAATGATGACCCTGTTGCTGTTAATGCCACCCAATTAACCCCAGCATCCCTATTAGCCGTGGTTAACGCTGTCATTAATTGAATTAAGGCGTCTAAGTCAAGTGGATTCTCTAACCCATTATCAATGGCGATAACCCCAACCCCATCCTCATTCCACACCTTAACCTTATTCAGCATCATTAATAACACCCCTTAATAGAGGTTTAAGACTATTATCACTGAATGTACTCAACGTAGAAGTAGGCTAATAGGGATGCTGCAAATGATATTAGGGCTGTCCCCCACATTACGCCTACGTATGGTCCATCGGATATTGGGTTGAGGGTGAAGGAGACTGCTATGGCTATTATGGCTAGCAGTGATGTTACGTAGCCTAGGGATAATGCGGTATTCTTACTCAATTTAAAGCCAGCCCCCTTACCATTACCACTGGGTTTAGCCTTAACCCTAACCCAAACCCTGCTAACCGCGTAAACTCCACCAAAGGCTATCACAACCGGTGGTACTATTGTTAATGCGAACCAGGTTAACTCCACTGGAACACCGGGTTGAATAGCACTCCATATGCTTAACTCAATAACCCAGGTTAACCCAGTTATGAATAATGCGGTTATCCATGGTCTATCCAATGGATGCAGTAAATCACTCCTATCCAGTAATGGTACTATTAATAATACGATAAGTGGTATGAATATGCCCATTAAAATATCGGTACTTAGGCCGAAGGGCATATCAGCCATCTTATACATGAATAGGAAGAACCAGGGTGGATAAGCCGGCACACTACTGGCCTGTGGGCTTGTTGGTGAGGGACCTGGGTAGGGTGAGAAGAGTATTGGTATCCTGCCTAGTATACTCGGTATAGCCAGTATTGATGGAATTACGAGTATGATTCCCCACGTGAACAACACTATGCTAACCATGTAGACGAAATTCCTAGGCCACCAAGGCTTAAGCCTAGCATCATTCTTACTCAATAAGGCAGGAGCCCTGTAATTAGTCTCCCTTGGGTCAGGCATGAAGCCGTTCTGCTCAGCCAGGTAGAAGTGTATGAAGAAGAACAGTATTAACGCTGATGCCAGTATAATATGCCAACCCAGGAATCTTGTAAACAAGTCCAATTGAGTACCATTACCGAAGAATACTGGTATTACTTGAGACAAGCCCAATGCCGTTAAAATACCCTTACCAACACCGACAGCATCCGCTGAAAGCACATCACCCGTTAATGAGTAACCAACGAAGGCTGCACCAAGAGTCATGGCGAAGAGCAATACACCTAAAACCCATTGAGCACCCCTAGGCCTCTTATAAGCACCCCTGAAGAAGACTTCAAGCCCATGGACGTACACCGCAAGTATCATTACGTAAGCCCCATAGAGGTGGCTTGAGAGTATTATTGAACCGAAGGGTACATTATGTATTATGGCCATTGTTGAATCATACGCATTACTAGGCTGGTAATACAGTAATAGTACTAATCCCGTTAAGGCCTGCCAAGCCAAGGCCGATGTAGCTATAGCACCCAACCAATACTCTATACTGAACATGTAATCTGGAACACCCATGAAAGGTACATCCTTTAAGTGAAAGATTTCCGCAACCCTATCCCAGAAGCTAGTACTACTCATAGCCACCACCTCATGATGCTGGATTACTGTAATACTTAACCACAGTACTTGTACCACTTATTGGTGATCCCCCTGTTAAATCACCTGTTGGGTTGTTTATTGTGTTGTTTGTGGGTGTGTTGAAGCCTGGGTGCCCGTATATTACTGGTCCTATCATTTTCACTGCGTATAATTCATCAGTGTTTGAATCCCATTCAAGAACCACAGCCGGTAAAGGCCTTACTGTTGGCCCAGTAACCACAGCACCACCCTTATACGGATCAAACGTAGAACCATGGCAGGAGCAGTGAATAACCTTATCCATGGGTCCATTAACGGTAATAGCCTTAACACCAGGTGGATAGAAGGTTAATTCAGGGAAGGTGCAGCCCAGGTGCTGGCAAAGGGCACTGTAGGCAACTATATTCTTATTCGGCCCAACACCACCTGGGAATTCATATGATGCACCAGTCTGAGGAACAACAACAGTAGTCGGGGGAACCTCCACAGGACTACCGGAGGAGTCACCTAAAGCCAACAACATATTAGGCTCATTACTAAGGGGGTAGGGGAATAAGGCGATTTGCTTACCATTAATCGGTATGCTTGAAGCCTTAATTGGGTTACCATTCTCATCCACGAGGAGAAGCCTAGGGAAGCCGCTTATACTCACTTCAGGAGGCATAAGCACCTCAAGGCCCCTTAACGCCCCAGCCACAATACTTAACCCAGCAATTGTAACCATAGCCTTCAGGAAATTCCTCCTACTCTCATTAACATTACCCCCACTCATGATTATTAGCTTGTAGCCTAGGGGTTTAAAAATATTCAACTATGAATAAGTAGGAAGTAAAGTGTAGTTTAATTCCAGATTTATTCTAGTTTAATTCCAAGTAAATATAGTATTTAATATTAGGTAAAGCTTAAAAATCGGAGCCGAGCCAAAGTTAGTACATGGGTAAGGGAAGCGTGTTAAATAATGGTAAAATACCCCTAAAACTGATTATAGTAATTGCAGTGGCTATTACAGCTGGGTTAATCTACATGATTTACCCAATCCCACTAGCTCAAACACCAGCCGGTATAATGGCTTATAAGGTGGTTGGTAGCGCTAACCTGCAGAATCCAGGTAGTGAAGCATTTTGGAGTAAGATACCTTGGTTCAACGTATCCCTAGTACCCAATTTATCCACTCAAATGCTCCCAATACCGGCTAATGTACCCACCTCCGGGGAGGTGCCTTATATTATGGTTAAGGCTGCGTGGAATGGAAGCTACATATTCATTCTCGTGAAGTGGCCTGACCCATATGGCCCAAGCCTAGTTGGTCCAGCAGCCATAGCTGGTCCTGGGCATTGGACAATGGTTTATAATCCCAATGGTCCATTAAACGTAACATTCCTTAAACTAATGACTAGTACGTTTGGTAAGAAGTATTTCATGATTAACTCAAGCTTCGCGGTGATTAAGGGTTCACCAAGACCAATGGAGTATGTACTGGCTTATGTCGCACCGCATTACGGGGTATACTTCTACGGTTACTACGTTAACTTAACCTCAGGTCACTATTATCCTGATAGGGTGGCTATAATGTGGTACATGGGTAGTGAACAAAGTCCAAGTGACTGCATGAATATTGGTGCAGGACACCCAAACTTCGTTGTTAAGAGTGAGTTAGGTCAATTAATGATACCCTATACAGGCAGCAGCACAATACAGTACACTGGTGGTTCATTAAGCTCAGGGGCGGCTGACATTTGGGAGTGGATAAGTGGAGCCACTTACCCTGAGGGTCAGAACTTCAACTACTTCACTAATGTAACATGGGATGTGGAGAACGGTATTGATGAAGCCGCTGCCTCAGTCTTCTCCCAAAGTCCCCACGGCTTCTTCATTGACCTATTAACCAATGAAACTGGCCTATATGATATTGGAGATGGTGGAATATGGTACCCGAATGCCACAGGGCCTGAACCAGGCTACTTCAGTAACTACGCCGGCGCCAAGTATGAGGATGGGTACTGGATTGTGGAATTCGTTAGGCCGTTGAAAGCCCCAATGCCGTATACAGTAAACTTAACACCTGGTCAAACATACGATGTGGCCTTCGGGGTTTGGTTGGGTAAGGCTGGTGAAACCAGTTGGGATAAGTCCATATCAGCCAGCTTCATACCATTAACCATATCCACATCAACACCATCCGTTACACCACCAATACCTGCCCCAGTCATAATAGTTGCAGTTGTGGGTATTGTGATTGCCTTAGTGGCCATTGGTTTAATCTTCTACTCAATTAAGCATAGGTGATTATTAAGGTGAGTGAGTTAAACATTAAATACTACGATACATTACTCTCCATCTTCCTAGGATTCTTCATAGCCCAATTCGCTCTAAGGCAATTCCTACAGCCCATAATACCATTCACACCAGCCCCAGCCAATGTATTAAATACAATGGGGCTTGCTGGAACATTTAGTGTGGCTGCCTTATCAGTAATAATACCATTCCTAATTTATGAATTTAAGGTACCGATACCCCTTAAGACACTTTACTTAATAGTAATCATTACCGCATTATGGGGTGGGGTATTGTTAAGCTACATATACCCGTCATACTACCTTACATGGCCCTGGATAATACTAAGTATCATACTTTGGGGTTTAACAATAATGTCTATTATCCTTGCCATTACATCACTTAGAGCCATTGAATTAACACTACTGGCCCCAGTCATACTTCTTCAATTAACCTCACTGGTAAGCTACATACTTAACCTAGTAACCGAGTATTACTTAATACCAGTCATGGTTCCATCAACCGCATTAGTCTACCCAACACTGTTACTGATTATTATTGGTGCATTAACGCTAACTGCATTGGCATTAATTGAAGTTAAGGTTAATAAATGGAGCATTACCGGGTACGTCTTAGCTATTATTGCCTCAGCATCAATCTCACTACCCCTTTACCAATTAACAGTGAACAGCTTCTTCATGCAGCATATAATGGATATGGTGTTCGCCATGGGCTTTGGGGTACTTGCACCGCCAGCATCAGTCCCATTAATGTCAATAATACTGGGGTTGTATGTTTTCGCAGTCCTGGCGCTAATAATTAATGGAGCATTTCATAGGAGATACCTTTACCTAGCCGCATTAGCAGTAACCTATGTTTCCACAGCTCTTACACCACATGTATTATCAATTTACTTCGCCTCAGTGATTGCATCATCGTTAGCTGTTAATCACATGGGTAGGGTTAAGTTAACTTAATCATTAATGGTGATTCACCCTCAATACCTACCCTAACCCTAAGGTTACCGTTAGCAAGCTCAAAATCCTTAACATTACCTCTACCCTCAATCACCCTCACTGAGGATGCATTAAACCTAGCGGCATCCACAGTTACTAGGGCGTTAATTGGGTGTTCATTCATATTGTAGATCACAAGATGCTTATTGGCGTATGGTATTAGTGAGAAGTTACTTGCCATTGAAGCCTCTGGATCAACCCTTACACCAACGTACTCGAAGGCAATATCCCTAATAATGCGCCTAGCTAATTCAGGGTAGTAATCCTTCAGGTACGGTGGATACTTGGTTAAATTAACAACGTAAACCTTAGCACCATTAAACTCATTAACGTAAACCACAGGGTACTTACCCACACCATCACTGGCCTCAAGCAGAACCTTAACATCAGTAGTATTCAGTATTGGGCCTATTGGGAAGGCGCCGGGCCTCCTATGCGTGTAGGAGGCAGTGTGGTTACCGCTAATGAGGTATAGGGCATCTATTACTGGGCTCATTAATGGATTATCCCTAACCAGGCCCAGTAGTTCAAAACCCTCATAACCCAAGGCCCCTTCGGCAATAAGTTCAGCAGCCCCTGAGGTAACAATAAGGTTAACACCCCTCCTTGCTAATTCAATAATATCAATCGACCCAACAGCATGCTCAGTGATTAAAACGTAATCACCCCTCTTAATACTGTTAACGTTAATTGGCCTTAAGGGTACACCAATCATCCCTAAGTAATCGTGCACATACCTATCAATCACCGCACCATTAACCTGAATACCCGGCATTAATACGCCTAATTTATCAACTGTTTGATTACTGTGCATTGACTTAAGCATGGGTTCCTCAGCCTTAACCGCATCAATGTACTTAGCCCTATTCCCCAATGTTAGGGAGTAGGCGTCGAAGAACACTACTTCATTAACACTAGTTAATGCACTAAACCATAGTTGCTTAAGGTAAATGCTTAGGCTTATTAATGAACCACTGTAGAGTCCATTAAAGGTATCAAACCAAACACCACCAAGCTTATCACCAACTATTGCCCTAACGTACTCAGTTATTAGGAAGGAGCCATACTGCTCAGTACCCTCCCTGGATTCCGTACCCACGTAGATGCTGTCGAATAATTGCGCAAGCTTACTTAGGATCAACCCCCTATGTGGGAAGTCCTCCCTCCATTCAGCAACCTTAAGGTTAACCCTAATACCCTTATTAACCTCCCTGGCAGGTTTAACAACAAAGTTCTCTGAAACATCAAGCAGTACGCTGGCTGAGTAGTTTGTCCATAGGTCAAGTATCCTCCTATCATTATTCCTAATACCCCTCATTAACTCACCCCTACTTAAGGCTAAGCCATGCATTCTGTTGAATAACTCAACATCATGTTCACCATGGCACCATTGAGCCCAGAAGTCATCAATAAGAACCTCATTAAAGTGACCGGCCAGGTGCCTCATTGCATCTGCTATTAGCCTCTTATTATTATCATCACTTATACACGCCACCTTAAACCCATAATCCTCATAACTAAACCAACCACTACCCCAAGTCCCTATAGCCGTACCACCAGCCAACTCAAAATCCCCACTAAGCCTCTTAACCATTGCATCAACCTCATCATCACTTAGTAATTGACCATCCCTATAATTCTCAACATACACCTTACTAACGCCAAGTGACTTGGCAACATTAATGAATCTCTTGAATAATTCATCATTATTAAGGAAATCTCTAGCAGCATGTGCAGTCATGTATATTGAAAACTTTAAATCAGCCATTAATCCTAAGGCATTAGCTTATTTTTAAGCATTAAATCCACTACACTGCGTAAACTCATTAAAACTCACATTCACAACCGAAAGACTCACCATTTAGGGTGGGGAAGATTGGTCAATTCACCACGTATATTCCCTCCCCAACACTAGAATTATCCCCAATTCCTTAGTCTTAGTTCTCAAGTACTGGGCAATCTCATTAGGTAAAGTCTCCACTGCAAGAACAGCAGCGTACAACTTCCTCCCAGTTAACTTCTCAGCGGCCTTAATATTCAGTATCAGCTTCTCAATCTCCCTATCAGCATCCTCAATGGAAGTCAACTTAACAGTAGCCTCACCAACCACCAATGGATCATAGCATAACGCATCCACCTCCCTTGACCCATCAACTGGTAAAGTCACGTTAACCCTAACATCACAATTAAAACCCTTAGCCCTAAGCCACTCCCTTATCCAACTGGCAGTGTAGTATTCGTACAAGCCACCAAGCGAATCCCTTATCTCCATTAATGCATTCGTAATCCACTTGTTAAACTTAAACTGCTCCTCCCAACGCTTCTCCTCCAACTCCACAAATGCATTAAAGTCCCTCCTTAATGCCTTTAATTCCTCTTCATGCCTTTGTTCCACTTCTCTTAACGCCTTTATTTCTTGCCATATTTTATTATTCTCCTCTTTTATTGCTTTGATCTCTTCCCATATTTTATTATTCTCTTCCCTTAATGCCTTTAATTCCTCCTCATGCCTCTGCTCTGTTTCTCTTATTGCCTTAACCTCCTCCCAAAGCTTATTCTCACCCTCCCTCAATGCCTTCAACTCCTCCAGTACCTTATCCTGCTTACTTAATGAGTCCTTAAGTATATTAAGCATTGAGTTAATGACATTAACAACACCACCAACAATCTCAGTAAGCCTATCAATAGAAGCCTTAACATCACTAATACCAAGCTTAGCAGCAACAGCAAGCCTAAACTCCTCATCCTCATCCAAAGCCCTCAAAAACCTCCTCACCTCCTCAGGACTAAGACCCATCCCAACCAAAAAAACAAAACTAAACTAAATAAACCTTACGCAACCCAAGATTATTCCTGGTGGGGGTAAAGCTTAAAAACTCTAGGTAGGATACCATAGGTTAGAGGTGATTTTCAATTCCAAGCCACGGCAGCCTTACCAAGGCAGGTAAAGTTAGGAGCCAGACACCTAAGATTCCCGCCAAGCCTAGGAGGAGTCCTGTTCCTAGGTTAAGGAATTGGCGTAATTATAGGCGTAGAGTGCTTTTTGCTGAACGCAGCCAGAGTCAGGGAGTTAGTGGTTAATTTTTGATGATGTTTTTTGAGAGGTGTGATTGGTGATCGACGGGCTATTGGCTGATTTTGATTTATTACTAGTTGTTTCGTTGGTTGTTATCTTGATGTAAACATTTATAAGTGTGGGTTTGTTACTCACGTGGTAGTAATGGAAGAAAAGGATGATAGTGGGAGTAAGGTTAAACTTGTGGAGGATCTTCTTAGAATTGTTAATGATGAGGTTAGGGGTTCTTTTCAAGGTATTGTGAGGGATTTATCCGGTGCCTTTACCTTGTTTAAGGATACTTACGGTTTTAATACTAGTTATGTTGATTTAAGTGAAGGTGGATTAATTGTTCTTGAGTCCGTTTGCTCCCAGTCTAAGGGTACTGGTAATGAGTCTCTCAACCCATTAATCAGGTTTATTGGGCTTAATCCCAGTGAGGGCTCCACTTACCCATTTACTGTTAGTTTAGGCTTACTCTGCATGCCTTCCCAGGAGTCGGTGAGTTACCAGGGGGAGGGGCCTGGTGTTGAGGATGGTGCCCTATACTTCGTCTCTGGGTTCAGTGAGGCTGGCGTGGTGGGTGACTTGAAGCTTTACTGCGCCAGGAGGGTTATTGTTAAGCCAGGTAACTTAACCAGTGGGGTTAATGTTAATGGTGAGGATTTGGTTAAGGAGGCGGCTAAGGCTTGTAGGGAGTTTAGGGAGAGTCACAGTGACTTAGTTAAATCATTCAGTGAATCCTTCGGCCTTGAGCCAGCTGAGGTTGTGGAGATTGATGAGGGCTCAGTGGGTGTTGACCTACCGCTTAGCCTAAGCCTAATGGAGCCTGTTAAGGCCTTGGCCAGTAGGCTTAAGTCAGCTGTATCCGAGGAGGCCCCATCATTAATGCTCCTAGGCCTCCAATGCACTGGAGGGGAGGGGGAGGATTACGTGTTGAATGCCAGTGAGGATGGTGTATTAGTGATTGGTAAGAGGCAGAGTAATGGGTGTTTAAGGTACTTCATGGTTAAGTGAATTATGGTATCATTCACTCAACCAAAGGTAAGGTTCAAATGCACGCTTTGCGGTGAATGCTGTAGGAGGTATTGGATAACCGTGACTTTGGATGATTTGGTTGAAATATTCATTAATACTAAGCTTAAGCCAAGTCAAGTAACAGCCCTATACAACGCTAATGTTGCCGGGGACTGGCAATCACCTAGGATTAGGCTTAAGGATGGGCAGTATTACCTAGTGCTTAGGAAGAGGATTGATGGTTCATGCATATTCAATGAATGGAGGGATGGTAAAATGATATGTAGTATAAACTCCTTCAAACCATTAACATGCAGATTTTACCCATTCATATACCACTGGAGTGGGGAGGTACTGCACTTTGAGCTTTATGATAAGGCTGTGGGCTACTGCCCTGGGGTGGGTAATGGATCCATTGTTGACTTAACTAAGGAGAGTGAGTACGCTGTTGGGTCTAAGGCTGCTAAGGAGAGGTTCAGGGCCTTCGTTAATCATTGGAACACCATGGTTAATGGAGGGTTAGTTAACGGTGATGTGGGAACCTTCATGAATTACCTGGACTGCGCAGTGGAGTCATTCATTAACCCCCAGGACTCATGCATCAGTGAATTCAAGTTGAGTGGGTTACTGGGTGAGTGGGGTGTTTTAAGCAGGACAGTGGGGGTTACGTGAATGAAACCCCTTACGCATGATTCTACTTCTTATCCATTAGCCTCAGGTTGAGTTTCCTTAATTCACCCAGGACCTCGTCAATGAACTTCTCGTAGAGTGGCCACTTATCCTCCCCAATCCTCCTCCTTATAATATCCATAACCATGCTGTAGTTCTTGTACTTCTCATTCAATTCCCTCCAGGGAATCCCCCTTAAACCCTCACTAAGCTCCTTACTGAAGCTTAGTAAGCCAAGCATCATGAGTACCGCCATTATTGGGTAACCCACGTAACCCCTATAGACTGTCCCATTATCATTACTGTAAACCAACCCCTTAGCCTCATCAAGGTACACTGTGTAGCTCCTTGACCCGTCACTGGACACAATAACGTAATGATCCCCCTCCCTCCTAACCCTCCCATCGGCAATAGCTGAAAGAGCCTCCAGCACCTTAATCCTAGGAGGCAGCCTAAGCCTCTTCTCCATAATACACCTAGTGAGGTGCAAGCTAATAAACGTTTATGGTGAATGTGAGGAAACGCTTATAAGCACCAGGGGAATTAAGTCAATAGCCCCCCAGCCCCTTCCTAAGGGCGGCCTGCCGCGCGGGTGGTGCGTTCTCCATTAATGATGAGACGGGGACGGTAAAGGACTTGGTGATTAGAATTCCACGCACTGACTTTCATTAAGTTAATCAAAAATGTATTAATTTTTACAATGAAGGGCTTTAACCTTACCTAAGCAGTATTAGTGCCACAAAGCCGTAGAGGGCTATGGTCTCCACGAAGGCTAGGACCAGGAAGAATATTAAGAGGTCCCTCTTCTCAATTGATGCTGAGGCTATGGCTGCGCCTGCAATACCCATACCAATTCCTGCACCACCCGCCGCTAGACCGAAGGCTAACCCTGCCCCTAGGTAATTATATGATTGACCCGTGGCCTGCGCATTCAACACCGGTAGCGTTGACATTAAGATCATTAGTGCTACTGCAACCCACTTGTTCATATGGATCAAATAGCCGTTAGCGTATACGCTTTTAAGCATTAACGTCACTTAACTACAATGCAGGAGTCAATAATAGTTATTAGGGCTAAGGGTGAGGAAGGCATTAGGGGGGAGGGTGTTATTGAAGTTCCCGTGCTTAAGCCTATTCCTGATCAAAATGCCTTAAGGAGACTGGAGGAATTATGCTCAAGGAGGTGGGATGTAGTGGTCTTCATGAGTACGGTTGCCGTTGAGTACACTTACAGTGTGGTCAAGGATCCATGCTGGGTCAGGTGCATGGCGGTTGGCCCATCCACGGCGGCGGCAGTGAGGAGGCTCTATAATAATGAATGCTTGATACCAAGTGAGTACTCAAGCATGGGCTTACTGAGAATGCTCAGGGGCTTTAATGGAAGCATACTGGTGATTAGGTCAATGGAGTACAGTAATAGTCTATTTAATGAATTAGGTGGGGTAACTGAGATTGGGTTATATAGGCTTAGTGTTAATGAGGATGAGTTAAGTAAACTTAAGGCGCTGATTAATGAAAGGGAGGCTGCAGGATCCCCCTATGCATTAATTATCACAAGCCCAAGGGTTGCACGTGAAGTTAGCGGTATCTTACTTAACTTAAGGCGAGCTCTAATTGTGGCAATAGGACCTACCACGGCTAAGGAATTAAGCATGCTTAATATTCCTCACAGTATTGCTAAGGTTTACACAATAGATGGTGCAGTTAATGAGGCTAAGCATGCATTAAGTGGAGGTGGGGATCGAATTTAAACAGGATTAAGGTACTTACCCCCATTTATACTTAATAGGCGCGAAACGATTATACGCCGTTAAAGTTAGGCGTTACGCATGCCGTTGGATTATTCCCAAAGACCACTCCTAGTCTTCTGGGAGACCACTAAGGCATGCCCATTAAGCTGCAGGCACTGTAGGGCTAATGCAATATTAAAGCCACTACCCGGTGAATTAAGCACGGATGAGGGTAAGAGGCTTATTGAGCAATTACCTGAATTCGGTAAACCAACCCCAGTATTAATATTGACTGGTGGTGACCCATTAATGAGGGAGGACATATTTGAGTTAATTGACTACGCTAAATCATTGAATGTACCGGTAGCTGTATCACCAACGGTTTCTGAGAAGTTGCTTAGTGATAATGTTATTGATGAGTTGAGGAGGGTGAGTTCAGTTTCAGTGAGTCTTGATGGTGCGTCACCGACTACTCATGAGTACATTAGGAATAGGAATGGTGTATTTGAGTTAACGTTAAAGGCAATATCAAGTCTCCTTAAGGCTGGGGTTAAGGTTCAAGTTAACACAACGTTCATGAAGCTTAACGTGCATGAATTACCGTTAATAGTTAAGGTGCTTAAGGACCTAGGAGTCTACACCTGGGAGGTGTTCTTCCTAATACACGTGGGTAGGGGTATTGAGCTTGAGGCATTAACACCAGAGGAGACTGAGGATGTGGTTAATGTACTCTACGATGTATCTAAGTACGGCTTCACAGTGAGGACTGTTGAGGCCCCATTTTATAGGAGAGTTGTACTGCATAGGTACGCCTTTGAGAATAATGAAATTAACATAAAGCCAAACCTTGGTCCATTATACAGGCAATTATATGAGGGTTTGATTAAAGTCATGGGGAATGAACCACCTAAACTCACTAAGAGACCTATGGTTGCTAGGACTAGGGATGGGGATGGGATAATATTCGTAGCCTACAATGGTGACGTATCACCAAGCGGTTTCCTACCAATTAAACTGGGTAATGTTAAGGAGGAGAGCTTGGTTAAGATATATAGAGAGAACCCAGTACTGTTGAGGATAAGGAGGGGGGAGTATGGTGGTAGGTGTGGTTTATGCGAGTTCCGCTTCATATGCGGGGGCTCTAGGGCTAGGGCCTACGCTGAGTATGGGGATCCATTAGCCGAGGACCCAGCGTGCGTTTACAGTCCTGGTACCATTAGGCTTCCTGAATCAACACTAAGCCCTTAAAGGCTAATGAAGAATTCATGCGGGTATTGAGTTAACGCAATGCTTATTAAAGAGGGGGAATTGCTAATCTAGGTGATGAATCAGAGTTACAATGAGTAAATGATAACACGGCGTTTCAACTGATTCCAATGCCCTCCCCTTATTCTGAGGAATATCATTTCCTAACCCTTGACTTAGCTTAATTATACACTTAATTAAATTGGGTTAATTAATTAAAGGGGTTTAATGGATATAATCTCAATGTAATCCCCAGGCCGTATACCATACTTTTCCCTAAGCTCCTTAGGTATTGTGAATTGCCTTGAGTCAGTATGCCTGGTTCTAAGTAACCTAGCGCCCTCAATGGTTTCAGTAACACCATTGAACCTAAACGTAATGTTGACGTACCTTAAATTAACTATATCAAGTGCCCTAACTAGGCTAGCTGGGATCAGTACTTGAAAATTCGAATACACCTTAACCCTATATGGTAATTCAGTAACCAGGAACCCCACGGCCCCCCTCCTACGCATGATTATTGGCTAGCGCGCGAAATTAAAAACACTAACCCTTAAAACCACCAATGAAAGGAGGCCGTGACAGTATTCTCATTACCTTTACTGGAGGCAAAAGAGTAATTAAACCCCAGTAAGGCTAAGTGGAGTGCCTATACTTAATGAGAGTCTACTTAGGACTAGGATATTCATAGGTAGGGGGTTTAGGAGGAGTAGGTGCCCGTACTGCGGCCACCACTACTGGACGCTTAATCCGAGTCAAGATAATTGCGGTGACCAACCCTGCACACCATACGGCTTCATAGGTAACCCACCGGGAACATATAGGCCTGAGTCAATTAAGGATGTTAGGGAACGTTTCCTATCATTCTTCGAGAAGAGGGGGCACACTAGGGTGGCTAGGTATCCTGTGGTTGCCAGGTGGAGGAATGACGTTTACCTAGTCGGCGCCTCAATATATGACTTCCAGCCCTGGGTCACTGAGGGCGTAGTACCACCGCCGGCTAACCCACTTACAATATCTCAACCAAGTATAAGGCTTACTGACGTGGATAAGGTTGGTAGAAGTGGTAGGCATTTAACTGGTTTTGAAATGATGGCTCACCACGCCTTCAACTTCCCCGGTAAGGAGATTTACTGGATTAATGAGACAGTGGAGTATGCTCACGAATTCTTCACAAGGGAACTGGGTTTCAGGGATGATGAGGTGACTTATAAGGAGAACATATGGGAGGGTGGAGGCAATGCCGGTGAATCCTTCGAAGTCCTGGTTAGAGGACTTGAATTAGCTACATTAGTCTTCATGCACTATAGGGTGATTGGGGATGAGTATAGGGAAATGCCCATTAGGATCGTGGACACTGGTTACGGTCTTGAAAGAATATACTGGGTTTTAACAGGTAAGCCAACGATTTATGAGGCTGTATTCGAGGGTTTCCTCAATAAGGCTAGGCAACTCCTCGGTTTACCTAAGCCTGATGAGAAGGTTCTTGCCTCATTAGCCATACACATGGGTCAACTTGATCCTGAGGTCCTGGCGCTTGATAAAGCCTACGTTGAGGTGGCTAAGAGGATAGGGATTGATTCAAGCGAGTTAATTAACTTCATTAAGCCTCAGGAGGCGTTATACGTGCTTGCTGATCATTCAAGGACAGTGTCCTGGATGATTAATGATGGTGTAATACCATCCAACTCAGGTGTAGGGTACTTGGCCAGGTTACTCATAAGGAGGATGCTTAAGTACATGCATGTTATCGGTGCCCAAGTTCCATTAACTGAAATCTTCAACACGCATCTCAATTACCTAATTAATGATTACCCCGAGTTAAAGGAGAGCATGCAGTTAATACTAGACTTGGTTGATTTAGAGGAGGCTAAGTATAAGTCCGCTATTAGTCAATTACCTAAATTAATAAGCAGAATTAAGGGTGAATTAACTATTAATGACCTCATAAACCTATACGACTCCCACGGCATACCCCCTGAGGTTGTTAGGGATGAGGCAGCTAAGAGGGGGGTGAAGGTTAATGTTCCAGATAACTTCTATGAAATGCTAGCTGCCAGGCATCAGAAGCCAGCTAAGGGTGAGGAGGGTAATAGGCTTGATGTAACAGCGGATGATGTAATAGACCTACCACCCACTAGGGAATTATTCTATGAGGATACCTACGCATTTGAGGGTAAGGCTAAGGTGTTGAAGGTTATTAAAGGTAAGTACATTGTACTTGACTCAACAATATTCTACCCAGAGGGTGGTGGTCAACCAGCCGATAGAGGTGTGTTGAGGTTTAATGGCGTTGAGGCTAAGGTTGTGGACGTGCAGAGGGTTGGGCCAGTGATAGTGCATGTGATTGATGGACCAACCCCAGGGGTTGGTGATGTGGTTGAGATGAGGATTGACTCGGAAAGGAGGCTTGGCTTAATGAGAATGCACACTGGTACCCATATACTGCTTCAAAGCATAAGAAGGGTTCTGGGTAAGCATGTTTGGCAGGCAGGTGCTCAGAAGGATATACCGTTAAGTAGGCTTGATGTAACCCACTATAGGTTACCGACCCCAGATGAGGTTAAGAGGATTGAGGAGTTAGCCAATGAAGTGGTTTTAAGCGACCTACCGGTTAAGGCTGAGTTAATGCCGAGGAATGAGGCTGAGGCTAAGTACGGCTTCATAATATACCAAGGCGGCGTGGTACCGGGTGGTGAGGTTAGGATTGTTAAGGTGGGTGAAGGTAATGATACGTATGATGTTGAGGCATGTGGAGGCACTCACCTGGATAGGACAAGTAGGATTGGTTTAATTAAGATTGTTAAGGTTGATAAGATACAGGAGGGCGTAATTAGGTTCATCTTCACCACGGGAAAGTACGCGCTTGACTATGTTAGGAACCTGGAGGGTAAGCTTGATTCAGCAGCCAGTAAACTGAGGGTTGGTAGGGATGAGGTTGATGAGGCGGTGGATAGGTTAATTAAGGAGCTTAATAATGCTGAGGAGAGGAGTAGGGTATTGGCTAGAAAGGCTATTGAGGCTGATTTAGCAAACATAGTGAAGTCAATGATCACGGTGAGTGGATTCAAGGTTGCTGTATATTATGAGGATTACTGGGTTAGGGATTACCTGCAGGAATTAGCCAGTAAGTACCCAGGGGACGTATTGGTATTAATCCATGGTAATGAATACCAAGTATACACTAATGGTAAGGTTAAGGCCATTGATGTGGCTAAGGTGTTGAATGAATTAGGAGGGAAGGGTGGTGGCAGTGGTACATTTGCGCAGGGGGTTTTCAACAACCCAGTTAAGCAGGATGACGTGGTTAACACCATTAAGCGTAAGTTAACTTTAACTCAATAATACATTAAGTAACCCCTAATACCCTTCATGTACTCGCTAATGCCCTCATCAATAA
Organism: Caldivirga maquilingensis IC-167; assembly: GCF_000018305.1. Classification (NCBI taxonomy): domain Archaea; kingdom Thermoproteati; phylum Thermoproteota; class Thermoprotei; order Thermoproteales; family Thermoproteaceae; genus Caldivirga; species Caldivirga maquilingensis. The sequence goes on along the minus strand of NC_009954.1, from coordinate 1,974,687 downwards.
TACTCAACGCTTCATCAAGCTTCCCACCCATTAATAATTCCCTAACACCCCGTCTACCCACCAGGTAATCGAAGTGGTATACACCGTCATGTTCAAGGAACTTAAACTCCCTGGGGTGAATTCTGCTTAGTAAATAAATTAATGTAAACGCCAGTTTAACAGGCCTCAGGGACTCCCTATCCTTCACTGTTATTTCAACACCCCTGCATTCCTCACCATTATACTTAACCCCAGTTCCCAATGGCCTATACTCAATTGGGGTTAAATCCACGCCCCTTAATCCTAATTGAGAAGCCTCATCAATTAACTTAACGTTATTTAGCCAAGGTGCACCAATAACCCTAAAGGGTTCATCAGTCCCCCTACCTTCATTAACGTTAGTGCCCTCGAATAAGCCAATGCCAGGATACATTAATGCACTGTTTAAATCAACAATAGCCGGGGACGGCTTCACCCACGGTAAACCAGTCTCATCAAACCACATCCCCCTCCTCCAGTCATCAAGTTTAATAACCTCAACCTCCGCCTTAAGGTTAGCCTCATTATTAAATAACATGGCTAATTCACCCGCGGTTAAACCATACCTAATTGGTATACTCCAAATACCCACGAAGGACCTTAACGCAGCCTCAAGTATAGGACCCTCAACCACCGTGCCGGTTAATGGATTGGGGTTATCAAGTACAATAACCTTAACACCAGCCTCACCAGCGGCCTCAAGGGTATAGTAGAGTGTGGATATGTATGTGTAGAATCTGACGCCAACATCCTGAATACTGTAGATTACTGCGTTAAGTTCCTTAAGGATGTTTACTGGTGGTTTACGCCTGGGTCCATATAGGCTATACACTGGAATACCCTTATATGATTCATCACTGTAGGATTCACCTGCAGGTAAAAGACCCCTTAACCCATGCTCAGGTGTGAAGATTGCCTCAACTTTAACACCGTTTTCAATCAATAAGTCTATTAAATGCCCCCTACCTGGGTAGTAGCCACTGTGGTTTGTTACTACACCCACTTTCCTGTCTCTTAAATCATTCACGTAACCATCATCAATGAATACCTGAACCCCATTCCTAACAACCGCCCTCATTTAATCTTCACCAATTACTACAAATACCTCACGATCTGCCTATACTTGCTTAATAAGGATTCATTACGCTCCCTACCACCTGGTACGTTAACGCTAACCCAGACCTCGGGTTCAATACCCCTCCTCCTTAATTCACTCATTATCGTTAATTCAAGGCTATGTAGTATAAATGCGTTTACTATAGTTGATACTGCGGCAACCCTAGTGCCCTCAATCTCCAATGCAGCCTCCCCTGGCGGTACCTTATTATCAATGGTGACGTCAGCCAGCTCGAAAAGTCTCTTACCAAGTGGGTTATCTGGTTGAAGACTCCTTGAGTAGTTGATTGACGTTAATGCAATAACCCTTAACCCCCTCCTCTTAGCCTCGTAGGCCATTTCCACGGGTGCGGCATTTTTACCTGAATTAGACACTATGATCATTACTGAGTTTGGTACTATTCTCTGTGAATTAAGGAGATTACTTGCGTAGCCGGGTAGCCTCTCAAGGCTACTTGAGAGGGACATGCCGTTTAACCCAAGTAGATTCGGGTCAAGTATCGGGTAAATTGACGCTAATCCCCCTGACCTATAGAATACCTCAAGCACCATTAACATTGAGTGACCGGTACCGAAGACGTAAATTAACCCACCCTTACTTAATGAATCGACGCATAGGTCCGCGGCTGACTTAATGTTACTCCACTGGTCCTTTAAAACATCGTCAATTAACCTCACCACGGTAGCCTTATACTCATTAACGTAATCCAAGCCCCCACTCATAACTATGCTTAAGCATTAAGGTAATTAAGCATTAGCTTATTTTAATGAATATTAATGCTATACGCTACAGGAATGCTTTAAAAATAATGAAATAGTAATTCAAGTGAGGTATGGTAAGGGTTTTAGTGGCTGGTCATAGTGGATTAGATAAGCATAGGTGGATTAACGCATTAAACAGTTACATGGGTAATAGGGTTGGTAAAGTCTTAACCCTGGACTTCGACTCAATGTTATCTGAATCAATGCCGTACTTCCTTGATAGTTACCTTGAGAAGCAGAGGAATAAGTGGTATGAGACCGTTAACCAAATCCTAAGCCGCATTGAGAAGGAGCAGCCTGACCACGTTATAATCAGTATGCATTTAACGTACTTCCGGCATAACACGTATTGGAGCCTTATTGACGCTAATGCCCTTAAGGAGTTTAAGTTCGACATGATACTAACACTCATTGATGACGCCTACTCAGTGTGGAATAGGATAACCAGTAGGGAATCTAAGGAGAGGCATGGGGTTTACATTAGGTTGAGGGATGTGTTTGTTTGGAGGACGGTGGAGATAATGATGGCTGACATGTTGGCCACCGTCCTTGGGGTGAGGAATTACGTTATGGCTATTAAGCACCCTGTGGAAACCTTCTACAAGATAATATTCACTAAGCTACCTAAAGCCTACTTATCCCACCCAATAAGCCACGTGAGGGGTGATGGTAAGGCTGTGGGTGAGATTAATGAATTCGCCAAGAGGCTTAGGGAAATTGTAGTGCTTTTTGAACCAACTACAATTGATGAATTAATAATAGAGAGGAATTGGTTAAGTGAACATAGGGCAGTGATCAATAAGGAGGACAGGTGGCCCACGGATAACGATGACAGTGATTACCCAATTAAGCTTAAGGAGGATGAGATTATTGAGGTATCTTCAAGGAATCCAGTAACCAAGAGGAGTCTTATTCAGGATCAAATAATGAGGAGGGACTTTAGGTACATTGAGCAGTCTGACATGGTTATAGCCTATAGGCCCAGGTACGGTGGTACATTAAGCAGGGGGGTGTTTTCTGAAGTAACCATTGCTGTTAACATGGGTAAGCCCGTCTACGTCTACTGGCCCCTTGAGGATGGTGATATTGCTGAAAACCCATTTGAATACGTGCACGAGTACTTCGATAACGTGGATGAGTTACTGAGCTTCCTTAGAAGGCAGGTGTCGGCGAATGGGTCATGAATCATTAATAAGCAAGAGAGCCATTAGGGTTCTCGGTATAGCTGAGAGCTTCAAGCTAACGCACCCTAAGTCAATATTAACTGGGGTTGTAATGAGGAGTGACTTCATAATTGATGGTGTAGTGAACTCGTACTCCACGGTGGGCGGTATGGATGTTACTGACTCAATAATAAGTATGTTTAAGGAGTTGAATAGACCGGATGTACACGCTGTAATGATTGATGGGTGCATAATATCCTTCTATAATATTGTCGACATAGATAGGCTTCATGAGGAATTAGGCTTACCAGCAATGTGCCTAGCCTTCAGTAGGAATAGGGGTAATCCAAGGGCAGCCATAGTTAAATTATTCAAGGATTATGAGACTAGGTTAAGTGTATTGAGTAAGATTGGGGAACCAGAGTTGGTTAACACTAAGTACGGCCCAATCTGGGTTAGGTACAGGGGTTTAAGCTACAGTGAGGCTAGGGTTCTTATAACTAAGTATCAGAGGGATGGAAGGAGGCCGGAACCCCTTAGGGTTAGTAGATTAATATCCGCCTCAATCTTCAAGAGTATTTACGGTAATTAACCCTTTACCAACCTATTAACTAGGTCCACCACTGAGCCTAATAATTCATTAACCCTACTCATACTGAGTGCCTCCGAGTAGATCCTGATTAATGGTTCAGTTCCACTACCCCTAATTAACACCCATGACTTATCCCTGTAAACAGCCTTAAACCCATCAATCTCCACGAAACCCGTTAATTCACCCATTGAGGTTAATTGCCTCCTTAACTCAGGCTTAATCCTATTAACAAGGGTCTTGGCATCATTAGCCTTAATATCAATCCTCCTGAAGTGGCGTTCACCATACCTACTGGTTAATTCACCGTATATGCTTGATACCCCACCAGTACCCTCTATGCAGGCCCCCATTACTCCACTGTATATGCCGTCCTTCTCAGGAATATGCCAGGAGTAGGCTAATCCACCACTCTCCTCACCCCCAATGTCAGCCTCACCCCTATTAATAGCATCAACAATGTACTTTATGCCCACAGGTGTCTCGGTGACTTTAATATTGAGGTCAAGGGCAATGTCATCAATCAGATGCGTTGTAGCCACTGTCCTAGCCACACCTCTCTTAACCATCCCCATTCCCCAAAGGGCCCTTAGGAAAACAGGTATTATCCTATTCGCATCCAAGTAGCCTAAACCCTTAACAACCATGGCTACCCTATCACTGTCACCATCATGGGCTATAGCCATATCATACTTACCGCTTAGGACTGCGTCAATATCGTCCTTAATTTGATCATACTCAGGGTTAGGTAACTTACCCTTAAAGTCAGGGTCCTGTTCACTATTAACCTCCACTGCATCGAAGCCGAGGCCCTTAAGTATACTGGCAGTATACCCAACCGCAGCACCATGTATTGGGTCAACAAGCACCTTAAGTTTCCTAGGCTTAAACCTGCTTGAGAACCATGAAACCAGGTACTCAACGTAACCATCCCTAACGTTAATTGATGGAATTTGAGTATACTCAATATCCCTAACGCTTCTTAAAACATCATCATACTCACTGTTAATCACCTCCTCTATGCCGTTAGTGTCCTCAGGCTTAGCCGGTGCGCCGTCACCACCTATTACCTTGACTCCATTATACATTGGTGGATTATGACTTGCCGTTACTTGAAAGGCTAAGTCATACCTATACTTCAACACAGCCCATGAAACAACAGGGGTGGGTGTGGGTGAGGAGACTATGTTAGCATCAACCCCATGCTCCCTAGCCACTGAGGCTATTATAACTGCGAAATCCCTTGACATTCGTCTAGTGTCATGACTCACTAAAACCCTTGATACGCCATGCCTCCTACCCCAGTACCTTAACGTTGCCTCAGCTATTACCGCAACAACTAAGTCAGTTATAGACTCACCAACAATACCCCTAACACCATCAGTACCGAATTTCACAGTTACCCTATCCACCTGCGGTTTAGGCGTAAGTAGTTAAAAATATTATTCAAATGTGGTGCTTCAAGTTAATTACTGTTGACTTGAACCCCCACTGGCTTGTTTCCTCAACCTCTCAATTAGCTTCCTCTGCCTCTCCCTAATCCTCCTAATCCTTCTACCCTCCCTATACTCCTTACCAACCACCCAGGCGTAATCTGGGTCATTCCTAATTGCTGGGTGACTTGGATCAATCATAACAACCTCAAACCACTTATACATGGCATCCTCACCAACCCAGTATGACCCAAGAACCTCCAGGTTACTGAACCTCCTAGCCGCCCTCTGCTCGGCAACCACCTGTAGGTTAGTGGATAATGCAACACCATAAACCCCCATTCTCTTAGGTCTCCTACCAGTATTAGGCCTACGCCTATTAAATGGACCCCTCCTCACCCTAACCCTCACCACCACCACACCCTGCTTAGCCTTATACCCGTACTTCCTAGCCTTATCAATCCTTGTTGGTTTATCAACCCTAAGTATTGCAGGTTCCCTACGCCACTTAATTAACCTAGCCTTAATCACCTGCCTCAACGGATCCTCATACGGTTTCTTCCAAATATCAGCAACATAGCGTAACGTACCCATACGCCCCTCTTAACCCAACCCCCTATTAAAATATTCCGTAAACATTAATGAACCTAATGCAGCTTCCGCAGCGGTACACAGTATTAGGGATCTAAATGCTTAATAGCATTAGGGGTTAAGGCTAAGTATGATAACCCTGGAGAATAATAACATTAGACTCATTATCCATGAAGCCTCAGGTACAGTAGTTGAGCTACTTGATAAGCGTAGTAATGCTCAACACTTGCTGGCCAGGAAGCCTGAGCTGGAGCTCATGGAGCCAGGTATGGGGATACTGGAGATTGAACCATTCATTAAGAGTAGAAGGAGCATAGTTAATTTAAGCGATGACTCAGTAACATTGAGGGTTGAGGAGGAGGGTAGGGTTTTAATTAAGGAGGTGAAGTTAATGAGGCAAGGCGCCTTAATCACAATTAAGGCCACTGGGGTGAGTAGGGTTAGGGAATTAATCCACGTGGCCTGCGGTAACGGTGGCTACTGGGGTGAGGCATTGGGTGCAATGTATAATTGCAGGTATTTCGTGAAATTCGGCTTCACTGAACCACCCAACAGCTTCTCCTCAGTGGGCCTTAAACCACCAGTCTCCGGCTTCAGGTTTAGTAAACACTCGTACAGTGATAGGTATTTCCCTGAGCTTAAGTGGATTGCCTTCATTAATGAGGGTAGGCTCACCGGCTTACTGGTTAAGTGCCTATCACCCTGTTACGGTATTGTTGAGGATCAATTCTTCAACACTGAGCTTAACCTAGTGGCTAATGGTGAGGGTGAGGTGAGCCTAAAGTATGAGTTAACGCTGTTTAACGGGTTAAGTAGGGTTGATTACGTTGATGATGAGTTAATAATAGGGATTAACTCACCCAGTGTAGTTAAGCCTGGGGACACTATTAATGGTTCATTGAGCGTCTACTCGTTAACGGGCAGTGGAGGCTTCAGTATTAATGGTTACGTTAAGTTGGTTAAATCAATGCCAACACTAGGCAGGAGGGGTTATGATGTTGATAGGGTTAGGGTTGGTGAATCAAGACTTGGGTTAACCCTGGAGCATGATACTATTAATCTCAAGCCTGGTGAAGTATCAACAGTAGGATTCACCACAGAGCCCATGAGGTGGAGCATGGAGGACACCCTATACGAGGTGCCTTACCTTGAGTTTAACATTAATGGGAAGGTGGCTTCAAGGGCATTCTCAATTAACCCAGATTACGCAGCGGCCCTTAATGCATTAGGGAGAAGGAATCCCGGGTTGGTGAATCATGTTGGTGATTGGAGTGATGAGGTTGAGGGATTCTATGATGATAAGTCAGCCTCAATACCCATATATGAGTTGGCTGCTGAGGATTTCTCAACATCCCGTAGGCTAATTAAGGTGAGGCAATTACCTGAGTGGGCTGTCCGGGTTCTTAAGGAGTATTTAAGCGGTGATGTTAAGGTTTACCCAGCGATATTCCTTGACTTAAGTAAGGCTACTAGGGATGGTTACGTTACCTCAGCCTTAGCCGACATGATTCTTAAATCAGCCTCAAGCCACGTATTCCTAGGTTCACCGATTAATGATGCCTTAAAGGGTTTAGAAATGGTGGCTTCAGCGTATGAGAGGGGTGAGTTAATTCACTGGTTTAATGGTATTCACGGTGGAGCTGGTTCAGCAGGCATGCTTCAATTAATCCTAGCCTACGACTTAATTGAGGATGAGCTCCCTGAGGAATTGAAAACTAGGTTAAAGCTAATGTTCAGGTGGGCTCAGGGTGAATTAATTAAATTAACCAACGCCTGGGCTGGTAATTGGGAATTAACGGAAGCTTTAGCATTACTGGCTATTTCAAGTAAATTCAACTTCAATAACTCTAAACTAGGGCTCATTAAGGCTGAATCAGTGTTAAGGAGCACGTTGAATTACTTCCTTAATGATGGTGGTTGGCTTGAGGAGTCAGCGGGATACCATAATGCAGTATTAAACATGGTTACCTGGGGGGCTGAGTTACTTAGGCTTAATGGGATTGACCTATACTCAATTACGAGTAATGGTGAACCAGTGATTAAGAAGGCTGCGTACTGGCTTTGGAATGTACTCGACCCACGCTACAGGACACCGGCCCTTGAGGATAGTGGCGATGATATACCTAACCCAGACCCATTCATAGTGGGTGGGGTTAGGTATAATGACCCAGTGCTCCTTAAAGTTGGTTTAAGGCTTATGGAACTTGGCTCAAGGCCAACATCACTATTCAGCGCATTAGCCTTAGCCGACGGCCATGATTTAATTAAATCCCCCATTGAACCCAGGCATGAACAAGTCACTGTGCTTGATGACTCAGGTAGATTCATAGTAAGGAGTAGTGATGAACCTAACGCAACCTACTTCATACTTGACTACGGCCCTCACGGTGCATGGCATGGTCACCCAGATAAGTTAAGCTTCGAACTACACTCAAACGGGGAACCACTCATTGTTGACGCTGGTTCAGGTGGATACTACTCTGATCTTCACTGGAAGTGGAGTAGGAGGAGCATAGCTCACAATACTGTGACCCTGGAGGATAAGGATCAATTAGAGACTAGGGGGAGGTTAGTGAGGTATTGGGTTAATGGTAATGACGTCTACGCGGTGTTTGAGGCTAATACATACCCAGGTGTTAATCATAAGAGGGGGGTGGTTGCCTTAGGTAAATTAATATACGTGGTATTAGACAAGATTAATGGGGTAGGTAAATTCAGATGGAGTATACACTGCATGGGTGATGTAGTCTACATGAGGAAGAACAGTATTGCATTAACCACAGGGAGCACTGATTACGTTATCGCATTACCAAAGACACCTGAGGTGACGTATGGGTGGAGAGGCCATAGTATTAGAACCGTGTACATGTATTACGAGGATTACAGTGATGGTGAGTTAACCATGTGGGGCATTATCATACCCTTCAAGGCTGAAGTAAGCTTTAACGGTAGTGAAGTAGTCATAAGTAATGGGGGCCTTAACTATATAGTGAGACCGCTTGAGCTCTATAATTCATTATTCAATAACTTATATTGAACTTAAACTATTTTTACTCACCTAATGCTATTTTGAGAAAAGTTTTAATAATAAAGCAATCACTTACCTGACCGCAGTATGCCGTTGTTGAGTATTAGGAATCTGAACGTGGAGTATAGGTTACCTGACTTGAAGATTGCCGTTAAGGCCCTTAAGGGGGTTAACATTGATGTTAATAAGGGTGATATTGTTGGAGTTGTTGGGGAGAGTGGTTCAGGTAAGTCAACACTTGCCTTAGCTATAATGCGCATGCTTAAGCCGCCGGCCATAATTAGGAGCGGCAGCATTTACTTTAATGGCGTTGATTTACTGGCGCTTAGTGAACATGAGTTTAACTCTAAGTATAGGTGGGTTAAGGTGTCGATGGTTCCTCAAGCAAGCCAAAACATATTTAACCCAACCATGAGGATTAAGGATCATTTCCTTGATACCGCTAAGGCACATGGCATAACTAATGAGAACGAGGTACTGAAGAAGGCTAGTGAAATGCTTGAATTCACTAAACTTAATCCAGCCAGGGTCTTTAACCTATATCCACATCAATTATCAGGAGGTATGAAGCAGAGGGTTGCCATATCCCTGGCATTATTCCTAAACCCAGAGTTGGTTATTATGGATGAACCCACGGCTGCCTTAGATGTGGTTACTCAAATGGATATCCTTAACCTAGTTAAGTCAATTAACGAGAAGTTAGGCACAACAATAATCTTCATTACACATGACATATCTATAATACCTGTAATAGCTTCATCAGTGGTTGTGCTATATAATGGTGAAGTCATGGAGGTGGGGCCAATGGAGGATATTATAATTGATCCAAAGCACCCGTACACTAAGGCCCTGGTTCAATCAACACCATCATTATCCTCAAGCGCTGATGAGGTTAAGCCAATACCAGGTGAGCCTCCTAATCCACTTGAGGATATTCAAGGTTGCCCATTCTGGCCCCGTTGCCCATACGTAATGGATGTGTGTAAAACTGATAAACCCGGTGAGTATAATGTTAATGGAAGAATAGTGAGGTGTTACCTGTATGAGAAGTAACGAGTACCTTATTGAGCTAAGGGATGTATGCGTCTACTTCACTGAGAGGGTTGGCCTACTGGGTAAGAGGATTACTAAGGCGCTTGACCACGTTAACTTAAAGGTAAGTGATGGTGATGTAATTGCAGTGGTTGGTGAGAGTGGTGCAGGTAAAACAACAATGGGTAGGGTTATCCTTGGCCTCCAGAAACCAACCAGTGGAGTCGCCTTATTCAGGGGTAAGGACATTTACTCACTGAGGGGTAGGGATTTTGAGGAGTTTAGGAGGAGTGTTCAATGGGTTCCCCAGGACCCATACTCAAGCCTTGACCCGTCGTTAACCATTGGTGAACAATTAATGGCCCCCATAAGGAAGTGGAACCCTAAAATTGACGCATCAGCAAGGGCCCAGGAATTACTTAGGCTAGTTGGTTTAATTCCCCCCTCATTCTACATGAATAAGTACCCTCATCAATTATCAGGTGGTCAAAGGCAGAGAATAGCCATAGCTAGGTCACTGGCCTCTAATCCAAAGCTCATTATTGCTGATGAGCCAGTCACAATGATTGACTCCTCACTGAGGATAGGCTTCATAAACACTTTCATTGATTTAATGCGTGTTGTTAACTTAAGCCTAATATTCATAACGCATGATATTGCATTAGCCAGAATACTGCTATTAAAGTCAGGTAAAGGTAGGGTGGTGATACTTAAGGATGGGAGGATAGTGGAGGAGGGTGATATAAATGAAATAATAAGTAACCCTAAGGATGAGTACACTAAGATACTGATAAATGCGGCACCAGACTTAAAGAAGTGGCTTAAGGCATATGAGAAACAGTGAACGTTAAGTTTCTCATTAATGATAAATAATAATTATTTTTCACAATGGCGATTAAGCTAAGGGTCGGTTCAGGGAGAAAATATTAAAGAGCAGTGGGGTAAACCCCAACACATGCCTAAGGAGGTTTTCCTAGTGGATCTGTGGAGGAGGTATGCGGATAATGCGGAGGAGATTAGGGTTAAGAAGAATGGTAACGTTGTTAAATTGAAGGCTAGGACAAAGGCCAGCCTAGTCACCATTAAGTTACCTGAGGATGTAGCCACTAAGCTTATTGAGGAGTATAGGAGTAAGGGTAAGAGAGTAGTAGAGTTCTAGCTATATTTAAAATTAATGACACATGTTAACCATGGTTTAGTTAAGGAAGCATGCTTTTAAACATGGTTAAGGACCCTTAAGTGAATGGAGGGTTTAACAAGGGATGACGTGTTTAAGGCCTTATCATTAGTTACAGTTAATGAGAGGGAATTCCTAGGTAGGTGGGTTTTCACTAATAATGCATCAGTGTTTGAGGGTTTAGTGGCTGTTATGCTTACGCAAAACACCAGTGATAAAGTGGCCACTAGGGTTTATGAGAGGCTCAAGGAGAGGCTCGGTTCAATAACACCCAACACTATATTAAGCTTAAGTAAAAGTGAGTTGGAGAATATATTGAGGCCCATTGGCTCCTTTAGGCAAAGGGCCAGGAGGCTGATTGAATTAGCCAATACTGTTAATGAGAAATACAACGGCTCACTGGAGTTCATTAGGGGTATGGGTACTGATGAGGCTAGGAGAACACTCATGAACCTGCCTGGTGTTGGACCTAAAACAGCCGACGTGGTTCTACTTAATTTAGGTAAACCCGTTTTCCCAGTGGATACTCACATAATGAGGATTAGTCATAGGTTAGGTGTAATGGGTGGTTATGAGAAGGTTAGCGCCTTCTGGATTAAGTTACTGAAGCCTAATGAGTACTTAATGGTTCACCTTGGTTTAATAGCCTTCGGTAGGGCAATATGTAGGAGTAGAAGGCCATTATGTGAACATTGCCCCCTTAGGGTTAAGTGCAAGTATTACTTAAGTATTAGCAAATCCAATCAACCACATGGTTAATGTAACGTAATTTATTTAAATCATTATGAGTCACCGAGTATAATGCCCATAAAGCCTGTTTACGTGGTGCTTGGATTAAGCCTACTATCGATACTCCTCTCAACCATAGCTATGGTGCATAGTTACCTAGGTATAAATGAATTATTCATGAAGCTTGAACACTCAACATACTCAAGTAAACTAGTGTATGAGCTCGTCGGTATAGCCATACTTGACATAGCTACCTTCACTGCATCAGTATTCGTGGTTAAGGAAAGTTTCCTGGATGTTGCAACATCAATATACGTACATGAGGAGGTTATGGCAAGGATGAGGAGGGTTATGGCGTTTATGGGTATTGCGTTCTCATCAATATCAATAATCATGGTGTTGATAGCCATAGCCTCAGTGATTTAGGATCAGCAACCTAATGCCACGCCTACTACTGTGAATATGCGTTATCCCAGCTTCAACACCATTGAGTACTGTTATTACCTTGAAGATAATGCCGCAGCCCATTAATCCTCTATGTGCATAAGGCTAGTTTAAATAAAGGAAATCACATGCCGATAATTAACTAAACTCATTATGGCTTAAGCCTCCTCATATCCCTTGGGAAAGGTAACGCATCCCTTATGTGATCTAAACCGCAAATCCACATAACCAACCTATCAACCCCAAGGCCGAAGCCAGCGTGCGGTACTGAACCGTATTTCCTTAAATCAATGTACCATTGGTAATCCTCAGGGTTTAGGTTAAATCTCTTAATCTTATTAATTAACTCATCATAATCGTATATACGTTCACCACCACCCACTACCTCACCATAACCCTCCGGTGCTAAAACATCAACACTCAGGGTTGTGGATGGTTTACTTGGGTCATTCCTATGGTAGAACGCCTTAACGTTCTCTGGGAAGTGGTGGAGGTGGATTGGTTGAGTAAACTCAAGAGTTAATACCCTCTCCTCATCGGCACCAATATCATCCCCCCACTTTAAGTTAAACCCCTTCTTATTGAGGATGTTGATGGCCTCATCGTAAGGTACCCTGGGGAATGGTGGCTTAACATTCTCAAGGGGCTCGGTTTTCCTACCCAGTAGGCTTAAGTCCTCTAGGTTTGATTCAAGAACTCTCTTAACAATGTGGCTTATTAAATTCTCAGTGACTGTGAACATGTCTTCAAGCCCCGCCCAAGCAACCTCAGCCTCAGCATGCCAGAACTCGGTTAAGTGCCTACGGGTTCTTGACTTCTCAGCCCTGAAGCTTGGGGCGATGGTGTAGACCTTCTCCAGTGAGAATATGAGGGCCTCAAGGTAGAATTGGGAGGACTGGGTTAAGTAAGCCTTCTCACCGAAGTAATTAACCTCGAAGAGTGTTGAACCACCCTCCACGGCTGATGTTATGAACATTGGGGCTTGAACCTCATAGTAGCCATTACTCCTAAACCACTCATGTATAGCCCCAAATATTGTGCTCCTAATCTTCAACACAGCCTGCATTCTCCTGCTCCTAACCCATAGGTGCCTCATGTCCAGTAAGTACTCTGAATCAGCCTTGGCTGCATCCTCATTTATCGGGAATTGCCAACCCACAAAGCTCCACGGTATGTCAGTGACCTGTATCTCGAAACCACCTGGTGCCCTAGGCTCCTTCCTAACATACCCTGTCGCAATTAGTGATGACTCTATGTTAAGTTGCTCAGCCTTCTTAAAAACAGACTCATTATCCCTACTCACCACAGCCTGTATTACTCCAGTTGAATCCCTGATAACTATGAATATTTTACCCCCCGTCACCCTCTTCCTATACACCCAACCCCTCACATTAACTAAACTCCCTTCCCCAGCCTTTGCAACATCCTTAACGTATGTGAAGCCCTGCATACTCCTATAGCTACCTTAATAAGTGTTTTAATTCTTTAACTGAATCAGCTAGGATTAGTTAGGTTAATGTATTTACGTTAATAATGGGGGTTTAAGAATCCTCAACCAGTAGTACTGCCTTCAAGTTTCTTAAGAAATCATCAATAGTGTTCCAGACTGATAAAGTAACTTTAGGGTCAGTGACCACTGCTGATACAGTGTAGTTGATTTCATCGTTAATGCAGTTAATACTTGTTTTAATCCCTTCAGGTAACCCTACTTCATCAACCTTAAGGGCCTTAAGAATGTTCAAACAATCGCTGGTTCTTACCTTAACATTAACTATTAATTCCTGCCGCATACTCAGCCACCACTTGGGCAACCTCCTTAACACTCTCCACGGGTATTTCCGGCGTTGGGTTAGCCTCAGTGACTTTACCATCAATCACTGTTAATTCGGCGAAATGTAGATTAAGCCTCCTCAGTAATTCACCGTACTTACTATGCTTAATAGTTGCAAACACCCTAGACTCCTCACCGGTGAGCTTAACTAGGATTGATGCTGAGGCTAGGGGGTTCTTCAAGTAATGCCTATACTCGAGGATGCTTCTAGCACCCTCAACAGTATCCACAAAGCCCCCTAAGCCGAGGGACCAGGCAGTATTGAAGTAGTAGGGGCCATTAGTGAACGCTGACTTAACCGCTGAATCCCCAGCAACCATTAGGAAATCCAGCCCCTGCTCCTTAAGTAACTTAGTTACTGATAAGGCGTTAATTATCCCTGCAGCTGAGTTAATGCTTTTACCAATGGTTAATGCTATTGATAACGCTGTGTAGGGGTTCATGGATGTTAACACTGTTAAATCATACTCATTAACCGCACTTAATGCAAGTGGCTCATTACTTATATTCATGTACTTAACCTGATGACCCATGCTTACTAACTCATCAGTAAGCTTACTTATACTGTATCTACTTGAGTCACTTAATATGAGGAGCTTAGCCACACAACCCGTTTAAAAGAGTGCTAATTAAAGTTAATCGCATAATGGCGATCACCTGGGGTGTTGAAGCCTAATTACATTACTCCTCACTTTACCCCCCTCAGAGCTTTTAATTAAAGCCTCTAATAATGCATCATCCTGAGTTGCCAATATGACTTGATTAATCATACCCTCGCTTATCGCCCTTACAATGGTTTCAGAGAATGTTCTCTTAGCATTAGCGTCAACGTAAGGGATTGGTTCATCCATTAGTATGAAGCCTAAGTTATGCTGCATTAGCCTATATACCGCTAGTACGAATGATTGAGCTAGGGTTAATCTTTGCCCATCACTAAGCCTAGATACTGGAACATCCCTACCTCCCCTAAGTGCATAAAGCACGTAGTCACTTCCCTTACCCCTCCTATGCTGAAGCTTAACGGTTATCCCCTCCAAGTCACTGTATGGGTATAATTGCTTGAATAAGTCAACCACCTTGGATTGAATTATATTAACCACGTCACCCCTAACCTTATTCTGAACTTCATTAAGCTTATTAAGTATGCGCTGGAATTTACCATTAATCTCCTCAAGTTCCTTTATTTCGCTGAGGGTTTTCTCGACATCAATGTTTTCGTGACTTATCCTAGATAGCACAGTGTCTAATTGCATGTATTCTGATGTAGCTTCCTCAAGCCTCCTCCTGAGTTCATCCATGCGCTTCTCCATATCCCTCAAGGCTTCATCAATACCCACGATCTCATCTAGGTTTATGCCGCTTCCCTTAAGCTCACTGAGTAGGTTACTCTCCTCAAGCCTTAATGAATCCCTCTCCTTAATCTTCCTGAGGATTAAGTACCTCTTCTCAGTCTCCTCAAGTCTCCTGTGGGTTAACTCAATAATGCCCCTGAAGTCCTTAATCCTCTTCTCAAGATCAGCAATAGCCCTCTCCAGTCTTTGAAGCTTATCGATGTATTGGTTTAATTGAGTCTTATAATCATTAACCTTACTTAGTAATTCCTGGTATTGAACATACTGCGTATATAAACCCTCCATCTCCATAACAACCCTCTCAAGTTCATTAACCCTATTCTTAACATCAATAATCCTTAACTCACTTAACTCCCTCTGCAGATTACTGGCCCTCTCCTTAAGTTCATTAAGCCTATCCCTCGTTACTTTAAAACCATGGACTGGGCATGTTGCCTCACCGTGTATTTCAAGCTCCCTTATCAAGTAGTTAAGCACCTCCAATGCGGATGCCTTAACCTTAACCACAGTCTCAATTTCATTATACTCACTCCTAGCGGACTCTAAATCAGCCTTAACCTTACTTAAATCCCCGTACTTCCTAACGTACTCTGCATACTGCTTAGCAGCCTCCTCAATGGCGTTAATCCTCTCCATTATAGAATTCAACTCCCCCCTAGTCCTATCTATTAACCTGCTTAAATCCTCCCTACTCCTCCTCATGGCCTCTAACTCCTCCTCAAGCTCCTTCACCTTACCCTCCAGGGCATTGATACCACTGTAGCTTAATTCAAGTAGTTCATCAATGGTATTAGCCTTCTCAAGTCTTTCACTTAATTCCTGAAGCATGGCTGATTCAAGTCTTGGAATCAACATGCGTCTAATGACCTCTAGACTACCCTTAATTAAGACCTCACCGTAATCCTCATCCTTAATACTCCTCAACTCCTCCTCAAGCTGCCTTAACCGTTCCCTAACGTAAAGGTACCTTGTGTACTGTTCCTCAACCCTCTTAATTGCCTCAACGTACCTTGACCTCCTATTAGCTAACTCAACGTAGGCTGATGAAATAGCCTTAACCTGCTCCCTAATACTCTCTATCTCAGCGGCTAGGCTACTCCTCTTATCTAAGGCTGCCTTAATTGAACCATACTTACGTAGAAGATCCTCAGCCTCCCTTATACTGGCTAACCTCTGCTTCCTAATATCTATAGCCTCATTAACCTGCTTAACCGGTAGTACACTACCTAGGATCTCAAGGAACTCCAATCCAAAGAGCCTATCTATGGCTAATGTCCTCCTCCTAACTGAACCATAAACTAAGTCCTCAAGGGTCTTGTGGCTAATTAGGATGAATCTCTCAAAGTCATCATCATCAACCCCCAGTAGCGTAACTAACTGGTCGTCAGTTGATTGGTTACCGTTTAGCGTTAAGGCCTGGTATGTTGAATTACCCTTACGCATTAACCTCCTCAATATTAGGTTACCGCTTAGTCTTAAGGCTACCGTGGCCTCATTAGAATCCTCATTAATCAAGTCACTTAACCTAGCAACCCTCTCCCTAGCCTCCAATTGATTACCGTAAAGGGCGAATTCAATGGCTTGAATTATACTTGATTTACCTGAACCTATTGGTCCATGAATCACGTTTAAGCCATCAATGAAGTTAAAGACAACCCTACTCTTAAATACCCTAAATCCCTCCAACTCCACTGAATCTATTATTAAGCGACTACTCATAACTTGATCCCATATTTACTAAGCATTGTGTTTAACTCCTCCCTAATCCCCTTAACACCCCTCTCCCTATAAGCCTTATATAGGCTCAGCACCAGCTCCGAGTCCTCGCCAAACTCCCTCCTTATTAATTCAATAATGGTCTCACTGGATTTAACATCCATTTCAAGTTTAGGATCACCTAGTTATTATTAAGGTTTTGCCTCCTTTACGTCTCCCACTTAATCACGCTCCCCAGTGAGTTACGTGGCTTGTTTAAGTATCTTGGATGCTATCTCAGGGGCTAATTCCCTTATCTTATCCTTGAACTTATCCAGGAATTCATCATCCTCCTTCTTATTCCTTAACTCATCGGGGAGTAGTATCGGTATCTCATCCTTTATGGGGTACCATCTACCGCAGGTTGGGCAGTATAGTATGCCGTTAACCACCTCATGCTTAATGCACTCACCGCAGGGTGCTTCCTGGCTTGGGTTACTCATGTCCTTAATGTTCATTTTCCTGAAGGAGCAGTATAGTTCGCAGAAGGGTACTCTACCGCTGTATGTTCTTTCAGGGTAAGTCTTCTCCTCAAATACCACTAGGGTTAGTGGGAATGTTTTATCATATGGGCATGCTAAAATATCCATTAACCTATATTTCATCAGCAGGTGCCGTATCGTGAACTTAAAAATATTACTCCACGCAAAAATGAGGAGTTAATTAGGCACCAGCATTAATGCAGCATACCTTAAACAAGTGGGGTTAATGATGCCTTCATTTGCATCGTGGAAACTTTTATAAGGGGTTATGCTCATTGTCAGTAGTAATAATGTCTATTGATGTATTAAGCATGCTGCATCCCATGGTTAAGGAATTAGTGGTTAAGAGGGGCTTCAGGGAATTAACCGAGCCTCAGCTTAAGGCAATCCCAGTCATATTAAGCGGTAAAAACACCCTACTAATAGCCCCCACTGGTAGCGGTAAGACTGAGGCTGCCCTACTACCTGTCTTATCAATGTACCTAAATATGCCTCAGGATAAACCGAGGGGAATCTACATACTATACATAACCCCCCTCAGGGCCCTTAATAGGGATTTACTAAGGAGGATTGAGTGGTGGGCTAGTGGGGTTGGGTTAACTGTGGCTGTTAGGCATGGGGACACTGATAAGAATGAGAGGGCTAGGCAGAGTAGGAACCCTCCTCAATTACTCATAACCACCCCGGAGACCCTTCAAATACTCTTCATTGGTAGTAGGCTTAGGGAGCACATATCTAAGGTTAAATGGGTTATAGTGGATGAGGTTCATGAGTTAGTTGAGGATAAGAGGGGGAGTCAATTATCAATCGGCCTACAGAAGCTTAAGGCCTTGGCGGGTAGATTCCAGGTAATTGGATTATCGGCATCAGTGGGTTCACCCAGTGAAGTGGCTAAATTCCTTGTGGGTAATGATGAGGAGTGTGAAGTCATTAACCTATCCTTCACTAGGAATTACCAATTCGATGTAATTAACCCAGCAGTATCATTAAGTAACGCGGACATTAATGAACTTAAGGCTAGGTACATGATTGTGAATAACATTAATGCTGATGAATTATTCCATAACGATGCCTTAGCCAGGTTGCTGTACGTCATGAATCTAATTGATGATGGTGGTAAGTCATCAATAGTTTTCGTTAACACCAGGTCAATGGCTGAGTTACTCACCTCAAGAATACTCATGATTAACCCAACCTACCCAGTATCAATACACCACAGTTCATTATCCAGGGTTAATAGGCTTAACACAGAGGAGATGCTTAGGGGTGGTAGGCTTAAGGCTGTTGTAGCCACATCAAGCCTAGAGCTAGGTATTGATATTGGGCACGTTGACCAGGTTATTCAATACGTTTCACCGCATCAAGTCACCAGGCTTGTTCAGAGGGTTGGGAGGAGTGGGCATAGGCTTGATAAGGTACCTAAGGGCATTATAATAACTGAGGATATTAACGATACCTTGGAGGCAATAGCCATAGTGAATAGGGCTAGGGCCGGCTGGCTTGAACCAACCAAGTCCCCTGAGAAGCCTTACGACGTCCTCTTTAATCAAATAGTATCCCTGATACTCATGAAACCCAGGTGGACTGTTGATGAGATACTCAACATAGTTAAGGGCGCCTACCCCTACAGGAACTTAACTAGGGATGAGTTGATTGCAGTTCTCAGATTCATGAGTGAGGGCCTTAGGCCTAGGTTAGTCTACTTCATTGAGGAGGAGGGTGTTGTGTTAAAGCCGAGGAGCCCTAGGTCCAGGATTGAGCTTAGGGAATACTTCTTCAACAACTTATCAATGATACCTGAGGAGAAGCAGTACCTGGTTACTAGAGTTGATACAGGTGAGGTGGTTGGTGTGCTTGATGAGGCATTCATGGCTGAGTATGGGGAACCAGGAATAAAATTCGTATTCAGGGGTAACGTATGGATACTTAGGTCAATTAAGGATGATGTAATTTACGTTGAACCAGCAAAGGACCCAGTGGGTGCTATACCATCATGGATTGGGGAAGAGATACCCGTCCCCTTTGAGATTGCGCAAGACGTCGGTAGATTGAAGAGAATAATAACAGACGAGTTAAGGAACGGCGCCAGTGAGGATGCGTTAATTAGTAGGTTGACCAAGGAGTTGGGTGTATCTAGGCGCACGGTTAAGTACATTGTGTCAACTATTAAGGAGCAGTTGAAGTACGGCTTCGTGCCAACTGATGACTCAATAATCATTGAGAAGGTTGGTGAATTAGTCGTCGTACACGCCAGCTTCGGTACATTAGTGAATAGGACATTATCAAGATTATTAGCCAGCTACATGACGCATGCCCTTGACTTACCGGTTAGGGTTCAACAGGACCCATACGCAATAATACTTCAACTACCTAGTAAGGTTGGGCCAGGCATCATAATTGAGTCCCTGAGGGCGTTGGCGAACTTAAGCATGAGTGAGTTCATCCAGTATATTAAGAGGATTGCCCTTGAGACTGGTTTATTTAAGAGGAAGGTGGTTCACGTAGCTAGGAGGTTCAACGTAATTAAGAGTGATAAGTCTGTCTCAGACATTAGCTTAACCAACCTGATACAAGCCCTTGAGGGTACACCGGTTTACGTTGAGGCGCTTAGGGAGTTCATAACAAGTGATCTTGATGTTGATGGAGCCGTAAGGGTGCTTAAGTCCATACTGGATGGAACCATTAAGGTGAGTGTAATTGAGGGGAGTGAATTCAGTCCAATGGCTAGGGAAATCCTAAGTAAGGCTAGCAGTAGGCTTGAGGTAATTGCCCCGGAGAGGTTGGATAAGTTAATAATTGAGAGTGTGAAGGCTAGGTTGCTTAATGAACCATTAACCCTGGCATGCCTTGAATGCGGTAACGTCTACATTGGGAGTGTTAAGGATTTGATTAAGGACTTGAAGTGCCCTAAGTGTGGTTCAGTTAAGTTAACTGCATCAAAGATGGAGCCTGATAAGGTTGCTGCAATAATTAGGAGGGGTAGTGGTGATGATTATGATAGATTAGTGAAGGCCAGTGAATTATTGACTAAGTATGGTTGGAGGGGGTTAATGGCTATAGCGAGTAGGATTAGTCTACGCAGGGCTGAGGAATTCCTATCATCAGATGGGTCGGAGGACTTCAATGAATTCATAATTAAATTATACAACGCCGAGAAGGAGGAGGTTAAGCAGAGGTTCTTCACTTAACCAACCTTAGTTATGTTAAGGTAAGCTAAACCACTCATCACTGTTGAGCCACTCCAGGTACATGATGGTGGTGGATTAGGTAAAGTGCCCCAACTTGGATTAATTAACGTAACTGGTTTCGGTGAGTTTAAGCAATTTAAGGCCGATACTATGACCGGTTGCTCCGATGATAATACAGTTAATCCACTCCTCCTAACAGTGAGGCTAAGACTACTTGTTGATAACGTGACGGTAATGTTTAGGAATAAGCCTAAGCCACCATTACTTAAGTAACCTGGGTAAAACGTAACAGTATACTGTAGTGAAATACCTTGACTAGGTAATGTTGCTGTTGGTAAAGTTAACTGGTATTGGAATGAACCAGTGACTTGGTTTAACGATGCTAAGGCAACCGCTGTTTGAAAATCATGAGTAATGGCGTTATAAATCAGTGACTCTAGGTATGATGCAACGTTAAGCATGTTGTAGGTTATGTAGTAGTTAACGTAGTAGTACATTAAACCAGCCACCGTAATCAAGGCCACGGTTATTATGACATAACCTATCACATCCATACCATCACCTATAGGTTATAGTCATGTTAATAATAACAATATTAATACTATTAAGATTATTAACAGTAACTAACCCGCTTAAGTCACCGCATTCACCACTCACAGTTACTGATGAACCACTCGGCAGTGAGATAACAGTAGACTCAACACTGGTTACGTTAATTATTAGTGTAGTCCTAGAGCCTAATGCGGTATTAGTAATAGGGTTGAACACTGGGACATAAATGTAGGCGTTAGGTGGATTCTCAACAATCATTACCCTTGGGAAGACAACCAGGTAAGTACCGTAACTTACCCCAAGCACCTCACCGTAACCGAATTGAACAATGGATATTAATGGCGCAGCCGAATTATTAACAATAGGGCTATCAACCACTGCGCTCGGTAACCCGTTACCGTAACCACCCCTGATTACATCAATGAAGTTCACCGGGTATGATAATAAGCCGGGTGGAATACCGTAAACCAAGGCGCCACTGGTGAAGTTACCGTAACCACTAATAGTGTAGTTACAGTACCTGTTAATTAGGTTGAATGCACCATAGCCTGTTGATGGAATTGGGTAAACAAGCACTGTTCCTGGAACATACATTGATGCCTCAACATCATCAGCGACATTAGTTAGGAATGACTCAACCTGGGATAATGCAGCTGATGCAGCAGACTTATTGAAATTACCCATGGCATAAATTAGGAAGACTGATGATATTATTAATACCACAGCAATCAATATTACTACCCCAATGATATTTGATTGACCAATCCTACTCATCATCCACCACTCACCTCCTGTATTTCAAGTGCAATTAAGTAATACGTTCCATTAGGTAGCACTATGACTGTGAAGGCGCCTGCCGTTGGGGTGAATGGTAAACCAGGAATACTGTATGCGTAATACTGTGGAATAACATTACTGGTTATTGCGTAATTAAAGTAAGCCCCAGCAACCACCGCTGAAGTGGCTGGTGGCGTGGCTACTAGGTCATAGATCTTCACCACAGAGTTATATTCATAATTCACACCAGGGGTGTATGAGGAATTTAAACCCAGGGTTATCCCAGAGCTACTGCTTATTGCCACTGATGCTGAGGCTACTCCATTATATGTGAGGGGGAGGCATGGTGACTGATACGTACCGCTTATTGACTTACTAGTCATTGATACGTAATCATACATACTCACTGATTCATTAAGGGTGTAGTATAATGAGGAACCACTGGAGCATACTCCTGGGGTTACTGAAGGCTGCAGGCTTATCATGAATAAGTAGACGTATGGCCCATTGTTATCATAGGCTAATTGCCCATTAACATATAATTCATAGTTAACAGTCCCATTACCGTAGTAGGTTAAGATTAATGCAACAGG
Organism: Caldivirga maquilingensis IC-167; assembly: GCF_000018305.1. Taxonomy (NCBI): domain Archaea; kingdom Thermoproteati; phylum Thermoproteota; class Thermoprotei; order Thermoproteales; family Thermoproteaceae; genus Caldivirga; species Caldivirga maquilingensis. The sequence continues at coordinate 1,952,075 of NC_009954.1, read as the reverse complement.
CACCTTGGCTGTGTAGCTTCTGGTTCCATTATACACAGTCACCACGTAATTCAAATTAATGCTTAATGATGAACCAGGTATTATGCTCATTAACTGCCCAATTAATGTTGTGTACGTACCTATTATTGATGGGTTAAGTAAGGTGCATGATGCTGATGATGATTGAGGAACATTAAAAGTAAGCACGTTACCTGATAATGAGTAAGCGCCGGAGCATAATGCAGTAGATTGGTTAAACCACCAGTACTGGTTTAAACCATTCAATTGACTAAGCACGCTTAACCCATTATTATAATTAGCTATTGGTAAATTCAGTGAAGTAGCCATGAATGAGCTTAAGCCACCGTAGGGTGGGCAGTAGGGGTTACTGCAGTATTCACCGGTGATTGGATTATAGGGTACGGAACCATTCCTGGAAACAATGATTGTTAACCTACTTGAACTAGTCTTAACCCAAATTAAGGCATCCCCAGTGACGTAATTATAACTCATTAACCACCAGTTAACAGGATTACCATTACTATTCAATATGAATACGTTAGCCATGGGTACACTGGTGTTTATCCTATAACTGAGGGGTAAGCCCTGGTTAATTAAGAGGATTGGTAAATCAATTAACGCATAGCCACCGTATGTGCTTGGGCTTGGTACTAGGGTTATGTTTAAGGCAACGTAATTAGGCATGACACTATATGAGCTTATGGTTAAGGCCTTGTAAAGGGGTTCAAGGCCAATGAACCAATTATACTGAGGACCAATTATGGCGGATGCCAATGAATGTATAGTACTCCAGTTACCCTTACTTAAGGCATTTATGAATAATGGGTTAGTAACCAGGGTGTATAATGAATTATAGGCGTATTGACTAACACCAACCTGAATCTGACTCCTAAGTGGTGTAAGGGGTGATTTAAAGAGAAGCGGAAGCATTGAGAATAATATAATTATTATTAAGACCGCGGCCACAGCCTCAATCAACCTAGCTTGACCCAGCCTCAACATTCGGAACCACCCCCATAACCATAGTAAACATAACCCTGGCCGGGAACATAATTAAGCAGTAATGCATAATTAACTAATTGATTATACTCAAACGAGTAGCAGTTAGTTATTGTTGAGTTAACGTAAGTTATGGGTAGTGTTTCACTGGGTAGATACTGAAAAGCTATAACCATACCTGGGTTAAGTGAGGCGGATGGGGCTGTTTCATTGAGCACCATGTAACCGGGAGGTATATTGAGTATAGTCTCTTTGAAGGTGTATAATTTAAGTGAACCCACTAAGCCTGGGTAAATGTTAACACTGGATGCCTTCACATTAACCAGGTATATTGTAGTAAGGCTGCCATAGTAGACTAGTATGGATTCACCCTGGTATATTGTTAATGCTGTTGGCACCCCACCATTCCATAGGTAAACTAGGTTGATTAATGAGTTGGATGCCGTATTGTAGACTTGAATATAGTAACCCACCATTGATGTTGATGAATATTTCGAATATGGAATATAATCACTGTAATCAACCCCATACGTGGCTAAGGCACCTGGGCTCCATGGATTGAGGGCAAGCACTATACCTGAATAATTAGTTAGGATTAGTAATTGATTATAAGGGTAGCCTATTAATTGCGGGTTAATACTGCTTAAATTAACCTCATAGATTACTCCACTTGATGTTATATTGCATATAACGTAACTAATGTTAAGATACCTTAAACCCACGGTTGGCTTAACGTACGCTAAGTTAAGTGTAGTGCCTAATGCTGGTGCATTATTCAGGCTGACTAGGATTAATGGATTAACCACCAGCCTGTAGTTTTGCTTAAGCCTAACCTGAACCATGAATATATTAGCACCGCTTGAGTTAAGTATAGTAACCCATGATCCAATGGGTGCATAAGTACCTTGGGCATTATCAACACCAGCCAACTCATACATATAACTTGAGAATTCCTGCGAGTAGATGTAATTCCACTTAGGCAAACTAACACTGAATGACGCAGCACTTGAACCATTAATGTAGAAGGTGGCTGTGGCCGTGGGGTTACTTGAGAATGGGCCACCAGTAATCCCAGTAACCTGAATAGTGACGTTAATTACATTACCAGATAATACCGATAATGGCGCAGTACCTTGACTTACTTGATTAGTGCCAGCATAGATTGTGTACATTAGGTTATTGGAACTGGACTGCACAATGATTGTGTAACCAGCGTAACCCTGCGGGGTTGATGGGTATGGGTCAAGTATACTTAAGCCTATGCTTAAGTCATTTATGTTAGTCACCTTGAATAATGCGCTCACCCTAAAGCCACCTGATGAGTCAAGTTCATCAATGGGGTAGAGTAGTAATGCCCCCTCTTGGATTCCTTGGGGGGATTGGATTCCAGCCCAGATTGAGTATGTTAAACCTGTTTCATTAACGCCTGGGTTAATGCAGCGGTAGTATTGGGGTGATGTGAAGTTGAATGTACATGAGTACACTGCGGTGTAGGTTATTGCCCTAGTAGGTACGTTGCATGTTGAATTACCTGGATGCACGAATATCGCCGTGTAATTGAATGCATCACTTAAGGTTAAGTTGTAAATTCCAAGGGTGGGCATGTTGAATTTCTGTGAAACACCAATGCTAATACCTGCCCCTGAACCACCACTGTAAATCATATTAACATTAGGTACCCCTAATGCACCGTAGAAATCAGTGAATACGGATACGTTAAACACTGGTTGACCCACGGGCACAGCTAAGCCTGTGGGGGCGTAGGCCGTGTTAATTATTAGGTTGAACTCCTGCTGAAGCATGCTGAGTAATGATGTTGGTAATGGTGTCCACCCAGCCAGTACGTGAAGGTACATTGTTACACCGTAGTTAACCATATACCTACTAAAGTTCACTGCAAATGAGTAAACCGCAGTATTCATGCTTAATGCTAAGCCTTGAGTCACTAGGAGTGGGTTATACTTGAAGACGTAGTATATGCTCCTCTGGTAAACATAGGCTGGGGCCATTGCAAATACCCTGAACACTACGGCTAGGGCTAGTGCAGCTAGGACTATTACTAACGCTATGAGCACTACTGCCTGCCCCCTCAATTTAACTCACCCCTAATCCGCTGAAGGCGTTACCCCTATAGTATAGGTAAAGCTTAATCACGTAGGCTGCATCACCAATGTAGACTAAAGCCCTAGACACACCAGTGGGTGCGTACTTAACTGGGTAACCGAAGATTATTGTCCTATTCACTAAGTATAAGTCCGGGTTATAGCCTAAGGGTATTACCAGTAATTGACTTAAGGGTACTGAGCCACTTTGGCCTTGGCTATTCCTCTGAATCCAAACCAGTAGAAGCATGGGTGTGCTGGGTAGGTTCCAGTAGCAGGCTGAGTAATTAGGAGGATTACTACTACTTAAGATCGTGCATGAAACTGGGTAACTATTACTACCCCTAGATGGGTTAAAGGTGAAGTTAATGCTCATTGTTGTGAAATTATATATTGACTTATATACCGCAACTACCCTTAAACCTAATGCAGACTGACTTGGATTACTTAAACTCACCCCCAGTAGGCAGTTAGTGAATATGTGTGGGTCAGCGAATACTACGCTATACCCATTACTGTTAATTAAGGGTACTATGCCAACGGTTAGTAATGGTATTTGAATAGCAGGGTATTGGTAGTAGGCGTAGTCCTTCAACCCAGCTGTCTGCGCTGTAATAACCATGTAGTAGTAATTACTTGGGTTAAAGGCTACGGGTAAGCTGATTGAAGCCACCCCATTAGAGTTGGTTATTCCTGATGAGTAACCCTGGTAAAAGACAGCATTATTAGATGCCAGTGATGTTATAAAGTACTGCACGGTAACCGTCGCATTAGGTATTGCTACACCGGTGGAGTAGTCGGTAACCTTAATGTAGGCTATGTTTGAGGTTAAGTTAATTACCCTAATCATGTAGAGTGGGTGAATTACAATAACGAAGTCATAACTATTACCTAAACCAAGAAGTTGCTTAACCTGATTATAACTAATCACCCAGTTCGTTGGGTAACCAACAGTGAATAACCAGAGGTAATTCAAGGTTACGTAGCTAATACCGTACTGGCTTAGGAATTGTTGGAAACCCACACCATTTATTTGATTAATACTGCAGTAACCCCTAATATTGCCTGGCGATACGGCTACACTGGCATTATTCGCATAGTCCCAGAATACTAATTGAAGTACCTTAAATGGATCAAGGGAGTAGGGTGAGTTAAATGAGGCTAGGCCAAAGGCATTCATTAGGCTTGCATTCTGACCCCAGTAAACTGGATTACCTGGATTAGTGATAATGTAGTTTAGTAGGCTTTGAGCCAGGGCGTTTAATTGAAGTGTATTAACCTCACTGCCTGCCGTGGGTAGGTAACTGGGGATTAGTCTAATGAATACTATTACCATTAATACAATAACAACTACAATAACTATGGCCTCAATGGCGCTCATCTGCCCTTTCCTTAAGTTAAACATAATACGCTTATATTCCCCTATAGGGTTATTTAAGCTTTTAACATTTAATTCAACTTCACTGACGCTGAATAATGGAAAATTATGATGAATCCCTGGGCTTAGCATTAATCATGGTGCAAATTATTTAAAAGGCCCCCCACCAGTGTGCCTCGGTTAAGTTATGAGTGAGGTTAAGGTGCTTAATAAGGGTGAATTACCCAAGGAAAATGAGGTAGTGATTGATGCATCAAACCACGTTGCAGGAAGGTTAGCAACCGTGGTTGCTAAATTAGCACTACAGGGTAAGAGGGTTATAATAATTAACGCTGAGAAGGCTGTGGTAACAGGGGATAGGAACATGGTTATTGATTGGTTTAAGAGGAGAATGAGTGAGATAAGGACTCATTATAACCCAGAGAAGGTTGGGCCAAAGTGGCCTAGGAGGCCGGATAGGATCCTTAGGAGAATTATTAGGGGTATGCTTCCGTATAAGAGGAGTAAGGGTAAGTCAGCCTTGAAGAGGATTAGAATATTCATGGGTGTACCAAGTGAATACAGCGGTAAGGCGGCTTACGTGATTCCAGGCTCAATGCTCAGGCTTAGGCCTGGTTTAAAGTACGTTACCCTTGAGGAGATTTGGGCCAGTATTGAACCTAGTGAGCATGAGGCATGGAGGAAGGGACAAAGCATGAGCACTAAGGCTGAGAGTAATAAGCAATAAATCATTGCCCTTACGCTTTTTAATTCATCACCATGGGTTTGCCTTCCCATTACATTATAGCTAAATAAATTACTTAAGTAGAGGATTATTAATTATGAGAAATAGTAGCTACCGCTTCATTAAAGCTTATGCCTTATATACCACTGATTATTATACCCAGTCTATGGGTTTAATACTAGTCTACACTGGTGATGGTAAGGGTAAGACCACTGCAGCATTAGGCCTGGTGCTGAGGGCTTACGGCCATGGATTAAGGTCAATAGTTGCACACGTTATGAAGACCCTAATTTACAGAGGACAGTGGGTTGGTGAATACTCGGCATTACTTAAGATGAGTGATCTGGTTGAGGTGTATTACATGAGTGAGGAAGCCTTAAGGACCCCTAGGGATGTTTTCAACAAGGCTATTGAAAGGAGCATTATGATTAAACCCTTCCTACTAGTATTGGATGAGGTTAACAATGCAGTTAACGGTGGGTTAATGACTAGTCGTGAAGTTATTGATGGCTTAAGGAAGCTACCCAATGAGGTTAACGTCGTTTTAACAGGCCGTAATGCACCAAGTGAATTCCTTGAGTTAGCCGACCTAGTAACTGAGTTTAAGCCTGTTAAGCATTACTATGATAAGGGTATTGTGGGAGTCATGGGCCTTGAGTGGTGAATCATGCTTAATTAAGGGAATGGTTTAAAAAGCCACTGAGGTAAAAGTTAAAAAGTCTTAGGCAACCATAGGTTAATAGGGCCCGTAGCTCAGCATGGTGGAGCGTCCGGCTCATAACCGGAAGGTCCCGGGTTCAAATCCCGGCGGGCCCACTTCCTCTATCCCGAAGAAAAAATTACCATGAGTAATAATTAAGTATTAGGAATAATTATTACTCTTCAATAAAATGAGGTGATGGATACTTAACTCAGTGGTTAAGGTTCACGGAATTAAACACGGCTAAGTAATCAATTTGTTAATTAAATATTATGATACCATAATGTGTATATTATTTTAAGATCAAATCATAAGACTATGTTCACTGCATTAGTCCTAGGTTTCTTCTAATTTCCCTAGCCACACCCTCCGGCTTCTCAGCTGAGGTTATGGCTCTACCAACTACAACTATATCAATGTCCCTTCCCCTTAATTTAAGGGCTGTTCCAGCGTCAACACCACCTGCCAGGGTAACCCCAACATTATACTTCCTCTTTATTGACTCGGCTTCATCGATAAGTACCTCAGCGTTAACTTTCCTAGAGTCCTGTACGTCAATACCCACGTGGAGGCCTATGTAATCAACCTTAGCTGCATTAAGAACCTCCTTAACCCTCTCCTCAACGTTAACCACCCCTATGAAGTCAACCACGGTGCTTAAGCCCAGTTTCCTGGCCTCATCACTGAATTCCCTTATAGTATCCACTGGGGCAGCGGCCAATACACTGGCCATGTTTGCACCATTCTCTGAGGCTAACCTCACCTCAATTCTACCAGCGTCCATTGTCTTTAAGTCGGCGAATATTAGCGCCGAGGGGCAGCAGACCCTCATTCTTGATACAGCATACATGCCGTAGGCCTTTATTAATGGTGTACCAACCTCAATAACATCAATCAACCCACCCCTATGAAGTCTCCTAGCCAAGTCAACGGCAGCATCTAGGTTTGTTAAATCCAATGCCACCTGTAGTTTCATTTACTTACACCTATTAGCATCTTAATTGGGACCCCAGCCCTAGTCTGTACTAATATTGGTACGTCTAGTTTAGTGGAGGCTATTATTGTTCTTATTAATTCCCTAACCTTCTTCAACACTGTTAACTTATCCTTCATGGAGTCAACGGACTCCTTAAGTACGTCGTACTCATCAATGGGCTTAGGATCAACTATTATCTTAAGCCCAGTAACCTCTATTGCTGGAGTTAGCATTATGTTCTCATTACCCACAAGCTTCTTAATAATATTTAGAAGCGACTGGAAGCCTACTAACCTTGGTTCAATTTGTGCAATGTTCTTCTCAATTAAGTTAATGGTCTCCTCAAGGGAGTTAATCTGGTTATCTATGTAATTCATGAAATCGTTCAGCGATGCAAAGTACATTACCTCTAAGTCACCACCAGTGTTATCAGCTTGAGACTCCATATTATGCAGTCTACACACCTCAGTTAATAAAATTTAAGTCATTAAAACTAAGGTTAAGCAGGCAAATTCAACAATTGTGAAATGATAAGATTTATAAAATCCAAGCTAATTACTGAATGCATGGTTGAAGTATTGAAGTACGACATAGTGATTCTTGGCTCTGGGTTAGCTGGCTTAAGGGCAGCCTTCGAGGCCGCTAGGGTTAGTAATGGTAAGCTTAGGATAGCCGTCATATCTAAGGTTCAAGCCATGAGAAGCCACTCAGTCTCCGCGGAGGGTGGTGCGAGTGCGGTCCTGTATCCTAAGGATAATGGGGATAATATAGACCTACATGCCTACGATACCGTTAAGGGCAGTGACTTCCTGGCTGATCAAGATGCGGTTGAGGTTTTAGTTAGGGAGGCTCCTAAGGAAATAATCTTCATGGATCATTTAGGCGTCCCATGGTCTAGGGATGCTCAGGGTAGGATTCTTCAAAGACCCTTCGGTGGAATGACTATACCGAGGACAACCTTCGCCCAGGATAAGAGTGGTTTCTTCCTATTAAGTACTCTATATGATAATACGCTTAGGTTTAAGAACGTTGAGATGTTTCATGAGCACTTTGCCACATCAATGATTATGCAGAATGGGGTCTTCAAGGGGTTCACGGTAATTGACCTTAAGACTGGGGAATTTAAGGTGTTCCTCGCTAAGGTAGGTATAATAGCCACGGGTGGTAATGGTAGGGTGTACGGCTTCACCACAATGGCTCACTCATCCACGGGGGATGGGTATTCACTAGCCTATAGGGCTGGGATACCGCTTAAGGACTTTGAATTCCCTCAATTCCACCCAACTGCCCTAGTCCCGAACGGTATACTGATAACTGAGGGGGCTAGGGGTGAGGGTGGTTACTTGATTAATAAGGAGGGGGAGAGGTTTATGAAGAGGTATGCACCAAGTAGGATGGAGTTGGCTCCAAGGGACATAGTTAGTAGGGCCATAGTGACGGAGTGCATGGAGGGTAGGGGTTTCATTGATGAGGAAACAGGCCTATGCTACGTGTTGCTTGATTTAAGGCACTTGGGTGAGGAGAGAATTGAAAGTAGGTTACCTATGATTAGGGAAATAGCCATGAAGACTCTTGGAATCGATCCAGTAAATGAACCTATTCCAGTTAGACCAGCAATGCACTACATGATGGGTGGAATACACGCTGATATTAATGGGCAAGTAATGCTTGATGAAACAACAACAAGGGTACCTAACCTTTGGACAGCAGGTGAGGCAGCATCTATAAGTGTTCATGGTGCTAATAGGCTAGGCAGTAACTCACTATCAGAATGCTTAGTCTGGGGTAGGATAACTGGAGCATTAGCAGCACAGTATGCCCTTAATGCATCTGAACCGGAGTTCGATGGATCAATCAAGGACCTGGCATCTAGGGAGGAGAGTAGGATATTCGATAAGTTAATTCATAAGGAGGTTGGGGGTGAGAATCCATATGAAATTAAGGCTGAGATGAATTCAACAATGGATAATAACGTTTACGTGTTTAGAGATAAAAGCACCCTTGAGGAGGCTTACACAAGCATTAAGAGGCTTAGGGAGAGGTTTACTAAGGTTAGGCTTGAGGATGACGGCAGGATATATAACCAGAACCTTAAAGACATCCTGGAATTAGACTTCCTACTTGAGCAAGCCGAGTTAATAACGATAGCTGCATTAAATAGGACTGAGTCAAGGGGTGCACACTATAGGTTAGATTACCCCAAGAGGGATGATGCCAATTGGCTTAAGCACACTCTACTCTTCTACACGGCAGGAGATAAGCCTAGAATAAGTTACTCACCGGTTAAGATAACTCGTTGGAAACCTGAGGAGAGGAAGTATTAGTTTGATCGTTGTTGGCTTAATTTACTCCTAACCTCAATAGCCCTCTTTAACACTAGGCTCTTCAACTCCTCCATACTCATCCTGGAATCACCATAAGCCACTACGGCTACTTGATATGTTTCAAGCTGCTGCCAAGTCTCCTCAGCCAACACCTTAACGTCCTTAACACCATCATCAATCAGTAATTCCCTCAAGGCGTTCTCGAATTCACTTACAGATATTTTAACAGGTAAATCAAGCCTAACCCTAACTGCATGGTACTTGGCATCACTTTTACTAATTATCATTGAGTCCTTAAGAACAGAATTAGGTACCTTAGCCACTTCACCGTTATCAAGTACAATAGTCGTGTACATTAACCCCATGTCAATTATGGTTCCGGTAAAACCATTTGGAGTACCCTCTGTGGGGTACATGGCTCTAAGTAATCCGTAACGCCAAGTTAAGAAAGTTATCCTCTCCCCTGGTTTAAAGGGTTTAGATACAAGCAGTACGAAGCCTGATATTATGTCGTTAAGGGTTTGTTGGAAGGCTAGACCAAGCACTAGGCCTATTACTGTACCGCTTAGGGCTGCGGCGGCTGGGCTATATTGAACTATGCTTGCGGTTACGAATACTATAACGGCTAGCGCTATTAGGAATTGAAGCGTGAACTTAAGGACAGTGGCTGTATGTGGATCATACGGGTAAAGAGCCTTAGTTATCTCCCTACCGGTCGTGAGTATTAACACTGAACCTATTATTAACACCAGTGAAAGCCTAATCAAGTACTCATAATTCCTTAAGTAGGCTAACCGCGGGGAAACATTAAACGTGTAGATGGTTAAGTGATAGATTATGTAAACCACAATGCCTGCTATTATTATTGGAATCCAGCTCTTAACTATTTTACTTAACACTGATGATAAAGGCGGCCCCTGCCTCACTTGATTACCACTAGCTTTCATTAATTCCTTTATCAATCGAGGGATTTATTTACCTTATTATTTAGAACACTATTTGAATCTGAACCCCTAAGGACTGGAGATGGGTATGATTTCAATCATTCCCTTACTTGAATCTATTACAAGTAGCTTACCGGCCAGCGTTGGCTCTAATCCAGCAAGTATTCTTAACGCATCCAATGCCTGCCAGGATGCAACTACACCTACTGTTGGGCCTATTACTGCGTTACATAAGCCTTCTACACATGATACTGGGTTTAGGCCTCTTATGTTCAGTATTTCAGCTAGCCGCGGTGTCTTACCGGGCACCACCGTGGTTACTAATCCAAACCACCCATCAACACCACCATTAACTATTGGTTTACTGTACTTAGCGGCTAATTCATCAACATCAACCCTAGTCTTCATATTATCAACAGCCAATACTATAACGTCCACTGAGGCTACTAATTCCTCAGCCTCCTCATTCTTCGTTAACACCGTTTGATGAGCCTCAATTTTAACCTCTGGGTTAATTTCCCTCAGCCTCCTCTCAGCCACCTCAACCTTGCTCTTACCAATATCCCTAGTAGTGTATAGGAGTTGCCTATGTAGGTCACTTATACTGACTGTGTCGAAATCAACGAGAATAAGCCTACCAACCCCTGCACCAGCCAGGTACATTGATGCTAATGAACCTAATCCACCTAACCCCACCACTAATGCACTACTATTACTGAGTCTCCTTTGACCCTCAATGCCCAGTAAGGGTAACTGCCTAATATACCTATCACTACTAATCATTAATAAAAGCGAATTAACGCAGTGAAATAAACGTATCTCTCATATCCCCCTAATCAGCATTTCCCTAGCCTCTCTCTCAAGCCTAGTGGGGCTACTGGGTTGGATAGTTGCAGTGAGTATTATGTAGTTGCCGTCAATTTTAATTAATGAACCATCCTTAAGCCTATTAAGTATATACGCTGCGTAATCCCCCCCACCCCACTCAAGTATTGTCCTATAAACCTTCAGGTACTTTAACCTGGCTTTACCACCCCTGTAGGCTAATTCCCTAAGCAGTAGCATTGCTAACCTTGCACTCATCTGGGATGAGTACTGTTGACTCATTTAGGTTCACCTCAATTACGCATCCACTGTAGTTAAGTATTTCCTCAGGAATATTAATTACTAAGGGTATGTTAGCCATAATTGACCCAACCAGTACTAATGTGTCAGGCTTAATGGTGAGTATGGCTAATGGCGCCTTACCGTACTTAGCTAACTTATACATTACGTATGGACCCACCGTTGAACCGGTGGAGTATGGTAATGCAAGGATCTTACCAGCTATATTGATTTCCATCCCCTTAACCTTAACAATACCCCTGGCACCATCAACATCACCTAGGAATGATATTGGTGTATTAATGGCAATTAACTCCCCTGATACAACACCATTACCGTGGACGGTATTACCCTTAAGCGCACGCACCTGCCTCATTAATATAGCGTATTAATAAGGTTTATTTTAGTCCCGATCAAGATACTGGTGCCTATGATTAAATTTCAACCCTTAACAACCCCTATTGGCCTCATTCTAACAACCTTCTTAGCTAAGCCTAATGCATCAGAAACCTCAGCCACAACATCGACATTCTTATAGGCCTCGGGGGCCTCCTCACTTATTATCTCTGATTCAGCGCTCCTAATAATAATTCCCCTTGACTCCAAAGCCGCCTTAACCTTACTTGGTGGTAGACTTCTAACGGCCGCTGATCTGCTCATCTGTCTACCAGCCCCATGTGGGGCTGTACCGAAGGTTAACTGCATTGATTTCTCAAAGCCGACGAGAATATATGAGCCCGTACCCATGCTTCCAGGTATTAGGACTGGTTGCCCGATCCCCCTATACACCTTAGGTATCTCCTCCCTACCCGCTGGGAAGGCTCTAGTAGCCCCCTTCCTATGCACCCAAACCTTAGCCCTATGACCCTCATCATCCACTACATGCTCCTCAAACTTAGCTATATTATGAGCAACATCATAGATTATCCTCATGCCTAATTTATCAGGGTCCCTTCCGAAAACCCTCTTAAAGGACTCCCTAACCCAATGCATTAATAAATGTCTATTAGTCCATGCGTAGTTGGCTGCGGCAGCCATTGCGTGTAAGTAGTCCTGCGCCTCCCTTGCCGTTAACGGTAAGGCTGCTAATTCCCTATCAGGTAGGTAGAGGCCCCATTGTCTCATTTTGCTTTCAGCAACCTTAATGTAATCCGTAGCCACCTGGTGTCCTAATCCCCTTGAACCTGAGTGAATCATGACTAGTACCTGCCCCTCCTTCTCTATGCCGAAGACCTTGGCCACATCAGGGTTAAATATCTTATCAACCACCTGAATCTCAATGAAGTGGTTACCTGACCCAATGGTTCCAATCTCGTCCTTCCCCCTCTCCTTAGCCCTCTGGCTAACCTTACTTGAATCCGCGAAGTCCCAACTACCGTTCTGCTCAATGTACTCCTTATCATCAGTCCAACCGTAACCATTCCTAATAGCCCAGTCCACACCCTCATCAAGCACCTTATTAAGCTCAGATACAGGTAAGTGCAGTTTACCGGTCTCACCAACACCAGCCGGTGCCAGTTCAAAGATTGTGTTCACAAGTTCCCTCAACCTAGGCCTCACCTCATTCTCAGTTAAATCAGTCCTAAGCACCCTAACACCGCAATTAATATCATAACCTATTCCCCCTGGGCTTATTGTACCTTGATTCGAATCCACAGCAGCCACACCACCCACTGGGAAGCCGTAGCCCTGGTGCGCGTCGGGTAATGCTATACTATACTTATATACCCCAGGTAAGCAAGCCACGTTAGCTGCCTGCTCAAGTGTTGAATCAGTCTTCATTTTCTCTATTAATGACTCATCAGCAAATATCCTAGCTGGAACCTTCATGCATGGTTTATACGTCTTAGGTATTTCCCAAATGAGCCTATCTATTTTTCTTAAAGGTGGAACCATATTATCAATTCAATAATCCATAGTTCAGTGGTTTTAAATCTTTTTACCCCTGAGCTTAACTTAAGCACTATTGGCTTATCTGCATGAGTACTTAAATTGACTCCGCTTAAACCGCTATGATTTTGTGCCTTATACCTAGTTTATAATTATAGATAATGTGATAACATGAACCTATATTATAACTAATGCTAAGTTATTATTGTTAAAACATTAGTGAATCTGTGACTGAATTCATTTAAAGCAATATGATAATTCATAGAGGTATAGTCAATGAAACTCCCTCATGTTTTTTAACCTAGGAAAGATTAATAAGGCATTCTTGAAAAGGTAACCCTATGGAGGGTTTAAGCCGCATAGACATAACGTTCTACGGTAGAGGAGGACAAGGTGCAGTCACTGCGGCGCAGGTTTTAGCTGAGGCTGCAATACACAGTGGCTTATTTGCATCAGCGTTCCCTGAGTATGGGGCTGAACGTAGGGGTGCCCCAGTTAGGGCTTACGTGAGGGTTGCTAACCAGTACCTTGGTATTAGGGAACCCATAGAGAAGCCTGATGTATCAGTGGTTTTCGATACGAGGCTTATTGATGTATTTAACATAACTAAGATAACTAAACCAAATGGTACAATAGTGATAAATTCCAGTGAGGATTACGCTAAACAGATGCTTAGCCAATTTAACGGTAAGGTGGTTTACGTGGATGCATACGGCATATCCATGAAGTACCTTGGTAAGGCCATAGTAAACACACCAATGCTCGGCGCATTATTGAGGGTGATAGGGATGATTAATATTGAGGTGGTTAAGGAGTTAATTAGAAACACTTTCAGGGGGAGGATTGGTCAATTAAACGCTGAGGCAATTGATGAGGCGTATAAGTTGGCTAGGGTGATACCATGAGTGAACTCAAGTCCTGGACTCAAATACCCATAGGGGGTTACATAACTGAACCAAAGAACTCCATGAACAATAAAACTGGTTCATGGAGAACCCAGAGACCAGTAATAGACCAGGATGCATGCACTAGATGCCGCATATGCTGGCTCTACTGCCCTGAACCAGCAATACTTGAGCTTGATAAGCCCTATGTGGCTAAGAATGGGAGGAAGTACAGCATCACGTTTGAGGTTAATTACGATTACTGCAAGGGCTGTGGAATATGTGCAAACGAATGCCCAGTTAAGGCAATAAAGATGGTGCCTGAGGTGGTTCAGCAATGACACAGGTACTTGAGAGGCCGAGGGAGAGGGGTATTGTTGTTGAGAAGAAGGGTTTAACGACAAACTACGCTGTTGCTCAGGCAGTTAAGGATGTTGACGTTGATGTTGTTGCAGCATACCCAATAACACCTCAAACAACTATAATTGAGAAATTAGCCGAATACGTGGCTAATGGGGAACTTGACGCTGAATTCATACCCGTTGAGTCAGAGCACAGTGCCTTATCAGCAGCAGTGGGTGCATCAGCAGCCGGCGCCAGGGTTTTCACAGCAACGTCTGCTCAAGGTCTTGAGTTAATGCATGAGATACTTCACATAGCCTCAGGCCTAAGATTACCCATAGTTATGGCGGTGCCCGGTAGGGCCTTATCAGCCCCAATAAGCATACATGGTGATTACCAGGACTTAATGAATATTAGGGACACTGGGTGGATCATCTACATAGCGTCCACTGCCCAGGAGGCTTACGATACTGTTATTGAGGCCTTCAGGGTTGCTGAGGATCCCAGGGTTCAATTACCGGTTATAGTATCCTACGATGGGTTCCTAATGAGCCATACCACAGAGCCTGTTGATGTATATGACCCTAAGGTTGTGCGTGAGTTCACGCCAAGGAGACGCAACACTAGGCCTATTCTTAACCCTGAGAACCCAGTAACAATAGGGGCCTTAGCAACCCCTGACTGGTATTATGAGATAAAGTACCAGACTATTAATGCGCTTAAGTCATCTAGGGGTGTAATTGATGAAGTGGATTCTGAATTCAATGAGAAGTTCGGTAGATCATATAAGCCTGTGGAGGGCTTTATGATTGATGACGCTGACTACGTCCTAGTCACATACGGTGGTGCAGCAACCTGGAACGCCCTTGAGGCTGCTAAGGAGGCTAGGGATAGGGGGCTTAAGGCTGGTGTACTTAGGATTAGGCTCTTCAGGCCCTTCCCAGCAAACGACCTGGTTAAGGTTCTCTCCAACGCTAAGGCAATAGCCGTTATTGATAGGGCTGTGGCACCGGGTTCACCCATAGAGGGACCGGTCTTTAAGGACGTCTACATATCTCTACACATGGCTGGAGTCGATAAGCCGATGCTCTCAGTAATACATGGTCTCTCACAGCGTACAATGTACATAAGGGACTTCTATGAATTATACTATAGGCTTAAGGATATTGCTAAAAACGGTAAGTCACCGCAGGAGTCATTATTCATGGGGTTGAGGTGATGGGGATGGCTAAGCAAGTTAAGGTTGGTATAAGAACCATATGGGATGTACCTAAGGAGGAGTATTTTGGGCCGGGCCAATTAACATGCGCCGGCTGCGGCCCATCGCTGGCAGTTAGGCTTATGCTTAAGGCAGCTGGACCAAACACAATAATAGCCAACGCCACTGGTTGCATTGAAGTAACCTCGACTCAATACCCATACACAGCCTGGGCTGTACCGTATATTCACGTGGCCTTTGAGAATGCTGCCGCTGTTGCATCAGGGATTGAGGCGGCTATTAAGGCGCTTAATAGGAAGGGTATAGCTAACACTAAGGCTAAGGTAATTGCCCTAGCTGGTGATGGTGGGACCTACGATATTGGTATTCAAGCATTAAGTGGAATGTTGGAGAGGGGGCATGGTGTATTATACGTGCTTTACGATAATGAGGCATACATGAACACCGGTATACAGCGTTCAGGCGGTACACCACGCTTCGCGTGGACTACTACGTCACCGGTGGGCAGTAAGATTAGGGGTAAGGTTCAGAGTAAGAAGGACATAATGAGTATTGTAATAGCTCACCGTGTACCCTATGCCGCCACAGCAAGTATAGCGTATCCAATTGACTTCATGAGTAAGGTTAAGAAGGCTCTTGACGCATTAGATGAAGGGCCAGCGTTCCTGCACGTATTTGCCCCATGCCCACCAGGTTGGAGGATTGATGAGAGTAAGACTGTTGAGATAGCTAGGCTAGCCGTGGATACTGGGGTGTTCCCACTTTACGAGTGGGATCACGGTAAGTTTAGGCTTAATCCACCCAGTAATGCGCATATTGATAAGTCGAAGAGGAAGCCTCTCATAAATTACATTAAGCCGCAGGGTAGGTTCGCCCATTTGAAGGAGGATGAGATTAAGGCCATGGAGGCTGAAATAGATAGTTACTGGGATTACTTAACAAGGCTGCTTAAGGCCTTTGGTTAAAAACAATGCCCTTAACTTATTAATGATTAATTACCCCTCATTTAAGCAAGCCATTCAATTTCATTAACCCAGAAACTTAACTCATCTAGGCTTAACCTCCTCCTAGTGCCCCCAGATTCAACGAAGGCATCAGTTATTTCAACAACATCACCCCTCCTTAACCCTATCACCCTAATGACTGTTTCACCGTAGCTGCTCTCGAACTCTGATGTTGAGGATGCAGACTCCTCCGTTGGGGGGTAGAATAATACCTCAATGTTATCCCCATTCTCAATCATCCTGTAGGCCGGGTGCTTAGTGGCAATTCTCTTAAGCTTACCATAACTCACATTCACCATACTGGGTCGCCACTAGCCTTAATTACGCGTTTAAATCACTTATCCAGTACACTACTTAATCCTGAACCTAAGTAATGCAGCCAACCCCCCTAACCCATTAAGCAGCTTACCTGCCTCACTACCATCAGGTACTATTATTAATTTAGCCCTAGTCCTAATGCAATCATCTATGATGCGTCTGGATTCCTCAGCCTTCTCTATTAGGAGTTTATCAAGCATGACTAATGAGTCAACGGCACCCATACTTAAAGCCTCATAAATCTCATCACCCAGGGCCACTAAGCCACTGCCCTTGCTTAACTCCTCCATAATCCTATTAACAGTATCATAACCTAACTTAAGGCCAACCTTATCCAAGTAACCCCTCCTCTCAACCTCGTAGATGCCGCTTAAACCACCCTCAGATACTATGACTCTCTCAACGGGTACTCCCTTAACCTCAATATCAGGGATACTGCTCATTAGCATTCCCTGGGTGGCTATTATTAGGGCATTGGGTTTATGTACTTCAGTCAACTGCCTAACAACCTTAGAGACATCATCAATGTACCTCTGGTTAATTAACGACCCACCGCTCTCCTTACCTTGAATATAATTATTACTGATTGTTGCTATAATACTTACACCAAGCCTAGTGGCCAACGCCACCGTTGTCTCCTCAATGGATACTGATACAATGAGGACCTTGATACCGGAGCTGAGAGTGTTGATTAACTGCTCAAGGTAATCCCTATTGATGCTCCTCATGATCTTTAACGTTGAACCAATCCCCACCTCAAGACTATGGTAACTTCCACCAGCCCCCTCAAGCCACTCAGGGTAATCCTCAATAATCCCCCTAATTCTCAAAACACCCCTGGGCTCATGGAATTCAAGATCCCTAACCCTAACACCTAGGTAAACCTTCTCCCTACCAAACCTCTCCCCACTCCTACCCCTAACCTCCCTAACAGTCCAGGAGTAAACTAGGTCACCTGGCTTAAGTATGAGGTAAAGTATGAATAGGTCCTCAACCCTCTCCACCGTTAACTCAACGTAATTCTTACCCTCATTAATCTTCATTAACATTAACGCCCTTTAGCAACCTTTTAAACTAACCCGCAGAAACTTCACAGTGGAGTACACGACCTACGGGGGTGTCTCAATAATTAATGCAATACCGTCATTGAGAGGAGGCACTATGGCTATTGACCTACCTGTTAGGGTTAATGTAAGTAGGGGTGGGTGCTCGATGGATGAATTCACATCATTCATAGTTAAGTACGCCTCAGCGAAATTAGGTGTTAGGGAGGAGTACTGTATTAGGGTTAATAGTAATGTACCAATGGCTAGTGGTTTAAAGAGTAATAGTGCGGTGGCGGTTGGGGTAACCTACGCGTTAGCAGAGGTAAGTAAGGTTGGGTTAAGTAAAATTAATGTAATTAGAATTGCCGCTGAGGCAACTAAGGCTCATGGTTCATCAATAACAGGGGCATTTGATGATGCATCAGCATCACTGCTAGGGGGAGTAGTGTTGACTGATAATAGGCTTATGAAGGTGATTAAGCATATTAACCCACCTAATGATGTAGTGGTAGTTGTGACTGGGTTTAAGGAGGGTAAGAAGGCCATTAATGTTGATGCCTTAAAGAGTTTAAGCAGTATTTACCATGATTTAGTGCATTGGGTGTTGGAGGGTAGGTTATGGGAGGCTGCGACAATTAATGGTATTATGGTGGCTAAGGTACTTGGCTACATTAAGCAATTAAGCGCAATCGGTGAAGCCTTAGGTAAGGGGGCCTTGGCTGCTGGTGTGAGTGGTAATGGTCCATCAATCTACGCGGTTTTTAAAACCGGTGAGGAGGGGCCTTACGTTGATTACGTTAATGAGCATTGGGGTTACTTAATACTCACTAAGCCTATTCCAGCGTTAATTAATTAACACTACTTAGTTCTGATTAAGGGCATAGGTTTTTAAAGACCAACTCAATTGAGATTAATATGTCTTGGTTTGAGGACTTTGATGAATGGTTTAGAAAATGGAGGAAGTTTGTTGAGGAATTTGAAAGGGAGGTTGAGAAGGAGATTGAGGATACTTTAAGACCCCTAAGTGAGAAGCAGGGTTCAAAGAAGGGGAAGAGTAACGTCTACTACTACGGCTTCGAAATCACAATGGGTCCTGATGGTAAGCCTAAGATTAAGGAGTTCGGTAATGTTAGGCCATGGGGCAGGCCACTGGTTAGTGAGGAATCTGAACCATTAACTGATGTTTATGAGGAGGAGGATACAGTTAAGGTAATAATGGATATGCCGGGTGTTGATAAGGATGACATAAATATCAGCATTGAACCAGATGGGAGGACGCTCATCGTTGAGGCTAAGGGGAGTGATAGGAGTTATAGGAAGGAGCTTCAATTACCCACTGAGGTTGATGCAAGTAAGGCTAAGGCAACATACAAGAATGGGGTCTTAACAATAGAATTACCGAAGAAGAATAAGGGTAGTAGGGGTACTAAGATTAAGGTTGAGTAGGCATGCCTAGGAAGAGTACAACAGAGAGGAAGCGTAAGACTAAGGCTGAGGAGGTTTTAGAGAAGGTACTTAATCATGAATTAATGCCTAAGGCCGAGGTGGTGCCTAAGGATAATGTAAAGGCGCTACTTAGGAGACTTAATGCAGCGCCATGGCAACTACCCTGGATTAGGAGTACTGATCCATTGGTTAGAAGCCTGGGTGCCAAGCCAGGGGATATAATTAGGATAATTAGGAAATCCCCCACCGCCGGTGAAATTGAGGTTTACAGGTTCGTTGTCCCGGGTTAAACACGCTATTTTTAACTTAAACACAATGTGTTAAGTATCTCATTTAGCCTGCTGCTTCTTAGGCTTAACTTCACCTAACACCTCACTGTATTGGCTTACTGAGAATTCCTTACCACACTTCGGGCATGCCACAGACATACCTATGTTGTACCATGATTCAGCTAATTCAAGTTCAAACACATGGCCACAGTATGGGCACTTAGCTCTAAGCTTCAGTATTCTCTCAGGTACGCCACCAGAGTACTCCCAGTCCTCTGGTAGTTGCCATCCTTCCTCAGACATGGGTTAAGCCATACCTCCCTATTTTATAAATCTTTTGATCCCTCCATGGCATTAGTTGATTAACGTTAATGTATTCGTCAGTAATCGTAATAAGTGGATTTGAGCATCATGGAAAGGCTTAAATATATAGGTCAATATAGTCGGGGTAATGAAATCTGGGTCAAGCAATTATGGTTACCCAATAGTTCTAACGAGTGAGATAGCTACTGCAAGTGATACATATGGTTCATCAGTAGTGGGTTTTGCCAGCGCAATACCTGATGACTACTTTAGGAAGAGGATAGCGCACTGGTTCTTTAATGTAAGCAGTGATAGGGAGGGTAGGGTTAAGAGGGCACCGTATGGTTTAGCTAAGGTTGAGGCATCATTACTGAACTACGGCTTTAACCGTGATGACGTAATAATAGCTAGCCCATATAAGCTTCATAAGGTTATTGGCCCAAGGACGAGGATAGTCGGCATCTACACCATGGATGCCCTAGGCCTTAGCTACGGTTCAGGCATATTGTACTGGATCCTTAAGCTGGCTGACTTACCATACAGAGGTATGCCGTATATAGCTAGGTCGTTCCTTGAGGTTATTGAGCATCCTGCCATAAAGGCGCATAGGGATCATATTAAGCTTCTGGTTGGTGGACCAGCGGCTTGGCAACTGGTGGATACTGGGGCTTGGCAGAAGTTGGGTATTGATATAGTGTATGAGGGTAGCTTCGAGAACTATGGCCCAATGCTATTTGAGAGGATACTTAAGGGTGAGGATATTAGGGGTAGGGTAGTTAACAGTAGGCCATCAAGCATTGAGGATGTACCAACCATAGTCACACCATCAATAGGTGGCTTAGTTGAGGTCACTAGGGGTTGCGGTAGGGGTTGTGAATTCTGTACCCCTACTTTAAATGGAATGATTTCATCATTCCCATTTGAAGGCCACATTGATAAGGAGATTATTATTAACATTGAGAAGGGGGGTCATAAGAGTATTACACTTCATAGTGAGGAATTCTTTAGATATGGGGCTAAGTCCATTGACCCTAATCCAGATAAGGTTAAGGATCTAGTGGTTAAGGCGTATAAGTTGATTAAACGCTATGGGGATGAATACAGGTTGCACACCGACTTCACAACAGCTGCAGTGGTTGTTCAGGCACCTGACTTGGTTAAGTTCGTGGGGGAGTACATGAATGAGGGTGGTGAATGGAGTTTTATTGAAATGGGTATTGAGACTGGGTCACCGAGGTTACTTAACATGCTTATGGTTGGTAAGGCTAAACCATTCACGCCAAGGCAGTACCCTGACATTGTGGAGCAGGCAGTTGGTATACTTAATGACAATAGGTGGGTTGTGGTGGGTACTATGATACTTAATTTACCGGGGGAGAGGGATGAGGATGTTGCAGCCAGTATTGAGCTCCTTGATAGGCTGAAGAAGTACAGGATACTTACATTCCCGCTACCATTCATACCAATGGGTGCCCTCAGAAGAAGAGACTTCACCATACTGGATAAGATGATTGATGATCCACTTAGAAGGGAATTCATACTTAAGGCATTAATTAAATCAATGGAGGAGGCCATAAGGTCCGTGGAGTTAATAGTGGGTAGTATGGAGAACATAATAGCTAAGTTCATTGTGAGGCGCATAAGCTTATTCGCCTTCAACATGGTGTTAAGTAGGTATAAGGCTAAGCTCGGGCAAATAGGTGAGTACAGTGAGGAATTCATTCGTAAATTAGCCTCGGCTGCATGGGACTTAAGTAAACGCCCAATGTCAATTAACATTAATGAGGATTCTTAATCGATTAATAAGCCCAATTCCCTTAATATATTAAACATATTACTATCCCTTAATTTAATTGGGTTAACATGTATAATAACCTTAACAACATCATCACTATCACTTAATGCCACAGTATTTAAATAAAGCCTCTGCTTATCGAAGCGTAGGTAAAGCTTATTACCGTTAATCCTTGAATCCAGTGAAATCCTGAGAATCCTCTTATCATCATCAGATAACTTTGCTGCAATACTCTTAACCAAGTTATCATTACTACAGTTCCTTAACCTTAAGGTAAGTTTGAAAACCTTAATTGGATTATTATAATGACCTCTAAGTGAATTAGTCTCAATAAGCTTAATCACTGTTAACCCAAGTAAGTTAGTTAAAGCAGTAATAACCTTATCGTAATCCTCCGTGGCATGCGCATGGGTCTCCACATCTATCCTGTCTATTAGGCACATGAGCCAGTACTTATTAAGGGGGTGGTGGTTTATAAACATACTTAAGACTTCACTTAATTAAAACTGCATAGAGCCTATCCTTTTAAAGAGTAGAGTAGTCTACAGAATTATGTTTAGTAAAATATTGGTCGCCACGGATGGCTCCCAGTACTCGGATAAGGCCCTTGAGGTGGCTATAGGGTTGGCTAAGGCGTTTAACTCAAACCTATACATAATTCACGTGGTTGAGGAGGATAAGGTGGCTATGGCTGCATCAACAATGCCGATTATGGTTAATGTGATTGATGACATGGTTAAAATCGGTAATGAAATATTAAATAAGGCGAAGGCTAAGGCATCTGAAGCAGGTGTTAATGCTGACATCATATTAGCTAGGGGTAATGCCGCCGATAAGATACTTGAAAACGCGGATAAATTGAACGTGGACTTAATAGTAGTCGGCTCAAGAGGATTAAGGGGATTAGCAAGGTTCCTATTGGGTTCAGTATCAGAGAAGGTTGCAAGGCATTCAAGTAAACCCGTATTAATAGTTAAGTGAACCCTCACTTAAAGAGGGTGTCTTTAAATTAATCTTCACGCAACTGGGTAATAGTGATGAGTCTGCAGTACTGATGGGTGAGGATTCTTCTCGCAACTGACCCTATGTTTAATTAATGGTTAATTTAACTCCAAGCTTCACCAAGTCCCTCCAGAATAATCTATTACTTTTATTAACACACTCAGCATTATGAATAATTGACTCACCGTTAGAACCTGCGGCAACTACACCACTCATCATTGCTATCCTGTGGTCGTTTGGACACTTGATTAATGCACCATGGGTTATTGACCCACTTA
This sequence comes from Caldivirga maquilingensis IC-167, assembly GCF_000018305.1. Classification (NCBI taxonomy): domain Archaea; kingdom Thermoproteati; phylum Thermoproteota; class Thermoprotei; order Thermoproteales; family Thermoproteaceae; genus Caldivirga; species Caldivirga maquilingensis. The sequence continues at coordinate 1,929,028 of NC_009954.1, read as the reverse complement.
TCCTCAAGGAGTCATCACCATGGTTAACATTAACACCAAACGCCCTTAAGGAATCTGATATTGTCTCCAATCTATTACTCTCCTTAAAGGCAAGATGCCTCACCCCAGTTATCACCGTTTCACCCGAGGCAAAGGGTGCGATTGATGCTACCACTGGGGCTAGGTCAGGGGAATCCTTTAAATCAACCACAATACCCCTTAATTCACCTCCACCCTCAACACTCCAATCACCGTTACTGAAGACGCTGCGTGCACCTGCATTGCTAAATATATTCACTAGTGAATCATCACCGTAACCAAGTGGTTTCGGTAACCCAGTTACAGTCACTAATCCACCCGTGGCTAAGGCTAAGGCCGTGTAGAATCCTGACAATGCGTAATCACCAGGCACATTACTTAAACTAATCCTCGGTATGCATTCATTAACAGTAATTACATCATTACTTACCCCCACACTACACCCTGATTCCTCAATAATCCTCCTAGTCAAATCCACGTACTGCCTAGACACTAAGTCACCAATTACACGTATAGTAATACCTGATACCAGGCCAAGCATTATTAACCCTGAAATATACTGGCTTGTTAAATCACCCCTAATCTCAACATAATTACCCTTAACTGGTCCATTAATGGCCACTGGTAATGAATCACCATTCACATTAACCCCCAGGCTCCTTAATGATTCCAGTAATTCCCGTATCGGCCTCCTCTTAAGGGTTTCATCACCATCAATAATCACTGGGTTTCTACATGATGACGCCAAGGCTACTCCAAGCCTCATCACCGTTCCGGAGCCACCGACATTGACGTAGCCGCCGCATTGCCTTAAATTAGGAATTACCCTAATGCAGTTACCCTGCCTAATCACCTTTGATCCTAAGACCTCAATCATCCTTAAGGCGGCTTCAGTATCATCAGAATCCGGTATACTGCAGATTGTGGTCTCCTCATCACTAATCGCTGATAATAATATTAGCCTAATAGCCCAGCTCTTTGATCTAGGAGCCTTCACTGAGCCAAACGCCACCGACTTATTAATCCTAACAATCATTCAATAGGCAGCTAGACACTGAATTATTAAATGTATTTCATAGGAATTGAATACTGCATGAAGCCTTTAATTTAATTTTAGTACATAAGCTTAATCACAGGTAATCATCAAGACCAAGCTTCTTTAAGTGACTCTTAATCTTAGACACATCCTTCTCCATTCTCTTAGCCTCATCAGTCAACTCCCTAACATTCCTATCCCTCTGATTTAACGTGCATTCACCATTCGGCGCCATAGCATGCGCACCACATGATGCATACTGACACTTATAGCCAATACAAGGATCATTAGTTAAGCCACAGATTGCCTTACCCTTAATGAACTTTAAAGCCTTCTTAACACAAATAAAGTATTGACAACTCGCCCCAATACAATACTGAACCTTTACAGTCGGGGTTCCTGAAACAGTAATCTTCACGCCAACCCCCTACTCACTAGGGTTACTCAATCAGATTATTTAAGTGTTTTCCAATAACACACTTAATCTAAATCAGGTTACCATTCCTTATATGCAATTTTATGACTCTCAGTATGAGGATTCACCCATCGGATCCTCTTCACCCCATAGCAGGAAGGAATACAGATTAACTGTAACTGAACATACTAAGTCCCAACCTAAGGAATAACCTTTTTATCCCTATACAAACAGTGAAACTAATGATGAGGCGTGGTAGGAATGAACACAGTGATTAGTCTAAACCAGGCTGAAACTAATAATCTACGTTATTATTTTTAATAAAAATAAAATTGAAATTGATTTTAGATTTTTATTTGCCTTATCTTCTTCTTAATGTTATTATTGCTGCTACTGCTGCTATTACGATTACTATTATTACTATTCCTGCTATTAATGCTGTTGATACTACTGGTTTAGTCACGGTTACGGTTGATACTGCTGTTGTGGTTGCTGTTGATGTTACAGTGCTTACGGCTGTACTGGTTACTGTGCTTGTAACAGTAGCAACGGCAGTGGTTGTTGAGGTGACGGTACTAGTTGTTGTTGAAGTAGTAGTTGAAGTAGTCACCGGTGTAGTGGTTGTTGTAGTAGTGGTTGTGGTTGAAGTAGTGGTTGTTACCGGTGTGTATGTTGTGTGGAAGTATGATGCAACACAAGCCTGCAACTGAGGATCAGGATTAGGTAAGCCTATTAAGACAGCCCACTGATGCAGATACGGATTAGTCCAAAGACTACCATTAATAATAGCCTCAGCCAAAGGAGGCATCACGCCTTGAGGTGCGAATCCACCCATGAATAGCCATGTGTTGAAGCCTGGGTAGAATCCATCCCAACCCCAACCCATAGCCCAATCATGAAGCAGCGAATATGCTGCCTCAGTGTACTCAGGATTACTATAATTAATACATGTCACAACCCACTCTGGATCAACCATCTTCTCCGGGAATGCGTAAGCTATTAGAGACTGGAACTGCTCCACTCCAGGTACCCAGTATTGGAACCATGCGTAGAATGCCTTAACTAACTCATAGTATGTTGATGTGCCTGGTGCAGCTGCGGCTATTGCAGCTAACCAATTACTCAAGTTAATGTATCCGTATGTTGAGTTTACGCATGTTACAATGGTGTTATTCGGTATAGGCAGGTTGGTGGTTAATGGTTTACAATACCAGCCGGTAATCTGATTACTCTGAACAATCGGGTAGGCGAAAGGCGTAGTGTGGCCAGGGACACAGTAGGATGGGAAAAGGCCTGGTGCCGTGTAAAGTGCGTCATCATAGTATATCCATAATTCATTAACACCACCCTTATTAGAACCGGCGAAGAACCAGTCAGTGCCAGTATCTGGTAATTGGCAACTATCAAGCTCAGAACTATAAGTACTACCCTCTATGGTGACTACAGTGGTCTTTATACCGAATCCTGTTAAAGCCTCAGCATCAATTGACGCAGCTTCAATCCATGCTGGGTGAGCTGTGGAGCTAGCGTATATTGTTAGTGTTAGTGGTGTTCCATTGGGTAGGTACCATTGACCACTCTTATAAATTAAGCCAGCTGACTCTAGGAGTTGCATTGCCTTGGTTAAGTTTGGTTCAGTGAAGTTAACAACCATACTCCTAATATCCGCTGGGAACGTCAACCAAAAGCCAGGCACGGTATTAGGTGCTGGGGCTGGAACATTAATGAAGACTGGTACATTAGGCCATGACCATGGTGCAGCTGCAGCAGTTCTATTAATGATGTATAGGAATGCTTGCCTAACCTGAGGAATATTAAACGGGTAATATGTTGGTAATGCTATTCCCTCAATGGATAAGTCAGGTAGCTGAAGTATGTAGTAGCCTGCACTCTTCAACTTACTCTGGAATGAATAGGGCATAGCCTCAACGGTATGTATGAAGTATGGTTGGCCACTTAACGCATATGATACTAATTGAGTTAATCCACCTGATACGGCTATGTTTATTGTTATCTGCGGATAGTATTGCCATGTGTGGAATGGTAGTATCTTATCCCACTCAGCCAACAATGGCTTACCCTGGAAGTAATCAGGCTCAAGCTGAACAGTGATATAGTTTGGTGTAGCCTTGGTTACGTAGTATGGGCTTAAACCCCAGTATGGTATAGCCATCTTTGTTATGTTAACTGACCCAAATTTCTGCGCCTCTGTTACATTCATTGTCTTCAACTCGTTTACTACGCTCTCCCAAACTGGCCATGGTGTATTAGGTATCCAGCTCATTAGTAACCAGTAATACCCTGTGGTTGACCAGTAGTCGAAGTGTATGGATATTGTGTAGTTGTTTATGATTATGAAGTCCTTATCAGCATTCTGAGGCATTAACCAAGGCTCCCATTCACCAAAGGCCTTATCACTAATGTAGAACCATGCGTAAACATCCCATGCGGTGAAGGGTATTACCGCTGAACCATTAAACCAATACAAGTTATGCCTAAGGTAGATTATCAAGGTCTGATTCTGAGGAAACACAGTCCAATTCTCAGCCAAAACAGGCCACCACTGACCAGTGGGATCATTATAATCGGCAAGAGGCATCCATGTACCAGTTTGGAATATCACATTACCTGAGGCAAAGGGATTCCACCAAGGAGCAGGCCAAGGAGGAAGCAGGACATAGTACCATGGAGCAGCCATATACATATTATAAGTTGGGTAGGATTGTTGAGCGTAGGCTACTTTTAAGGCGCTCAGAGTTAAGATTACTACTGTTACCAGTAGTATTACTGTTACATAACCTTTCTCCTTAAGTATATAGTTACTCATCAGCTCCGATTATGCTATGGATAGTAATAAGTCTTATTCTAACAGGTTAGATGGTTCAACGTTGAGGTTACCTTGCTATATTATTGGGTTAATTTTGGAGGAAACTGGCTTTTATTAGGGATTGATTTGATTATATTTTTACTTCACTGTTATCTTTCTTGCTTCACGTTCAGTCTCCCTAAGCATTAATATGTCCCCGACCCTCACGGGGCCCTTAATGTTCCTTGTTATTATCCTCCCCTTATCCCTACCTTCAAGTATCCTAACCCTAACAATATTAACCTCACCAGCCACCCCAGTCCTACCCAGTATCTGAACCACCACTGCAGCTGTGGCGTCATCGTATGGGCTTAACTTAATTTCACCACCCTCACCGGCCATTTAAATCACTCCCTCTCCCTCCTCTCCCTTTGCTGCGGCTTAGCCTGTGGTTGAGTCCTCGGTAATTGTATTGGGTTTAAGCCAGCGCTAACCCTAACGTCATTTAGCTTAGTCACCAGGTCCTCAAGGTCCTTGGTTGCTTGACCTGGGTCAACTATGGTGACTGCTGAGGCGTATGATGATAAGCCAACTGCCTTACCTAACCTCTCCTTACTGGGTACGTAAATGTACGGTATGCCCTTTTCCTCGCATAGTAATGGTAGGTGCATTACTATTTCCGGTGGATCAACATCCTCAGCGATAACCACTAGTTTAGCTAAACCCCTCTCAATCATCTTGGTTGTCTCATTGGAACCCCTCTTAACTACCCCAGTCTGCTTAGCCATGCTCACCACATTATACGTCATTTCAGCTAACTCCTGGGGGACAGCAAACCTAACGTATATTGGCTTCCCCTGAGGTGGATTGGCGTAAAAGACCCTCGGGTCTATTGTACTCATACACCATATGCGGTGCTGCACCCTTTAAAAACTTTCACAGTTAATGAAACCCTTAAGCTCACTTAATGCTTCTTCATTGATGTTAACATGTTAACTATATCATTAAGATTAGCCTTAAGGGTAATGTACTCCCTCCCATTCACCTTCCCTTTATTAAGCACATCCATGTTCACTAACTCATCAATTGCATCATAGATACTTACCCCCTTGGCAACGGCTAGGGACGCTATAATCCTCTTAGCGCTACTACTAATGTCTAAGTCCACCATTGCTGCGTAAGCCTCTGAAAGCCTCCTCACAGTTTCAATAACCTTACTGAGGCTTGCACCAGTGCGTAGCCTTGACTCATTCAACTCAGCGTAATACCCCATTAATCTAAGGGTTAACTCAATGGTCTCAGGCGGTATGGGTGATTTAGGCTTAGCCTCACGAATAATTACTGTTAAGTCAAATACATTAATCAACCTACCTTGCCTCAAGGTTCCGTAAACCTTATGAGCCTCCGTTGATAAAACCTTAGCAAGAACCGGGTTCCCCCTAACCTTAACCTCAAGCCTACTACCCCTATACTTAACGTAAACCTCCTTAGCCTTAACCTCACTTAAGTAAGTATTAATGAATCTAACAGCCTCATCAGTACTCCTAACCTTAAACATCAACCTCCTACTAACCACAACACCCATGCACCCCTATGGCTTAAATACTTTAATACAAAGATAAATTTAAGCATAATCACCACTCATTACCCACTCCCAGTGGGGAATTGGTCATAAGCCTCTATTCCCTTCGTTATCCCTGCCAGGCAGGCTTCAAGCTGCGTTGCATCATTAACACCGGCTAGTTGCTTAACTGCAATACAGTTCACAAGCGCCTCCGCCTCGGCCCCTGTTTCAATTAGGCTGCCTGCCTTCTCGAGGAGCCAATTAGGCATAATAACCCCCCTCTGCCTGGCTACACCCATTATTATTGCCTTAACCAACTCAGGCGGTGGCTTAGCCACGTATATCTTCAAGTCCCCCAGCCTCCCCGGCCTGATTAAGGCTTCATCAAGTGCATTAACGTTATTCGTCGTAGCCACTACAAGCACCTTATCGTACCTTGAGGCCACTCCATCAATATTCTGGAGGAGTACGCTAACCAACCTATACCCACCAGTACCAGCCTCCTCCCTAGCCCTACCTATTGAGTCAACCTCATCAATGTAGATTACGCTTGGTTGAAGAGCCCTAGCCAGTGCGAAAACCCTCTCAAGCCTCCAGGCAGCCTCCCATGAACCACCCCTCATTAGGCGACCGGACTTAACTAAAATAACCCTAAAACCCCTGTATAAGCCAAGCCAGGCGGCGTAACCAAGACCAAGAGCAGTCTTACCCGTGCCCGCTGGGCCATAGAGTAGGATACCGTGAATAGGCCTGACACCATTACTCCTAAAACTCTCAGCGGCAATAATTAACTCCCTCTTAGCTGAATCCAAGCCTATTAAAGCCTCCCAATCCTCATGGTAGTACTTCATTAAATTATACCTATCGGGTATATCCGCTATGCTACCGTACAGCATTGGTAATACGTCAGTACTATTCACGTACCAGACACCGGCATAGGATGCTGGTAGCGCGGCGATGAGTAGTATAGCTACTGTTTGCGTGATTAGGAGGATTGGTGATTGATCATACGTCAGCATGGGTATTATTGATGCAACCGAAGCCAGTAGTGAGGCTAATATTGGTGATGCATGCCCCTTAATTAACCTGGCTATTGATGGTGAAGCAACGTAAACCACAGCCATCACAATAACTAAGGATAACACTGCTGGATTACTGTACACTGCAATATTATTAACGAAAACCCTGTAAAAGCTTAGGGGGGTTAGTGATATTGGGTTCCACGGTAATGTACCCTGCATCATACTGCCGATCAAGTAGGTTACAATATACGTTAAGGCTGGTAGGGTTGGCATTGAGAAGGCCTCATAAGCCGACGTAATCCCTCCTGCTAAACCCCATGCAGCCCCAATTAATGGACCTGGCCATGGCTGATACATAAGTAGCAGTGAACCTATTGAGAATAATGGGCTTACCCCCTGGCTTGACGATGAGTTAAATAACTTAACCTGGACACCTATTATCACCACTGGTATTATGAGTAGGGGGGTTAACCTAAGCATTGAGCCAACGGGGTCCCTGTAGAACCATGACCATGAGGCCAACAGTAACGCCATTACGTACGCCAGTAGACCTAGGATTGAGGCTTGGTTAAGCCTACCCACGGCGCTGATTGCAATAAGGCCACCCAGTATTACTAGCATTAGCAGCATGAAGCCGTGATTAGTGATTGTTAGCATGGTGAATGATGCGAATGGAGCTAATGCAATCAGGGAGACGAGTAAGCCACCTAGTGCAGCTATCACCCTACTAAGGCTACTTGGCTTAGTATCCTGTATCGCCACCTGGGTTAATCATGGGGATAGTAAATATAAGTATCGTTTTAAGCTTAAGACACCCTCATTACTCATTATGAGTGAGCTTTAAGGCTTGTTTCACATACTGCCCACAGGGATTGTGAATTTAGATTAATTTTTGTTAATGGATCATTAAACCCTTACTTAAGTGACCAAGCTTATGTTAGGTACAGTTTATAAAGGGACTTACCTAACTAGGCTTCAATGTATGTTGCCGGGTTCATATTCATAGTAGTGTTTGCAGTATCAATTGCGATTGGTAAGTTAACCCCAGTATCCATTAGTGAGGCCTCGGATAAAGCGGTAATACCCATTGTTGTGGCATTAATATTCACGATAAGCCTATGGGGCGGTGAGCAATTAACAAGTATTAGTAAGGCTGGTTCCCTGGTAGCATACTCGTTAATCTACTCACTATTAACAGTGGCATTATCATACGCCGTAGGGATTATGATAGGGGAGAGGCGGCGTAATGGTTCATTAAGACTCATGAATAGGACACCGTTAATATTCATAATTACCCTAGTGATTGGTTGGTTAACGGGCTTACTCCTCCATGTTACAGGCATAGGTAACATTATTGAAGCTGAGTTAATAGCCTTAGCTGGGGTCATTGGCTTATCCTCAAGTAGAGTAATGAATGTTAAATCACTCATGGCTGGGGGAAGGATTGGGATGCAGGCTGGGGTGAGTGCCCTCCTAGGTGGCTTAGCCTCAGGTTTAATATTATCTTATGTCTTCAACATTAGGTTAAACGTATCCTTAGCAATAGCCCTAGGCATGGGTTGGTACACGTTCACTGGACCCATGGTTGCGTTATACGCGGGACCGTATTACGGTTTACTAGCCTTCCTATCCAACTTCCTTAGGGAGCAATTAACCTTCATCCTAGTTCCCTTCATACCAGGTAGTCCACAGGCCTTGATAAGCATTGGTGGGGCGACATCAATGGATGATACGTTACCAGTCTACGTGTCAGTCCTAGGTAATGAGTATTCCGTGGCCTCAATATCAAACGGCCTACTGCTTACAATACTGGTTCCCATAATTGTTCCATTAGTATTAACGATTTAATAACAGTCTCAATAGTATTTCTTGAATCCAAGCTGAGGCGCCACTTCCCTAAAGCATCTTCTACACAGCATTAATCCATACCTCCTTATTACAGCCTCATGAGTACCACACCTAACGCACCTAAGGGAACCCTTACCAAACTCCCTAGTCCTACTAGGCTTAATCTTACCCACGGAAAACTGGTGTTGAAGACGCTATAAAAGCATTTCTGCACCTTAACCAGTTAAGGAGTAATGATTAGTAATGCTTAAAAGCCCCTATGCAACTGAGGTAACTGCCCCATAACCCGGCCATAGGTGGGGTGGACCCACCCAGACTCATCAGAACCTGGAAGTGAAACACCCCACCGCGGTGCTGAGTACTGCGGTCCGCGAGGCCGTGGGAAAGGCCCGTGCTGGGGTTGGGGCATCTTTAACATTATTAATCCTCACTTAACCCTTATGAGTAATAGCCTTAATGCTGATTTTAATAAGTAAAGGAGTAACTGTAAATATATTGTTTGTGACTCCCACGAAAAGTTTTAAATAGGTGTCACGTGGGGGTGTATTGAGGCATTAAGTATGGCTGAGTTAAAGGTTGAAAACCTAACGGTCTCGGTTGATAGTAAGGTGATTATAGAGGATGTGTCATTCAATGTTAGGAGTGGGGAGGTTTTAGCATTAATGGGGCCTAATGGTAGTGGTAAGACGACTTTATTCATGTCTATTGCCGGCCACCCTAAGTACAACATAGTTAAGGGTAGGGTATTGTTGGATAACGATGACTTAACCACACTACTACCTGAGGAGAGGGTATTGAAGGGCATAATGGTTGCCTTCCAAACACCAATCGCAGTACCTGAGGTTAGGTTATCAACACTCATAACGGCTATGGTTAATAAGATGAATGGTAAGAAGCTAACTGACCCAGCTCCACCAAGTCTCGTAAATAACCTAGTTAAGGGTGTTCAGGAGGTTGGCTTAACCCCAGCCCACTTAAGTAGGGGTGTGAATCATGGCTTCAGTGGAGGCGAGATGAAGAGGAGTGAGGTGCTTCAATTACTCATGGTTAAGCCTAAGATAGCCCTAATTGATGAACCTGATTCAGGACTGGATGTTGACGGTATCTTCGCCGTTGGGAAGGCATTACTTAACCTGGTTAACTCAGGGACAGGAATAGTGTTAACCACGCATAGCGCCAGAATACTCCACATCCTTAAACCAACTAGGGTACTGGTTCTAAGTAAGGGAAAGATAATCGCTGAGGGTGGGTTAGAGCTGGTGGAGGAGATTGAGAAGATTGGTTACGAGAACTTCCTTAAGGTGAGGTCAAGATGAGGCAGGACTTACATAACCTGGTGGAGGAGGGATTAACCCCAGAGGAGGTTCTTAGTAGGGATACGCCGATTAGAAGAAGCATTGAGATTAAGGGTAAGATAACCAGTGATGTTATTGAGGAGATATCTAAGGCTAAGAATGAGCCTGATTGGATGAGGAGGCTTAGGTTAAGGAACCTTGAGTTATTCAATAAATTACCAGCACCAAACTGGTTACCCAACTGGGTCCTGGAGAACATTAACCTTGAGGAGTACTCAACATACGCTAAACCCGACATTAATAGGGCCAGTAGTTGGGATGAAATACCACCCGAGGTTAGGAAGTACTACGAGTCATTGAATATACCAGAGATAGAGGCTAGGGCATTAATGGGCCTTGGTGCACAATTGGATTCAGAAATGATATACTTCAACATTAGGAAGCAGTTAGCTGAAAAAGGCGTGGTAGTGATGCCCATGGAGGAGGCTGTTCAGAAGTACCCTGACCTAGTTAAGCAGTACTTCATGAAGATATTCCCACCTGAACATAAGTTCGCTGCACTACATGGAGCACTCTGGAGTGGTGGAGTATTCGTCTACGTACCCCCAGGGGTTAGGATTGAAGCACCCATTGAGGCCTTCTTCCTAATAAGCAATGCCGGTGAGGGTCAATTCGAACACACATTGCTTATAGCCGATAAGGACAGTTACATACACTTCATTGAGGGTTGCTCAGCCCCAAGGTTCAGTAGGTATAGTTTCCATGATGGTATGGTTGAGTTATACGCCCATGAGGGGGCTAGGATAAGGTTCACCACAGTGCAGAATTGGAGTAGGAATGTGATAAACTTCAATAATAAGAGGGCTATAGCTGAGAGAAACGCCAAGGTTGAGTGGGTTGAAGCCAGTATAGGAAGCATGGCCAGTTTCGTCTACCCATCCACAATACTTAAGGGTGAGGGGGCTGGAACGGAAATAACAGGCATTACCGTGGCTAATGGTAAGCACATTAAGGAGAATGGCGCTAAGGTGATTCATGATGCGCCTAATACGTATTCTAAGATAGTTAATAAGTCAATATCGGCTAATGGTGGGACTGTGGTGTATAAGGGGGTTGTTTACGTTAGGAGGGGTGCTAGGTTTGCTAGGTCTCATGTTTCATGTGATTCGCTTATTCTTGATGATAAGTCTAAGGCATACACTATTCCTCATGATCAAGTATTCGAGGACACGGCAGTGGTTACCCACGAAGCCTACACAGGCAGAATAAGCGAAGATAAACTATTCTACCTAAGAAGCAGAGGATTAAACGAAGAAGAAGCAAAAAGCCTAATAGTACTTGGATTCATAAGCGATGTAACAGAGGGTTTACCATTCGAGTACGCCATGGTTTTAAACAGGGTAATTAGCCTTGAATTCAGTAAATACGGTAAGGTGGCTTAATCAATGTTGGTGCCGGAGGAGATTAAGGTTAAGGCTAGGGAGCTTGCGGGTAGAATACCATACCAGTTAATTAAGGATTCACCAACGGTTAAATACTACACGCAATGGAACCTCTTCGATAATTGCGTTGAATCAAATAATGGTAATGCATCGCCGCCCTCACTTGAATTTAATGAATACGACGTGGTTATTCACAACGGCATCCTAGTTAAGGGTAATGAATTAACCAGTGATAATGCGGTAACAGGCATAGATCCGTCTGAGTCAAGGATAATTGCAAGGCATTTCGTTAATATAAGGGAGATACACTCGTTAACGTTAAGTGAATCATCAAGCGTCAGGGTAATGATGAGTTACAGTGGTGGAGGCAGTGAAATGCATTCAAACCACGTTATAATAAACGTTAATAATGATGCTTTAGCCAATGTGTTTCTAAGCATTATTGGAAATGGGGGATGCGGGACTAATATCACGGAGTTAAACGTGGGTGATGGGGCAGTGGTTAATTTACTCATCTACTCAGTGAACGTGGACCCTGCATTCAACTTAATCAGGATTAATGAGGGGGCTAGAGCTAAGGTTAACTCATACTCAATAGTGGTTAACGGGAAAATGACTCACCACAGGGAGGACTATGTGCTGCAGGGAAGGGAATCAATGGTTAATGTGAATTCACTTGAAGTTGGTTTAGGTTCCTCTAGGATCGACTACATGGTGAATCTAATGCATTATGGTGAAGGCTCCAGCAGTAACTCCATTACTAAGGCTATTGCCTTAGACTCAGCCACAGTTATACATAGGGGTTTTGGAAGGATTAGTGATCATGGTAAGTGGTCGTACACTAACATAGAGGGTAAGGTATTCATAGGCTCAAGTAATGCAGTGGGTATGTCAGTGCCGGTGATAATGGTTGATACAGGTGATGTTAACGGCGCCAGACACGCCGCATCAGACGCCGCCTTAGATGAGGAGCAGGAGCTCTACCTCAGGATGAGGGGGTTAAGTAGGGAGGAGGCGATTAGGTTAATAACCTATGACATGATTATGAGCTTCCTGGATAATATTGATAGCGTGTTTGAAAGTAGTGTTAACAATATCCGTAACTCATTACTTAAACTAATTAGAATATGAACCACTACTTACTTTACCTCAAGTTATAGGGAAATATATAAATACCTAAGCATAGCGTTTAAGTCATGATGCTGGTTATTGCACTGGGTGGTAATGCCTTCGCTAAGACCGGTTCAAGAGTTGGTTCACCTAAGGATCAATTGGAGGCTGTTAGGGAGGCTGCTGTTGATGTTATTAACATGGTTCAATTAGGGTATAGGGTTATTGTTACCCATGGCAACGGCCCCCAGGTCGGCTTAATAACTGAGAGGATTAGTGACTCATTAAGCCTAGATATGGCTGTTGCCGCCACGGAGGGTTGGATGGGGTATTTACTGGCTAATGCAATTGAGGGTGAGGCTAGGCGAAGGGGGTTGGATACTAGGGCTGTGGTTATTGTAACCAGGGTTACTGTTAATAGTAATGATGAAGCCTTCAGGAACCCCACTAAGTTCATTGGGCCAGCTTACAGTGAGACTGATGCAGTTGAGTTAAGTAGAATTAAGGGTTGGGTCTTCAGAAGAGACCCCAGGGGTGGTTGGAGGAGGGTTGTTCCATCACCAAGACCAGTATCCATAATTGAGATTGATGCAATTAAGCAGTTAATTAATAATGGCAACATAGTTATCGCAGTTGGCGGTGGTGGTGTACCGGTTATTAATCATGAGGGTGTTGAGGCTGTTATTGATAAGGATTTAGCCACTCAATTACTTGCAAATAGTATTAACGCTGATGAATTAATGATACTCAGTGATGTAGATTACGTGTACTTAAACTACGGGAAACCCAACCAGAAGCCATTAACCACGGTAAGGGTTAGTGAATTAAGGAAGTACTATGATGAGGGGCAATTCCCTGAGGGCAACATGGGACCCAAGGTGGAGGCGGTAATTAGGTTCATTGAAGATGGTGGCAGGAGAGCCTACATTGGTAGGTTAGGTAAGGCCATTGAGTTAATTAAGGGGGTCACTGGAACAGTGATACTGCCTTAAGGGCTTCAGTGCTTGAATTACGGCTCTGGGGAATAAGGTTAACCAGTGAATAGCATTAAGCTTATTAAGGCCTAGTGGTGACCTACCGTAATGGCTAAGGTGCCTTACTTATCAGATACCATTGAGGTGCCTGATGGGGTGGAGGTTAATGTTGAGGGAGGGGAATTGAACTACAGGGTAACCGTTAAGGGGCCCTTGGGTTCAGTGGCAAAGGAGTTTAAGGGATTACCAGTACTGGTGAGTTTAAGGGATGGTAAAGTCGTGGTGGAGGGTTTTGCATTGGATAGGAAGGCTAAGTCCACGGTGTTCACTGTTGCTGGGCACATTAGGAACATGATAATTGGGGTAACTAAGGGTTGGAGGTATAAGCTTAAGGTGGTTTACGCCCACTTCCCAATAAGCGTTAAGGTTCAAGGCAATAGTGTGGTGATAGAGAATTTCCTGGGTAGGAGGTCTAAGATAATTCTCCAAATACCACAGGGTGTTAAGGTTCAGGTGGCTAAGGATGATATAGTGGTGGAGGGTATTGATAAGGAACTGGTTAGTCAATTCGCGGCAAACATTGAGTTAGCCACAACACTCAGGGGTAAGAATAGACCCAGTCCCCACGGTAGAGAATCAGCGCCAGGCATATTAGACGGCATATACGTTTACGCCTCAGAGAACATTAAACAGTAGGCGTCTTAATTAACTATGCGGAAAATATTTAACTACACTTTGAATAAAGGCAATTGTGCAGAAGAATCAAGAACCTTCACTAATATTAGGTAGGCAAGTGTTCACGGAGAATGGTTGGTTTATTGGGCATGCATACAGCATTTACACAGGACAGGATGGAAAACCCTACATCCTCGTTAGGTCTAATGTTATTCAAGTCCCAATACCAATAGACTTAGTTAAGGCAATCGGCGACATAGTCATAGTTGATAACTCAGTCTACCCAAAGGAGGCAGTACCCATGGCGCCTGGTACAGCGGCAAGGAAGTACGCATACACAGTGAGTGGTAGGTCATTAGGCATGGTGTATGATGAGTATAATTACGAAGGCACTGTTTACCTAAGGATCATTGGTCCAACAGGTTATGTCGCTGTACCGGTGGATAAGGTCAGCTCCATCGGCGACGTAGTTATTATTAACCAAACCGATGTTCAACCAATACCATTGAATCAACTGCAGTATTATGCTCAGCAATCACCGCAGCCTTGGAGCCAACCAATTAGCCAGCCCATTCAACCAACTCAAGTTAAGGCTGAGGAGAAGCCATCATTGGATAAGATTGCTAACTACTACTTGTACGGCTTCTTCACCGGTATTGTAGCCTTAATAGCCTTCATATCGGCATCACTAGTATTCACTATTTCAACCAAGACCATTGGAAACGTACCATTAATATACGTGCTTAACGTTATCCCAGTAATAGTAATAGCAGTAGCCTCAATAGCATTATCAGTGTACTCCTATATGATTAAGCAGAGTATCATGCGTAGGGAGTTTAAGTATGCGTTGAGAGACAGTAAGATATTAATCATAGCATTAGTAATCATGGTGTTGTTCATGTTAACATTCCTCGTCCCAGCGTTAAACAGCCTATGGTTAACAATAGGTAGCGTAAACACACTCTACGCATCACCACCCATACTAGTCACTATAGCCATATACGCCGTTATGATTTTCATGATTTACATGGGTTACGTTAACCTTACATCATATGTAGCAGGGTTCAAGGCAATAATGCGCTAAGCCTTATTGAGAAACACTAAAATAGTTAAATGGCATCAACTCACCTAAGGGCCCGTAGCTCAGCATGGATTAGAGCGGCGGCCTCCGGAGCCGTAGGACCCGGGTTCAAATCCCGGCGGGCCCGCTAAGGTATGGCTCCCCCTACACTCCTCTCCATTACTGCCCTATTCCCTGAAATTAAACATACTACAGTACATGAATTACTATTGGCTTAATCAGCATGATTAAGTCCAGTGGGTGTATGGTTAAGGGATTTACTATGCGGGCTTTAAGCCATGCAATATGATAAGGCTTATGTCGACTTCATGTACAATCCACTGTACTAAGTCTTAGAGGTCTTTAAGGAGGTGCATTGTGGGTGATTATGTTAAGGCTATGAGGCTTATTGTTGGTAGGGTTCTTTAGGGATTACATTAGTTATGGCTGGAGTTTATGAATGAGGCTTACAGCAGAGTTAATGGTGAATTAAAATTATTGGGTTAATTCCCATTTAACGCTAAACTCGCTCGCTCTCCTCCAATGCTATTAATTCAATAAGCTTCTCCCCAAGGTACCTTTCCCCCCTTATTATTAAATCATCAGTGGCTTCATCGTAGTACTTCTTAACTAACTTAAGTACATTGGCTAGGTTAACTTCATCATTCTCCTCAACTATGACTGGGCCATCTAGTGTTGAATTCTCGTACACTGTGATCAACTTATTCGAGTAATACATTATATCGTACATTGCCACAATCTTACCGTCCTCAACCTTCTTAAATATTTGAACCTTCAGTAATGGTTCAGTTATACCATGCCTAACCCATTCATAGTATTTTATCTTCACGCAAACTAAATTAAACCACCCCTTTTAAAAGGCTTCTCAGTAGACTCCTCATCAGTTGAGGCATATGCTTCCGGTGAATCAATGAGGTTTTACTTATAAACCCATGAATCTAATTAACTGGTGCTTAATGTGGATGAATTAGTGAAGGGATTAATGAGTAGCTGCGGCTCCGGGGATTTCCTTGAAAGGATTCACTCCGAGGTTCAGGACACTATAATTGATGCTGCGGAGTTGGGTATTAGTAATGAGGAGTTGATTAAGGTGCTGGGTATATATGCCTTAGCTCAATCACTGAGGTTAATTAAATTAAACGTAATTGAGTTTGAATCGAATTATAGTGACTCCTTGAGTGACGAGTATGTTAGGGTTATTCAATGCTTATTAAAGTCATTGAAGGGGTTAAGTGTGGAATGCGTAATAAGTAATGAATTTTTAAGGAGGGTTCTCCAGTACGCGTCAACGCTTGTTAATGAGGTTAAGGCGCATTGCATTAGTGACTTATAGTTAATTTTATAAGGGCAATTAAGCGTGGGTTTAAGGATAATAACATGCCTGTGTTAACATCATCGAGTCAACCCAGGAAGCAGCATAAGGCGCTTACTAAGGCGCCTTGGCATGCTAGGCGTAGGTTATTGACTGCACCATTATCTAAGGATCTTCAGAGGCAGTTGGGTATAAGGAGGATACCTGTTAGGGTTGGGGATACCGTGCTAATACTGAGGGGGGACTTTAAGGGTACTAGGGGTAAGGTGACTAGGGTTGATTATAAGAGAGTGAGGATATACGTTGACTCGGCTTCATTTAAGAAACCCAGTGGTGAGGCTGTGTACTACCCAATACACCCATCTAAGGTAGTTATCGTGGAGCTTGATCAAAGCGATAAGGCTAGGGTTGCTGCAATTGATAAGACTAGGAAGGCTAGGGAGGCTAAGGCGGGTGTTAGGGAGGTTATAACACCACAGCAGGGTGGTCAATCATGACGCATTTAAGGAGATCAACATCACCTGAATGGTGGCCTGTGGAGAGGAAGGGGGCGCCGTGGTCAATTAAACCAAGCCCAGGACCCCACCCGGCTAACTCAAGCATACCCCTCGCGGTGCTTCTTAGGGATGTATTCCACTACGCTAAGACCCTTAGGGAGGCTAGGTTAATAATAGGTAAGGGGTATGTTAAGGTTGATGGTAAGGTCAGGAGGGATTACAAGTACCCAGTCGGCTTAATGGATGTTATTGAGTTAACGCCAATAAACGAGTACTACAGGATTATACCTGATCCAGTTAACTTCCTAAGGCCTATTAGGATTGATAAGTCTGAGGCAGGCGTAAAGGTGTGTAGGATTGAGGATAAGACCATGGTTAAGGCAGGTAAGATTCAGTTAAACCTACATGATGGGAGGAACATAATTGTTGACCAGGATGAGGGTAGGAAGTATGAGACGCTTGGGAGCGTTGTGGTTAATCTTGAGGACGGTAAGTTAATGGATTACTACCCAATGCAGCCTAACCAATACGTAATAGCCTTCAACGGTGTTAACGTGGGGAGGCACGGTACTTTAATTAATTGGGTTAGGTCGTTTAGGAAGAGGGACGCCATAGCCACGGTTAAGGCTAAGGACTCTGAGTTCAGGACGGTATTAAACTACCTACTCGTTATCGGTAAGGAATCACCAGTGGTGAAGGTGACTGAGTGATGCCGGCCATTGACCTATCAACCATTGATTTAAGGGCAATAAAACCCAGTGACCTGGATTGGAGGAAGTTCACACTTGATACAGGTCACCCAATGAGAAGGATATTCATATGGAGTGTGGCTGTGAATATGGGGATTGGGCAGAGTGGTGAGAGGCTTGAGAAGGCCGCTAAGGTTATGTCTGAGTTAACTGGGAGGACACCATCCTATAGGCTTGCCCATAAGTCAATTAAGGACTTCGGAATAAGGAGAGGTGAGCCAATAGGCCTATTAGTCACCTTAAGGAGGAATGAAGCCGTCTGGTTCCTACTAAGGGCCCTGGCGGCGGTTGACTTCACGCTTAGGGAGGAGAGCTTCAATGCAGGTAACGTAAGCTTCGGTATTAGGGAGCACATACTTGTACCCGGCTCTAGGTATGACCCAGCATTAGGCATATTTGGCTTCGATGTTGCAGTAACCCTAGCTAGACCCGGGTTCAGGGTTCAGTATAGGCGTAGGGCAAGGGCAGACGTGGGTAAGGATCATAGGGTAAGTAGGGAGGAGACCATTAGGTTCTTCCAAGACGTATTAGGAGTCAGGATACTTAAACGCTAGGTAATTACCCTAATTAAGTTAAGTAAGTATACTCATTGAGTGAAAGGTATTTAACCATCCTAAGCACCATCTAATGCGTAGTGCGGATTAACCCTGAACTATGCATTAAATGCCGTGGGGAGTATAACCTATGCGGGTTAGCGTACTGCCCAATACTAGTGAATAATTGGACACTTAGGAGGATTAAGCCCCTTGAGGGTAGGCAGGATGTTAACGGCTCCTCACCCCCAAGCATCATGGTTGGTAGATTAGGTTACCCTAAGGTTAGAGTCTACCCAGCCACACCACCCACTCATGGGGACACAGGTTGGCTTGAGGAACCGAGGACATGGTTAAGCATGAGGCTTGAGGACTTCCTATCAAGTAGACTCACGTTAATCAGGGGGTCAGTAATCTTCAAGGTTAATGACCCAAGGAACCCACCTAGGCAACTCCACGACATACAGGTAATGGCTATTTCAAGCGGACCCGTGGACACTGAGTTAACGCTGGCTAAGCCAATTAAAGGTAATGTAACCTTAAATGAACAGGAACCACCAATAGGCCCCTCAGCCCCATTGAGAAGCATTAAATTATCCACAATACCTCAACCAAGCAGGGCTGTGGAGAAGGCTTACTCCGACGTGGATTTAAAGGCTAATGATGCCGTTTGGATGCTTTATAACTCAGGCATTGATGTGCACGTTATCTCAAGGTTAATGAGCGTAGGCGCCATAGGTAGGGGTAGGGCTAGGAGACTCGTACCCACTAGGTGGTCTATAACTGCGGTTGATGAGGAGGTTTCAAGTAGGTTAATCAATGAGGTTAAGAATTACCCTGAGTTAAGCGAGTACAGGGTTTACGTCAGGAGGAGTAACAATAACCTATTCATAGGCATACTAGCCCCACACACCTGGCTATACGAGTGGGGTGAGGCATGGTGGCCTGGGAGCACTTGGAACACCTGGGGAAGTGAACCAGTGATTGAAATCGATAGTGAAGGCTACTGGGGTAGGGACACCTACCCAAGCATCGGTGGATGCTACTACGCAGCCAGGTTAGCTGCAGCAGAGGCGCTTCATAGTATGCATAGGCAGGCAGCCGTAATTCTCTGGAGGGAGATTTACCCAGGCTTCAATATACCTGTGGGTGTTTGGTTCGTTAGGGAGAATGTTAGAGCCATGTTTAAGGGTAGCTACGTCAGCTTCAGTAGCCTTGATGAGGCGCTTAAATTCGCCTCAAGTCAACTTAAACTACCGCTGGCTCAATGGGCCTCAAGATCCTACGTATTGAGGAGGTTAAGGGAGGCTAGATTACTATGAGTATCATAGTTAAGGAGATTAAGGTTAAGAAAGCCCTAAGTAAATCCGGCCTACCCGAGTACGACTACGCCCTCAACCCATACTTAGGCTGCCAGCATGGTTGCATATACTGTTATGCAAGGGACTTCACCAAGGGGGAACCAGCCATTAAGTGGGGTGAGGTCGTGTATGTTAAGGTTAATTTAATTGAAGTACTCAGCAGTGAGGTTAAGGGGCTTAGGAGAGGTGTTGTTGGTTTATCAACAATAACAGACCCCTATCAACCCATTGAATCAAAGTATAGGCTCAGTAGAAGGGCCTTAAGCCTACTTTGCGATTCAGGATTCCATGTTAGTGTTCAAACCAAGTCAGCCCTAGTGATTAGGGATATTGATGTTCTTAAACAATGCGGTGAAATGGCTGATGTTGGCTTAACGATAACAACAATGAGTGATTCATATAAGTTAATTGAACCAAACACACCACCACCGTTGGTTAGGGCAATGACCATTAGGAAGCTTGCTAAAGCTGGTGTAAAAACATGGATATTCCTAGGCCCAATAATACCAGGCATAAATGACTCAAGGCTCAATTACGAGCCAATAATTAGATTAGCCAAGGAGACTAACAGTCAATTAATAATAGACAGGTTTAGGCCAAGGGAAACAGCAGTAAGATTAATGAGGACTAAATTAAACATTAACCCAGTGCCAACAAATAATTGGTGGAGAAGAGTAGTAGGCGAATTAACACAACTCTGCGATAGCTACGGCGTTAACTGCATTACTGAGGAGGATGAGTGGAGGAGTAGACGTAGGAATAACTCAATACTCGACTACTTAAAATAACTCCCTTAATAATGGGATAATTCACAGCAACCGTGCCTACTATCATTCTAATTAATGGTTAATCAAGTTGAGGCAGGTGAATTATTTAATAAGCATGCATAAGTACTAGTAGTAAGTGATGATGGTTTGCAGCCCTGATAACTGATGATACCGCTGATTCCTGAACCCACGTAACCATGGATGCCAACTGCATGTACATTAAGTTTTCAAGGAAGTAAAGAATAATACTTAACATGAATAAGTTAATCAAAATAATTAAAGTATCATTCATATGCATTAAGAATCAGCCGGAGGACAATTACTAAGGCCTTTGCCAAGCAGTGAAATTACCCAGTAATCTCCCACCCAATGCTAAAGCCAGTTAACATATAAGGATAGAAAAACAAACCTACCACTAACTGTTCATGAAGTAGAGAAATGCTTAAAAATACATAAACTATATAGTATTGCTATGGCAGGAGAACCTAGGAGGCAAAGGCGGTTCATATTTGATGACTACTCGATTGAGGAGGTGCCTATTGTTGAGAGGTATGGTTTGTATAATGTGTTCTTGACATTAAGTGCATCGTTTGGTGCCATAGCGGTTTTATTTGCTGGTGGTGTTCTTGGTGGTGGTCTTAACTTTACTAATGCAATAATAGCCGTGATGGTTGGTAATATAATTTTATCTATAATTGGTGCTTTATCTGGTGTTATTGGTGCGTATTCTGGTTTGTCAACATATGTTGGCTGGAGATTACCCTTTGGTAGAGTTGGTGGTAAATTATTAGGGTTTGCGTTAATAACGATAACAACTGGAATTGGTTGGTTTGCTGTTGAGAGCTGGTTCTTTGGTGTTGTTATGAATGAGATATATCCCAATAATCCTTTCTTCTCCGTATGGGCGGCTGCATTATGGGGTGGTGCTTTAATGATACTCTCTACCTATATAGGTTACAGGGCTTTATCATTCCTTAGTTATTTCATACTTCCACAGCATGTATGGTTGATTGCAGTTGGGCTTTTTCTTGCTATTTCATTACATGGTGGTTGGGGTGCCGTATGGACTGCTGTTCCTAAGTCTCATATGTCGCTGGCTGATGCAATTACGGCTACGGTAGGCTTGTACATAGCTGGTTCATTAATAGCACCAGATATTACTAGGTTTGCGAAAAGACCGAGGGATTCTGTTGTTGCATGGGTGTTACATATGTTTGTGTTTTATCCATTTTTAATACTTGGTGCTGTTGCCATAGTACTGCTTACTGGTAGTGTAATTATCACTGAGGATATGCTTAAATTAGGTATGGGCCTTGGTATACTTTTGATAATAGTTCTGGGGCAGTGGATAATAAATACAGTGAATCTATACAGCGGTAGTTTAAGCTTTACGAATGCAATACCTATCAGAAGGGATTATTCCTCAATAATAGTAGGTATTATAGGTACATTATTAGCGGCATATTGGGGTTATACAGCTGGCGCTTCGTTAGCACCTTTTGAGAGTTTTATAACTGTACTGGGTTCCTTACTACCAGCTGCTGGTGGTTCTGTATTTGCAGAGTTTTTCATCGTAAAACCTTATCTAGAAGGTGTTAAGAATCCCTTTGAGAGATTTAAATTAATACCAGGTAAGGAGTACCCTGAACTTAATCTCACTGGTATATTATCATTTGCTGCGGGTGCTCTTGCTGGCTTCTTCTTAACTGTTGGTATAGCAGCAATTAATGCTATTCTTGTTGCATTTATTGTACATGTAATATTAGCGTATGCCTTCAAGAGGACAGAAATTAAGTACGAATTAGGTAAGTATGTGTACATGGGAGGTGTTGTGAAATGAACTTTTCAAGATTAAGTTTATACTTTGCGATAATTCAATTAGTATTTTCAGTAATTTTACTTGCAGTGTTAAAATATAATGTCAATATTTATGCCATGTACCATACATTGGCAGCGACATTATTCATGCTTATAACTTCATTAATGAGTATATACTTCTCCTGGAAAAACCAAGTAAGCAGGATTATCGCAGATGCTTGGTTAGTAATATCCATAATTACTGCTTATATAGCGATCCAAGTATCACCGTTTATGAATAATCCTGTTAAGCCGCTTGAATTGACTGTTACGAGTATAGTAACGGCACTGTGGATAATTGATTTATATCTTGCATGGAGAAGTAAGATTAATATATTAAGATTATAAGTAATATTAGTTAAAATTATTAATCCATTTTAAATATTATATTTATCAGATTTCTAATAATTCTTTAATTACTCGCACAAGGAGTGTTCTAGGTAATATTATAGGTTTCTTTGTAATTTCAGCAACCGTTTTCTTAATTGTTATGGAATATCCAAATGAATCAAGCACGATTAAATCGGTATCAATTAATTGTTTTGATAATTCTTTAAATTTATCAATAGTATTTATGTAAGCTGATGATGAAACTACAGTTACATCATTAACTATATTTAACCATCTATTTTTTATTAAGTTAATTTGAGATTTATCAGGTACAAAAATACCTAGTTTTTTAACATTCATAGATTTAACAACATTCATTGTTAATTTAGATGGTTCGATCATTAAAATATTAGACTTAAGTTCTGGAAAATCACCTGTACATAATAATCCTATTAAATTAACATCTTTTTCCAGTTTTTCAATACATTTTTGCATTAAGTCAATTATTTTACTCCTGCTAAGCATTACTTGGGTACCATCTCTTAATCTAGTAACGAGTATGTAATCATTATCCTTAGGTGCTAATTTTTTGATTTCGTTTAAGGATAAATCGTCTAGTGCACCGCATTCTATTATTTTTATATTATTACCGAGAATGGGCATTATTTCTGGTATTATGTCAGTTCTTGGTGATTGCCCTATGGTTATGAATCCCACCTTAATGTCGCGCGTCATGTGGTAATCTTTTTATGCCGCTGAAATTAAAGTCTTTCTTAATGTCAATGGTTAAATACTTAATAGAGGTAATTGATATTTTAGAAGATCCTAAAATTGATGGCTATAGAGTCAAGGATTTCCTTGAAGCAAAATATTCTAATTACTTAAGGGTTGATGTTGAAACCATTAAAGGTAATGATGGTTCTGTTGACTTGGTAACTATTTTAATACCAGGCGCACAAGGTAAAAAATTAGGTGGGACAGCACCAACACTGGGTATTACTGGCAGAGCTGGTGGTATTAGTGCTAGACCAACAATTAAAGGGCTTGTTTCTGATGCAGATGGTGTAATTACAGCATTAGCTGTTGCTTATAAAATAGCAGAGATGGCCCGTAGGGGTGATGCATTACCCGGGGATGTTATCATAACGACTAATATTTGCCCCAATGCCATAGTAATACCGCATGAACCTGCACCATTAATAAGAAGCCCTATTAATTTATTTGAAATTTTAAGGAGAGAGGTTAAACCTGAAATGGATGCAATACTAAGTGTTGATGCCACAAAGGCTAATTTAGTTGTTAAGAATTTAGGTTTCGCGATAACACCAACTGTTAAGGAGGGATGGATATTGAAGGTAAGCCCTGACTTGATAAAAATATACATGAATGTAACTGGTAGAACCCCCATCATTGTACCGTTAACTATGCAGGATATAATACCATTTACGGTACCTGTTTATCATATAAACAGTATAGTACAACCATGGTTATTCACGAAATCACCTGTAGTTGGTGTTGCCATTACTACGGAAACAGTAATACCAGGCTCTGCTACTAACGTCACAAATTTAATATCACTGGATCAAGCATCACGATTCATATTAGAGGTTGCTTATGAATTTACTACAGGTAAGATGAAGTTTTATGATGAAAATGAATGGAACATTTTAAAAAACACTTATGGCGAATTAAGTGAAATCATGAGAAGAGGTTTAGGTGATTCGTCTTAAATTTTCAATTTACCAACAGCTTTAACCCTAACCTTAACAGCATTTCCTGGTAAATATGGCATTGCTATTTCTTCAACTTCGGCAATCTCTACGGTAGCTGGATCGGCACCGGCCTGTATTGCTCGTAGAATGGCTTCTTTAGATGCATCATTAATAGCATCACTTCTAGAGGTTTTTTCATAAGAATACGCTTTCTCTACTGTTGCACCTACTAATGCTGTTGCTGCACCTATGGCATTTGCGTATTGTGCATTATCGGGTCTAATAACCTCCTTAGCACCCTTTAATCTTCTTGGCCACATGGCAGATCCTCCACCTACCAGAATCACAGTTTCAGGCTCTGGCCTTGTCTTTATTTTATCTAGAGCATCCTCTAGCATCTTAACCATCTTATCATAGGCTTTTTCAACTAACCACTGAGGTATCTTAGCTTTGGCAAGTTCTGATTTACATTGTGGATCATCTATTACCATAACACCCTTTGCAAGTGCTATATCAGTGGCCGTTATTGTCTCACCACCCCATGCAATACCTTCATAAATTAATCTATACCCAACACTGACAGGCCCTATCTTCACATCATTGCCTTCGACTCTAACAATACTACCGCCTGCCAATCCTATGGCGATTATATCGGGCGCCCTAATATTTGTTCTAACACCCCCAATCTCTACTTCTAGGGCTTCACGTGGATAGCCATTAACGAGTGCGCCTATGTTTGTTGTTGTGCCACCAGTATCAGCAACTATAGCATTTGGTATTCCTGTTAAGACATAGGCACCGCGTATACTATTTGATATAGGTGCTATGACAGTGAATATAGGGAACCTCATTATATAGTCAGCAGAGGCTGTTGTTCCATCATTCTGTGCAAAAAACATTTTAACGTGGCTTAATCCCATGCTATTGAGTGCGCTCTTAAGGGAATTAATGGCATTTTTCATGACATTAATTGTAGCGGCATTAAGTATTGTTGCGTTTTCTCTTTCTAAAAGTCCTATTGAACCTATTTCATGTGATAAAACAATCGGTGTATTAGGCATAGTCTCCTTAGCAATGTCGAGAACTTTATTTTCATGTTCAGGATTAACTATAGACCATACAGATGTAATCGCTACAGCGTCTACTCCCTTTTCTGTAAAATTCTTAAGTATCCTTTTGATGTTATTATCGTCAAAATTAGTAATAGGCTCGCCAGTATAATCATGACCACCCTTAACCATGTATGAACTCGCTAGAATAGCATTTTTAAGATCACTTGGCCAGTCAAGCATAGGCACTATAGCCTCAGTAGCGGGTAATCCGATTCTAATTACTCCGACTCTGCCAAGATTTCTCCTTTGAACTATTGCATTAATAACGTGCGTAGTTCCAAACATTACGGCTACAACATCATCTTTACTAATACCGGAGTTTTCAAGAATAAGTTTTAATGCATTAATTATTCCTGATGTAACATCGGGTGTAGTCATGGTTTTAGCAGCATATATTAAATTATTATTTTCATCAAGTATCACAGCATCTGTATGTGTGCTACCAACATCAATACCAATCTTGTACTTTGTCATGCCACACCACCTATTTTCTTAACTCTCATTTCAATGGGTACATAATCAATGTCATAACCAAAGTACTTAGGCCCTACAACTTCTAGACCTCTTGGATTTCTCCATTTTTCATTGCACGGTATACCAATTACGATAACCCTTAAACCATATCTAAGTCTCTCTGTGGTTATGGGTTTACTGGTTTCACTATCAAGTACTGTTATTAAATCGGGTACCGATGCTATAATCTCTCCATCCTTAATTGCTACGAGATTTTCATTTTGAAATTTAATAGTAATCTTTGAATCTTTATATTCATCGAGCCCTTCAATCACAGCCTCACCTCTTGCAAAACCACCTATATTAAACCTTTGCACATCAATGATCTTACCTTTAAATAGGGCATAACCCTTAGTTACATCTAGCAATGCATCAATTGGATTCTTGCCAGTGATCTTTGCATCCCTTAGTGTTCTACCTATTTCAATCGCAAATGATATACTGCCCTTCACAGCAGCATCTTTATATGGTTTCCCATAAGTTGGATAGATAGCTATCCAAGCAGAGCCACCAAATCTAACGGTTACAGTTCTAGCTATCCTTTCAGCCCAGAAGTTATCAATAGCATCAAGTATAATTGCATTACCACGTTCATCAGAAAGAGCCATTGGTGTTGCTTTTATTCCGTATATGTGAAAAGTGACCATTTGAAGTTCGGGAAATGCCCTACCCATACCATCAGCATCAATAACAAGCAATCCCCTTTCTGCTGCCACCACAAGAGGTATCGTGGAATTAACACCACCAGCCTCAATTGGTGATATAAAGTCCACCTTTCTATTAAAGTACTTCTCTAATAAATTAAGTGAGAACAATGCCTCCTTGCCGCTGGGTATCTTCTCCATTAGAACTACAGGCGTTCCCATAGCGGCTACGGGTATTATGAAGGCCTCATCATCAATCTCGTCGATACTAACAACTTCGATTTTTCTACCGCGTTCTAATTCCTGAAGAACCATTAATTTACCAATATATGGATCGCCACCACCGCCGGTACCAAGTATAGCGGCGCCAACAACTAAATCCTCAACGTCTTGCTTATTTAGAACAAAATGAACCATAACTGACAAGTAGATATTTTATTTAATTTTTAAGAATTACCTAGCTTATCTGGATTTATATTAGGGTTCCTCGGTATTATGGGTTATGGACGGTGTTAAGATTTTGGTAGTTGTTTATAGGGTTGGTGGTAATAAGGCCTTTAGGTACTGTGTCATTAGGTTTAATAATGTGGTTGGTTCCGTGGTACTCGTATTCATGAATGATGAGAGGAAGGCCATGAATGGCAGGTATAATCCAAGCATGTCATGAGTATTAATTCGTATATTTTAAGGATAATTCTACGTATTTATTGGGGTTCATTATATCGTTTGGATCCATTAACTCCTTGATCCTCCTCATAATTAGTAATGCCTTTAGGTTATTACGTGACTTAAACTGCTCATAGAGTAATCGGGCTTTTTGAAGCCCAACACCATGCTCCCCCGTTATACTACCGCCAATCTTAATTGCTATTCTACAAAGCTCCTCATATACCCTATCTGCCTCTTCCTCCTTACCTGGCTCAATAAGTATGTGCGGGTGCATATTACCATCACCAATGTGTGCTAGTATTGGTATTGGTTTCCCCATAATCCGCTCCACCCTCCTCACCTCCTTAATTGCATCAGTAATCCTCGAGATAGGTAGCGATAAATCCTCTGAGAAGAAGTTCCCATAGAATGCCTTTATAGCCTCACCAGCCCTTGACCTAAGCATTAAAACCTCCTTAGCCTCTTCTTCACTTACCAATGTTTTAACATTTTGCAATCCAACATGTTTCACTATGTTCATTAAGTCGTCCATGTACTCGCCCTCTATTCGAATAATCAATAATCCACCAGGTGCTTCAGGTAAATTACCATTGAATACCTTATTAACAGCCATTATTGAGTAATAGTCCATGTACTCCATCAACTCAGGTAACAAGCCACCCTCCCTAATCTTCACCACCAACTTACCAAGTTCATCCTCATTTTCAATACCTATTAGCAACGTGGTGAATGACTTCTTCGGTATCGGTATTATTCTAAGCCATGCCTCAGTTATAATCCCAAGGGTACCCTCACTGCCGATGAATAGATGAACCAGATCATAGCCTGCCCTATCCTTCCTCAGTGGTTCACCGAATTGAGCAACTTCACCCATGGGTAAAACAACCTTGAGCGCCAGGACCCAGTCCTTCATGGTTCCGTACCTCAGAGCCCTCATTCCACCAGCACCAGTTGCAATCATACCCCCCACAGTGCACATGTAATGGCTCGCTGGATCCACTGGGAAGAAGAAGCCGTACCTTGCAAGTTCCTCGTTAAGTCTATCAAGGATTATCCCTGGTTGAACTCTAACATACCAATCAACAGTATTAACTTCGAGAACACTATTCATCATTTTCATATCAATTAAGACGCAACCATCACATGACAACGCACCAGTGAGACTTGTCCCAGCACCCCACGGTATTACAGGCACCTTATACTCATTAGCGAGTTTCACCAAGGCAATGACGTCCTGCTCATTACGAGGATAAACAATTACCAGGGGTTTACAGGGAATCCTATGAAATCCCTCCTCTCACCAAACTCATACGTCATGCCGAGCTTCCTTAGCTCGTTAATTAATTGCTCCTTAACCATTAACTCAACAAAATGACCCTTAAGTAATTTAAGGGTGCTATCTTATGCATTTAATATCTCCTTACTAAATTCCCTCTTAACTGCTTCATAAAGGCCCTTAATATAACCTATTGTGTAGATTCTACCCAGGTAGTTATAACCAGGTGCACCTAATTCTGCGTCATTCTCAAGGGTTGGTGTGTGATCAACCCTAACGTAACCATTATAGCCAATCTCCACGTACGCCCTCATGACCCCCACCAGGTCCGTCTTACCCTCACCTATCAACGTCTCCACGAAATTATACCTATCACCTTTAACATCCCTGAAATGCACAAAGAATATCCTATCCCTAAACCTCTTAATGACGCTTGGTAGGTCGTCAGTCATTAATGTGAAGTTTCCTTGACATAGAGTTATACCATTATAATCACTCCTGACTAGGATCAGTAGTTTCTCAAAGGACTCAATGGAATTCATGATCCTCGGTATACCCCTAAACTCGGGTATTGGTGGATCATCGGGGTGCATTGCTATCTTAACATTACTCTGCTCCGCAATTGGCACTATATACTCAAGGAACTCCCTAAGGTTATTCCAAAGCTTCTCGTGGGTAACACCGTACTCCTTAACCAACCTATGCGGCGGTGCCTTCTCAATATCGCCATAGTTGAATCCACTTACGTACATCTTATCCAGGTAACCCACACAGAACCTGAGCTCGGTCGTGAGCCCTGGGCAAATGCCCGCTAACTCGTTTAGGAACGCCACTAGGTTGTGCCCGAAGGCTGGTCTCCCAAGCGCCCTTAGTATTGACCTTAGTGAGAACTCAGCCACCTGCTGAGCCTTGAAGCATGAGAGCCAGTGCAAGCCGTCCTTAACATGGGCCTCCGTATTCATTAGAAACGCCTCAGCCCCATTTTGTCAAAAATATTTCTACTGGCCTTCCTAAGGTAATAGGAAATCATGGGTTTCGAAACACCCAATTCTCTAGCTATTTCATCTATTTTTACACGCTTAGGCCAATCGAAATAACCCATATTGATAGCTATTTTCAGCACCTTACGCTCATAATCATCAAGATCGTAGAGGTATATTTCATTGAAGTTTTTAGTGATTATCCTCATTATATCATTTCCATTACTTATCCTTTTATAGTCAAAATATTCCAGTTTATTTTTATGACTTACTTCATCGACGATGTCGTCTATGGTACTCTTATCGTGATGTAAGAAGATGAAGGACTCAGCATTAGGCAATGCAATGTAAGGCAATAACGGTATTGCATTATGCTTAACCAGTGGATAAAGCACACCATGACCACTTTTTACACCGGAAATAACATAATACTTTTTGTTATTATTCTCATGCAGCGATAAGTTAGATAGTTTTAAGAAATCCCTCTTTAATGACCTAATAGCCATAACATCATCCTCTTTTTTGTCCACCTTAAAAAGTGCGAGCACTATGTTCATTTTATCATTAATTGGATAAGCATTTATTGATATAATGCGGGATTGCACAACCTTCGCGGCCATAGCTAGTCCGCACCCGCTGTGAATCCTTAAAGTAACTAGATACATAGAAACCCGTTACTTTCAAATTAAATAAGAAATATAAAAACATTACTACTTTTCTTATTTAAATGACACCTTTAATTATTAATCTATATCTTCATTAATCTATATCTTCATTAATCTATATCTTCATTAATCTATATCTTCATTAACTATAACCAAGCTCTTTAAGTATTATCTCCGTGCTATCTCCAAGCTCAGGCGGATCCGCGTCATTGTATCGTATTGTATCACTCTCTAATGGCGTTACTGGTACCTTAATCTGTTTCTGTCTATAATTGATGCTGATTAATTTTTTGGATGCATGAGGATCATTCAATAAATCCCATGGTGTATTCAGTACGGCGTAACTGATACCGTTTTGCCTTAGCACATGAATTAACTCATCACTACGAAGCCTTCTTATGGCTTCTGCTACCATAGGTATGAGCTCACTTCTACGTTGATATCTTGCCTCATTTGTCGAGTAGTCGGGTGATTCGCATATGGGTAGTTTAAAGAGTTCACAGAATCTATGCCATTGGGCATCTGTGGTTATTGCTATGAATATTCTTTTACCATCGGCTGTCTCGAAGAAATCATAGATTGCCCATGCAAATCCCTCCTCATTCATAGGCTTCAGGGGTACAAATCCCCTGGCTTGGTAAGCAGCTATGTGTTGGCCCATGAGGAACATGGCTGTCTCAAACAATCCAATCTTAATGAATGTGCCTTTACCGGTCCTCTCCCTCTCTAATAATGCATGAAGTACTCCAATTACCCCAAACATGGCCGCTGCAATATCTATGATGGAGGCCCCTAGCCTCATTGGCTTATTGCTTAAGCCATTCATATAAGCAACCCCAGACTCAATCTCAATTGGGTAATCTAATGCATTCCTGTCCTCGTATGGCCCACTCCCGTAGCCCTTTATGGATAAGTAAATAATCCCTGGATTAATCTTACTCAATACGGAATAACCAATGCCTAATCTCTCCATGGTGCCATAGCCCATATTCTCGATTATAATATCCGATCTCTTAACTAATTTAAGAAATATCTCTCTACCTTCCTCTGTCTTCAGGTTAAGGGTCATACTCCTCTTACCCCTGTTAAAGAATGCAAAGTGCCCCTCACTAGGCCCAGTAAGGTATCTCGCTATGTCCCCACGACCTGGTTGCTCTATCTTTATGACGTTGAAGCCTAGATCAGC
The DNA here is from genome assembly GCF_000018305.1 of Caldivirga maquilingensis IC-167. NCBI lineage: Archaea > Thermoproteati > Thermoproteota > Thermoprotei > Thermoproteales > Thermoproteaceae > Caldivirga > Caldivirga maquilingensis. The sequence continues at coordinate 1,897,579 of NC_009954.1, read as the reverse complement.
GAGTATCAATCCAGCTGTGGGTCCTGCTACGATTTGTCCAAGCTCAAGAACTATGGGCTTTATCTCAAGAACCATGTAACTCACCCTTAATCTCATTGATGAGTCGCAGTAATTGGTCATAAGTTACAGCTCTACCTGTCCTTACGGCTGTATCCTTAATCTTCCTCATGAGCATTAATAATTCCTGATCGTTAAGGGATATACCGAGTTCAGATAGCACTTTACGTAATGTGGACCTACCCACGTATACATTAAGCGAATACCCCACCTCCTTAAATACCCCTGGATAAGCTGCGTGTGTGCCGGCGGTTTGTATAGATATATTATTACCAAATACTGGGAAATTATTTCTAAAGAACTCGATATCAATCTTATCGATTATTAATTTAGCTAAGTAGTTATATGCATCTCTAAGTTTTTCGAAATCAATGTTTATCCTGTAACTATCGTTTCTCAGTATCATGGCTATTGTGGCTAAATCGGCTATACCATTCCTCTCACCTATACCGTAGATTGTTGCATCCACATAATCAGCACCAGCGTATACTGAACTTATTGAGTTAGCTACCGCAGCACCCATATCATTATGGCAGTGCACGCTGACTGGAATCTTTACGGTATGCTTCACGTTATTTACAATATTGTACATGAGTTTCGGCGTGGCCTTACCTAGGGAATCCGCAAGTTGAATCCTATCGACACCCAGCTCCTCCAGGGTCTTAGCTAACTTAACGATATTGCTTAACTCATAAGCGGTTATATTCGTAATACCCACTTCAATTATCAATTTACCCTTACCGTAGGTATTAACGGCGTACTTAATGACATCGAGGGATTTATTAACCAATTGAGGCTCAAATGGTATATACGTGCTGATATTAGCACCGGTACTCGCTATTAAATCAATATCCTCCTTTAATGCCCTACCGAGGCCGAACACGTACTTAAAATAGTTCCTTTCCACAATGATCCTTGTAACCTCAACCTCAGACTCATGTGCAGATGGGTGGGAAACAATGGCTTCATCTACGCCAGCATTACTGATTAATTTAGCTAACTCGATCTTCTCCTCAACAGTGAATGAGATACCAGGTGCCTGCAAACCCTCCCTTAAGGTGTCATCGATTATCATACGATGTGTTGTCCCTAATTGGTACCTTTAAATGTTTTTTTAATATATTCAATGAGCCTTTAATGGTCACCATAACTTAGTGGCCGAGAAATTAAACATGTTAAAGAAACATAAAAATATAACCTAAACGATTAATCCATGATGAATGAATTAAGAGGGTCAGAAGTAATAGTTAAGTATTTGGAGAGACAAAAAGTTGAGTACGTATTCACATTAACTGGACATACTATAGTAGATCTTTATGATGCATTATACAGCCCAGATATAAACCTGATCCAGGTGAGGCACGAGGCAGTAGCCGCGTATATGGCGGATGGTTATTTCAGGGTAACGCATAAACCGGGCGTCGTGGTTACTCATGTGGGTCCTGGTCTTTTGAATGCGGTACCCGCTGTTGCTAACGCCGCGTTAGATTCTAGTGCCATGATAATCATATCTGGAGATGCCCCATCCATATATGAGGGTGCTGGCGCCCATCAAGAGATCAATCTATTGATTGACTTGTCTCAACACCTAACATACTTGCCCTTCGTAAAGAGGGTCTGGCAGGTGCATCATGTACATAACCTTGAGAGAATACTTGATAGGGCCTTCTCCTTAGCATTATCGAATAGGCCAGGGCCCGTGTTGGTGGATATACCCATGGAGATATTCAGTCTCAAGACAAATAAGCACGGCATCTATAGGAGATTACATAGATTGAATGACTTAAGGATAAGGCCCTCCCCTGAGAAAATAAATGAGGCCATAAACATGATCCTTAGGAGTGAGAGACCCGTCATACTGGCAGGTGGTGGCGTTAGACTTTCAGAAGCAGAGCCGGAATTACTGGAGTTTGCGGAACTACTTAATGCTCCTGTCGTTACTACCATGGGTGGTAAGGGAACGTTCCCTGAGGATCATCCCCTTGCGCTGGGCTTTGCTGGTGGTTGGGGTAATCCCGCCGCGAATAAAGCGTTACTGGAGGCGGATTTGGTTATAGCCCTAGGTACTCGTTTTGGCGAAGTTAACTCAAGCTCATGGATCTATGGGTACACTTTCGATTTCTCTAAATCAAGACTTCTGAGAATAGATATAGATGAGAAGGAGCAAAGTAAGAGTTTCCCTGAGGACCTTTTCCTACTGGGCGACATAAAGGCCACCTTGCGTGAGATCATAGACCAACTAAGGAACTTAATAAGGAAGGGTAAGGTTGAGCGTTCTCCATGGTTCAACTCGTTCAAGGAAGTGTACGATAAGTATTGGGAAGATTTTATGTCGGTAACCGCAGAGAATACACCCATAAGGCCTGATTATATAGTTAAGGTACTTCAGATGTTAATTAAGAAAGATGAGAATATATCATTAGTCACTGATGTTGGGTGGCCCAAGAATGGCATAGCCCAGTTCTTGAGGATCACGAAACCCCATAACTATATAACAACAGCTGGCCTCGCCATCATGGGGTTTGCGCCGCCTGCAGCTCTCGGCGTTAAGTTGGGTAACCCTAACCTGAAGGTAATTAGTGTCGTGGGTGATGGAGGATTCACTAGCACGGTAACATGCCTATTTACGGCCAAGCAATACGAAATACCTGTGGTGTTCTTAGTGCTGAATAATTATAGTTTCGGTACGATACAGAATATACAGAGGATTCATTACGGGGAGAGGTACATCGGTACAGCATTTTATGATAAGTATAAACGACTGTATAATCCTGATTTTGTAAAAATAGCCGAGGCCTCAGGGGTTAAGGGTATGAGGATCGAGAGGCCCAGTGAATTGTTAGATGCATTAAACGAGGCCATAAAGTTGAGTGAGCCTGTTGTGGTTGAGGTGCCAACTGCACTGCAGCCTGATGTACCCGTTACAGGTCACTGGTCAATAAGCGAGATATATCATGGTAAGTTGATCTATATGTTCGATAGGAGAGAGAACATTGAGTAATTGACATTGCATCTTATTGGTGCTTTCAAAAATAGGCTCACTGGCTACCCTAGTCTCAACTACCATAATAAATGTTGCGGGATTCGCGGCGGGCATTAAAACTTCTTAAATAAAGTCTTATTAAGGTATTCTGAGAAGGTATTCTTGATGAAGATACTAATAATAAACCCATATAGGGATGCCGAAAAAATATGGCTTGGTAACAAGCCTGGAGAAATAAGGAAGGTTTTTAGGACTATTAGCCCCCAATTAACGGGGAGTACGATGTTTGTCGCTGGGATCACCATATTTGAGCCTGGTGAATCTAGTTCCTTACATTCCCACCCAAATTCTGAGGAGATTGACTTTGTAGTTCAAGGTTGTGGGGAAGTAGAGTCTGAGGGAGAGAGGAGGCCCTTTAAGGAACATGACTTCATGTTTATACCCAAAGGAGTTGAACATAGACATATAAACACTTGTGACAAGCCGCTGATACTGTTATGGATTTACTCACCACCAGGCGAGCTTCCTAAGGAGTAAGAGGGGTGTTCGCCTTGAGGTATACTCTGGAGAAGGCAGTTAATGTACATGGTATAGTCTTTGGAGATAATAATGTAATAATCGCTGCACCAGTGATTAGCCTTAAGGGGTTTAATGATATTAGTGAAATAGTTAATATAGCTAAAGAGAAGGGCATCCATATCTTGGAGATAAGGTATGATTACTTATTGATGGAAAACAAGGATTTATCTCCATCAAATATCCTTTTACAACTTAATAATCTCGGGTTCCCCTACATATTCACCTTCAGGTCACCCAGAGAGGGGGGTGTTTATGAAATTCCGGACCACCTTAGGCTGAAGATGATTTTAGATATCATAGTGAAATACAAACCAACAATACTAGATGTGGAGTTGTATGTATTTAAGGATCCTGAAATGAGATATTATGCTTCATCGATCCTAAAGTACTCTAAAGATGAGGGTATAGGGTTAATAGTATCTTACCATGACTTTAATAATACACCGGATTATGATACATTATATAGGATTGGTGAGGAGGAGGCGGCTGTGGGTGCAGATATCCTTAAGATCGCCACCATGGCGCGTGATTTCAGCGATATCATAACAATGCTTCGAGTGACCCATGACTTGAGGGCTAAATTAAGGAAGCCCCTGATAACGCTAACCATGGGGGAGAGGGGGAAGGTAGGTAGGGTGTTGACGCCGATATTCGGTTCAGATTTAGTTTTCGTCGACCTAATGGGTAAATCAGCGTCTGGCCAGATCCCTCTGTCGCATATGTTAGACTTTGTAAGAATTATGGGTGAATTATGATGTGGCAGTATGAGCTTGATAAGGATTGCGTATTTCATAGAAAAGACATAAAGGAGGCACCCCCTAGGCATGTATTAATTAGGCCGTTACTAGTGGGTGTTTGTGGTACTGATAAGGAAATATGTAGGGGCCATAGAGAGGGAATAAAGTACCCCCTAGTGATAGGCCACGAGATTGTCGCTCAAGTAGTCAATATAGCGGAGGAAGATGGATCTAACAGCCTTAAAATTAATGATAGGGTTGTGGTTTTTCCCAATTATTGGTGCGACTCATGTATTGATTGTAAGGTGGGTCACTTCAATACTTGTAAAAATAAAGTAAGTATTGGCGTTAATGCGCCTGGAGCCCTCTCAGAATACATGGATGTTGAAAGTAAGTATTTATTCAAGGTACCCGACTCCTTGAGTAACTATGAGGCAGTATTAACCGAGCCCTTAGCAGTAGTTATCCATGCAATGAAGAAAATAGATCCTAAACCCGGCGATAATATATTGATCATCGGTGGCGGTGCACTGGGGCATCTAACCACAATGTTATTACTCCACGAACTAAGAGATAAGGTAAACATATTTATAAAGGAAATAAATATTAAGAAAGTACACATACTGAGAGAGGTGTTTGGCGATTTAGTGCACATACTGAGTAGTATTTATGATTATCCGCTTGAATTTCCTTATTTAAACGGGCTAAAGATAGTCGATACAGTAGGTAATAATAGTAGTATATCGGACATAATGAGTATATCGAATATATTGCCATCAGGAATAAGGTCGGTTATTCTAGGCTTAGGGCAAAAAAATGTGAATATAGATCTTTATGCAGTCGTACGGAGGGAGATCCACATAGAGGGATCCATAATATATAATCCAAGTGATTTCATAAATGCAATAGAGATTCTCTATAATATGCATAAAGAGAAGTATGAATACTTATACAGGATGCCCATTATTGAGATACCCTTAATCAAAATTAACGATTACTTCAGGGAACTGATTAATAATGATGAGGTAATCAAACTAATAATAAATCCCTATGGTGCAGAGCTAAGGAGGTTCAAACTAGGATCAGTTGTGGAGGGATAAAAATTCTAGGCTTATAGCAATAATGGATTTCTTGTATTTATTGAGGAGTAATCACTGGTATGGTTGATGGTTTTTATTTAAGAAGTTTAAAAAATGTATATAAACACAAGTCGATTAATCGCTAATGTGGCTAGTCAACCCGGTTACACTAGAGAAGACATAGAGAGGGGTATAAAAAGAATATACCAGGTCGTTCTTGCCCAGAGCCACGTTACTCCATACTTCATAATTGGCATAGCCATAGCCTCCCTATTTCTCGATGCGTATGATTTCAGCGCATTTTCACTAGCAACGGCAGCATTCAAGAACACATGGCCATGGATGTCCTCCGCCCTCTTTGGATTTGCCATAGCTTCCATACAAATAGGAGCTACGATAGGTGCTCTGACGGGTGGGTGGTTGAATGATAGGATAGGCAGGAGGAACATGCTTATACTTAACATGATCCTGTTCGTAGCTATGGCTATTGGTGCTGGTTTGGCACCGGATCCCTACACGTTCTCAATATTCAGGATATTGCTGGGTTATGCGTTAGGTGCAGACATAGTTACGGGGTTTAGCTACATCTTCGAGTTCCTTGAGTTCAATAAGAGACTCGTGTTCTCTGGCGGTTTTGATGCATATTGGTTTGGTTCTGTGGTGTTTGCCATAGTATTCATAGTTTTTCCACTGTATTTTGCACTACATTCATTAACGCACCCAATAATATGGAGGGCCATCATGGTTATTGGCGGTATTGCTGCCTTCATAATTCTTCTGTTTAGATCAAGGATACCTGAATCGGTGCTTTGGATAGCATATAGGGGTAGATTAGCTACGGCGAAACGAATAATTAAGCAGGTATATGGAATAGATTTACAGGATGTACCGGATGTTGACTTGGATATACACAAGGTTCGTGGTTTCAGGAGCTTGTTTAGGATATTCAGGAGGAGTAAGTGGAAGGAACTCACCAGTACCTTTATAGGCACCTTCGAGGGTGGAATCGAGTTTTACTCCTTCGGTTTCTATACTCCATATATCTTATTGGTGCTTTCAAAAATAGGCTCACTGGCTACCCTAGTCTCAACTACCATAATAAATGTTGCGGGATTCGCGGCGGGCATTGCTACGGCATATCTTGTTCCGAGACTTGGTACGAAGAATCTATACGTCATAGGTACACTGGGTACTGGTATCTCGATGCTTGCGGCATCCTTCGTATTGCCGCCCAAGATAGTGCCACTGATAGTATTTTTCGCTACAACATTCTTGGTGTTCCACGTAATGGGACCCAATGGTGTACAGTCATACGTAATGATAAACACGGCATACGGACCTAGTGAGAGAGGTACAGCAGGTGGCTGGAACTACTTCTTCAGTAAACTGGCGGCAGTTGTAAGCTCCTTCTGGGCACCCATTCTGTTCAGCTCGATCGGCGTAGTGAATACATTACACTTCCTGGCAACATTCGCATTTATCACTGCAGTGATAGGTGCGGTCCTCGGATTCGATGCGAGGAAGTATAGGACGGAGGAAGAGGCCATTCCAACATGAAATAATGCCTAAATAACGATACTTAAGAATTAAAAATAAAACTTCATTAAGAATTTCCATTCCCTTCACAGTTAATTTTCCGGTACCAGTCATTTGGGCTTAATATGTGAATTTCTATCCTTAACCGCAGTTCCTCAGATCGTTAACATAATCATCACGAAAGTCTACATGGGGCCGATCCCCATTGAGTGGGAGTCATCAATACCCCATAGATCAGTTACTTAGGGGCAGTTAAACCGTTACCCATTGCATCCATGGTCTCGCTAAGCCATGGTCATCAATTAGGATGATGGATGTCCGTAGTGCCTCAATCCGCCAGGGTTTCTTCATGGCCTTCCTGGCCTCCTCAGGGGTCCAGCATATGGGTTCTAGCCTTGGTGGTGTGTCGATTAATTCCACGCACCTGGTTATGAATTCCCTGCCCCTGAAGTGCTCCGTTATGAGTATTACGTCGACGTCGCTCCATAGGTTGAAGTCGCCCCTTGCGTATGATCCGTAGAGTATTGCCGTGAGTTTGCCCCACCTGGCCCTTAGCTTCATTACGTACTCCATCACCTCCCTAATAACCTTCTCCCTGGCCTCTCCCTTATGATCCCGCCTATCGACATCACGCGTATACCTCTCGTTCTGCTTCTCAATGTGTCACGGTGCTTTATGATCTTCTTGTTACGTCACGGTGTTCTCGGTCCTCTATGCCTTGCCGTGGCACACGTGACGCATTGGTGCGTTTCACCCTTTTAAGGCATGCTCAATGTGTCATGGTGGCTCCCGTGAGGTACAGGACAATTAGGGTCGCCGAGGACGTCTACGAGGAGTTGAGTAAAATGGTCACTGAGAGGGGACTGACCGTGAGCGAGGCAATCAGGGAATTGCTCAATTGCTGCTCCTCAAGCCCAAGCCAGAGCCGGAACGAGCAACTGAGCGGCTCAGGGAGTTGGGTGAAACTTTCATTGACGCCCATGTAAAGCCATCATAAGACCAACCTTATAACACCGAAGGCGGGGGAACTCAACCCGTGAACCAAGCCCCAGGCTCAGTGGGCTTTGACGAGCTCTATGAACTACTCGTTAGGACTAGGTGGACGTATTACGACGGCAAAAGTAAGATGCTTTACTTCTACAATAATGTTGAGTTCGTTAGGTCGGTGCTTGAGAGACTGAGCATTAAGCACTTGGTGGATGAGAAGGGGCATCGCGTGATTGTATGGGGAATGAGCATTGCGGACTTTGTAATTAAGGTTGTCAATACCGCCATGGCAATGCTAATCAATGTACCTTACAATCCAGACTTAATGCCAAAGTACATCGAAGCCATAATGTCCCAGCGCCCCACGGTATTACAGGCACCTTATACTCATTAGCGAGTTTCACCAAGGCAATGACGTCCTTTTTTACATGTAAAAATAACATATTTAATCCCATGAATGCCTACACAACACCAAATGCCCAGGCTATTTGGTTGGGTGGGTAAGGTTGTCGAGGTTGATCTAAGCAGTGGCGGTATTAAGACGTTAACCCTAGATGCCGAGGTTTATGATAAAGTCCTTGGTGGTGAAGGACTGGCTGCCTACTTCATCTATAAGAATTTCCACGAGATAAGGGGCCCCCTGGATCCAAGCAACATCATCGTGTTCGCCAGCGGTCCATTAACCAGCGAAATCATACCCCAAAGCGGTAGGTTATCCGCGGCCTTCATCTCACCATTAACCGGCATCTTCGGCGCCACGCACATAGGTACTAGGTTTGCCTACGAGCTTAAGAGGGCTGGTTATGACGCGGTGATCGTTAAGGGGGCATCGGAGAAGCCCGTTTACATATACATTGAGGGTGACCACGTGGAGATTAGGGGTGCGGAGAAGTATTGGGGTCTTGATATAATGGAGACCGTGAACTCCATCAAGAAGGACCTGGGTGACCCATCAATTAAGGCAATAGCGATAGGGCCAGCTGGTGAGCACCTGGTGAAGTTCTCAACAATAGCAAATGAGGAGGGAATTGGTGGAAGGACTGGTGGTGGTGCGGTCATGGGTAGTAAGAAGTTGAAGGCCATTGTTGTTAAGGGCGTTGAGGATATATCCATGGCGGACCCTGAAGGATTAAGGAGGTACGTGAGGGACCTAAACGTAAAGCTCGCCAGCTCAACAAGGGGCGCGTCATTTAGGAGATACGGTAGTGCGGGTACCGTTAATTTATATCATCAAATAGGCAACCTACCCATTAAGAACTTCGCATGGGGTAGGTGGAACGATGATGAGGTGTTCAAAATAAGTGGTGAGAAGCTCACGGAAACATTCCTAAAGAGACCATTCCCATGCACCACATGCCCAGTGGCGTGTAAGAGGTACGTCGAGGTTAAACCGGGCAGTAAGTACTTCCCAGGGGGCTTCAGGGGGCTTGGCCCTGAGTACGAAACCCTAGCATTGCTGGGCTCAAACCTACTAAACAGCGACCTTGAGGCCATGATCAAGATAAATGAACTATGCGATAAACTGGGCCTTGACACCATGTCCACGGGCAACGTCATAGGTTTCATATTCGAGGCGGCGGAGAAGGGACTAATTAATAAGGAAGTTGATGGGTTAAGGCTTGAATGGGGTAACGCGGACACGATAATCAAACTTGTACAAAAAATTGCCTACAGGGACGGCATCGGGGATCTACTGGCCGAGGGCGTCAGGAGGGTCTCTGAGAGGATTGGCGGTAGGGAATTCGCAATGCACATTAAAGGTTTAGAGGTGCCAGCCCATGATGGTAGGGCATTCTTTGCACATGCGTTAAGCTTCATGACAATGAATAGGGGCGCGGATCACCTTGGTTTTACCCATATACCATGGAGAGGTATACCAATACCTGAACTGGGGATTAATGCACGTACAGATCGTTATAATGAGAGTGATGAGATGGTGGATATAGTAATAAACATACAAAACCTAATGGTGGTGTATGACTCACTGACAATGTGTAAATATGCACACTTCGCAGGACTAACAATAACGGATATAATAAACCTACTAAAGCTAACAACAGGTAAGGATTACACCGTGGAGAAAATACTGGAGATTGGGGGTAGAATTTGGAAAATAGAAAGATGGATAAACAACCAATTAGGAATTACGAGAAAAGACGATGTATTACCACCAAGAATGCTGACACCCCACGAAAAAAGAGATGACACAAAAATACCCAGGATAGTCGAAAAATGGCTACCACTTTACTATAGAAAGAGGGGACTAACGGAGGATGGCATCGTAAAGGAACTAGATATTTAATTAAACCCTACTTATTACGACTCAAAGCACTGAAGGCTCCGCTCACCATTATAAACTATGCATTTCATACAATCTTTGATATGGTATGGGCACCGACTTTGGGTCAATACGCACATCAACAACCACAGCCCTGTCTATTGCAAGCATTTCATTAATCGCCTTCATTAATTCACCTCTATCCTCAACGGTTATGCCCTCAGCACCAAGTGAGCGACTCAATTCCGCGAAGTTTACCGTGGGTAATTTAATGAGATCTTCAGTTATACCACCAAACCTGACCTTCTCATATACACCCAACACTCTGTATGATGAGTCGTTAAAGATTATGATCTTTGGCTTAGCATGGTACTGTACAGCGGTGGATAATTCAAGCTCCGTCATTAGGAACCCACCATCACCCACGAGGGCTATTACGGTCTTATCCGAATCCACTATTGATGCTGCCACGGCCCCCGGTACAGCAAGCCCCATTGATACGTAACTTGTGGTTGTTATGTACCTCTCATTTTCATAGATGGGCATTAGGAAGCTTTCAATCCTATGAGCACCCACATCCCCTAGAAATATCACGTTACCCCTAACGGAATCCCTAACGGCCTTAATAACCTCCCAGGGCTTTATAAGCCCAGAGATTGAACTATAATACCTAGTTAATTCCCTATACTCCCTCCCCCCTACACCTACCCCTTAAGCTTAATTCCTGGAGGACTTTCGTAAGGAAATCCTTAGCATCAGCGAGAACAGCCAAGCGGGGTTTATACGCCCTGCCGAGGTCGTATGGGTCAACATTAACGTGTATTAGCTCACCATTGATCTCAAGTGAGTACCTACCAGTACCAATCTCACTAAACCTATTACCCACGGATAAGATTACATCCGCCTTTCGTAGAACTTCGTAAGCAACGATATTACCCGCCCTACCAATGGCCACCCCTGCATAGAGTGGGTGATTACTGGGTATGGCGTCCTTAGCCATTACCGTGGTTACAATGGGCGCGTTAATTGTTTCGGCTACCTTAATCACCTCATTAGTTGCATGGGATATCCTAACGCCCCTATCCACTAGAATAACAGGATACTCAGCGCTACATATTAAGTCAACCGTGGTCTTTACATCATTGGGGGATGCCAATGGCCTACTCACGCTGTAATAAACCTTATACTTAATCTCACCAATATCCTCACTTAACATGGAACTAGATATTTCCACGTAGACAGGGCCTGGTTTATCACTCATGGAAATACTAAACGCCTTAGTTAAGATGCTTAGTATATCCCTCGGATCATTTATACTGAACGTTGCCTTAGTTATTGATTTGAAAACGGAAATTTGAGTATCACTACGGGGTAATTAATGCATGTGAGTACCTCTAATACCATCAACATTCATCGAAACCACAATCAACGGGTCACCCTCAACAAAGGCCTCAGCAGTTGGTGAGACAACCCCAAGTGCGCCAGGCCTTGGTGTAACCACAATAAGCCCTGGCTTATTAATTAGGCGTGAATAGGTAATGCCCATAAAGCTCAGGGATGGCTCGAATTTGACATTCACGACATTAATACCCTGCTTAATAAATGACCTCAAAATAGGCATTATACCCTCAGCAGCCACTGTAAATGATAAGTCAGCCCTCAATTCTCTAAGAACATCGGTTAGCAGGGTAGGTGCATCCATTAATGTGACTATTATCTTTAAACTATTTAATCTTTATTTAAACAAGTCAGATTTAGTATTTAATACCTAGAATTAACAATGTTTTTATTAATAGTGACTAAGGATTTTGAATATAGGTGAACAAGGCAAGAGGCATTGGCACTTCTTGGTCAATCAATTGGATTTTCCTAGATGCTTACGATCTCATGTTAGTTACCGCAGTGACCCCAATTCTGGCGAAGGTTTTGCTACTGTCTAAATTACCGGCATGGCTTGCGTACTTCATAATGCTGTATGGATATGTATTCACATTGATTGCGAGGCCTGTGGGTAATGCATTATTCAGTAACTATGCCGGTATAATTGGTAGGAGAAGTGTCTTGATGATCACGTTACTCGGTGCTAGGGTTCTTAGTGCATTAACGGCTGCGATACCCACTTACGCGCAGGTTAGCATAATGGCTTACATAACATTCTCAATACTAAGTATTCATCGGCGGTGAGTACGCAGCTGGGCATCTATTTGTATTGGGACAGGTACCGATTAAATGGAGGGGGTTTGCCGGTGGTGTTGATAAATCAGGCTTTGCATTTGGTGTTGCCATGGGTGGCGCTGTCATAACATGGTTTACGCTGTGGCCCAAGGAGATAGTCCTCACGTTCCTACAGGTCATGCTCGTTATGACTGGGATGTTTTACTGCTCATGGTCAATGTTTAATTATTTCGTGGGCATCCTAACAGAAACTGGGCTTCCAGGTGTCACGGCATCATTCTTCTACGCAATAGCTGGCCTAATTGACGCTATTTCAATATGGTTTACGGGTTTAATGAGTGACTTTATAGGGAGGAGACTTGCGATAATAATAGCAGGTATTGGTTCCGCAATAATGGCATTACCATCATTCTACATACTTTACCTTGGAGGTAGCCTCAGAAGCTCATTACTTCTCTAGCTAGGTACATTCCTAGTTGGTTGGTTCACCAATTGGATTTGGGGTGTGGAACCAGCATACCTCTCAGAGAGGTTTGCAACCGTGAGGGGGACTTAGGTGTTGGTTTTGGTTATAGTTCAGGTATTTTCCTCTCGACAACATTAATGCCATGTTGGTCAATACTACTATACCCAGTATTCCGCAGTATGTGGCCCATAGCGGCTATAATGCTAATCATAGGTGGGATTCTGGGAGCCATAGGGGCAGCTATAGGCCCAGAAACAAAAGGAGTGAGTTTAAGGATTGCGAGGGAGTAAGATTTATTTTATTAATGCTGCGCATTCATTTAAAATAAATCATTTCTTGCAGGACTCCCTCAGCAATTTTATTAATGCTATACCGTCCTCACCCCCATAACCCATACCCTTAGCCGCCACGTAGTACTGAAGGGCTAGTGCAGTAGCCGGTAAAGGACACCCCAGTTCCTTTGCCTCCTCAAGCGTGTACATCAAATCCTTAATTATGTAATCAATTGAGAAATAGGCACTATAGTCCTCCTTGAGTATTTTCTCACGCCTAGCATCAAACCAGTAGTTATACGCTGCGGTATCCCTAGCCGCCTCCAGAAACTCCTCAATGCTTATACCGAATTTCTGAATGAAGAGTAGGCCCTCTAGGAATGTCAGTAATTGTGCAAAGCCCATGGAGTTCGTGATTAATTTAAAGGCTACGGCAGCCTCAATAGTCCTCATATAATAAATCCTACCAGAGGATATTGCCTGAAAAACCTCCTGAACCCTCTTATCCCTAAAAACCTCCTCAGGACCACCAACAAACAACGGAGTCTCACCCCTCTCAGCCTGAGGCACCGTCTTACCCAGCATTGCAACTATGAACCCCACATTCCTCCTCCTACACTCCTCCGCAACCCTGAGTTTAGTCTTAATGTCTGTTGTGCTTGTCTCCACAGCTATAAGGCCCGGCTTAGCACCACTGAGAATGCCATTACCACCGAGATAAACATCCAGTACATCCTCAGACCTAGGAACATTAGTAAGCACTATATCAACCCTAGAGGCAAGGTCCGCGGGTGATGAGGCGCCGGTTGCGCCGAGTTTTACGAATTCATTGACCTTATCCCTAACCACGTCGTAGACGACCAGGTTAAAGCCCTTACTAAGCAGAACCCTACCAAAGGCGCCACCCATCCTACCCAAGCCCACTAAACCTACAATCACGGTATCACACTCATATTTCAGATATTAAATACCTTAATTCTAACCTGTACAATATAAATATTTAACCCCCATATACTTATTCGTTATTGGTATGAAAATAACGGATGTAAAGACATACGTACTAAGAGCCGAGGTGGGGAAACCCGTAACGGGGTTTAGGGGCCATTACGAGACCGTGGCATCACGCATAAGCCACGGCTTCACAGCAGTCTACGTAAAAATAGAGACTGATGAGGGCATAGTGGGCTGGGGTGAATCCATAGCGAGGGAGGCTCCCTCGGCGGCTGCCTCCGTGATTAATGAATTATTTAGGCCCATGCTCCTTGGCAGGGATCCACTGGATAATGAGGTCCTCTGGGAGGAATTATTCACTGCAATGAGGATTAGAGGGCACTTCGCGGGTTACTACGTGGAGGCTCTATCAGGGGTTGACCTAGCTCTATGGGATATTAAAGGTAAGTACTTTGGAAAGCCCGTGCATAAACTCCTGGGCGGTTCCTTCAGGGATAGGGCCACTGCATAAGTCTCATCAATCCTTTTTATGAGCCCTGAGGACACGGTTAAGGAGGTTAGTAAGTTAGTGGAGCAGGGGTTTAGGTACATTAAGGTTAAGATTGGCAGGGGATACGATGTTGATAAAGCCGTGATAAAGGCCATAAGGGACTCCCTGGGCAATGAAGTTGAGATAATGGTTGATGCCAACACGGCATACAACGTGGCCACCGCAATAAAGGTGGGCAGGATGCTTGAGAAATACGACGTACTTTGGTTTGAGGAGCCTGTACCACCTGATAACCCTGAGGCCTACGTTAGGGTTTCAAGGGCCCTGGACATACCCATAGCCGCCGCGGAAACACTATTCACAAAGTACCAGTGGCTTGAATTCATGCGTAGGGGCGCCATGGACATCACCATGCCCGACATAGCCAGGGTTGGTGGGATAACGGAGGCCATTAAAATAGCCTCATTAGCTGACTCCTTCGGCATACTTATGACATTCCACGTTGGATTATCAGGGGCTGGTTGTAGGGCGGCAACGCTCCAAGTAATAGCCTTCACTACCAAGCCACATAATCTTCACACCAACATACGAATACTACTACATCGAGAAGAACCCACTGGCATATGACATACCCAGGGAGCCCATAGAGGTATTTAAGAAGGATGAAGTAATCATACCAAGTAAACCAGGTTTGGGACTTGACATAAATGAAGAAAAACTGAAAAAATACACCACGTAGCATTTCAAAGAAAAGAATTATTTACATAATTAAATCTAACAGGTAAGATTCAATTAATTAATACGCCCAGGTATAGCAATGAGTAACCATGTCTCAGGGCAACTACAGCAGGGAGGAGATCGAGAGAGGTATTGCTAGGATCTATGAGATTGTGTTAAATACTAAGAATATAACAGCTAGATACATAGTAATTCTTGCCTTGGCCTCGCTATGGGTTGATGCCTATGATTTTGCAGCATTCACATTTGCAACAGCAGCATTTAAGAATACGTTTCCCTGGATGTCCACGTGGCTCTTTGGCCTAGCAGTAGCTGCGGTTCAAATAGGAGCTACGGTAGGTGCTGTAGTTGGTGGTTGGTTAACTGATAGAATTGGTAGAAGAAACATGTTCATCTTGAATATGATACTCTTTACGGTAATGGCAGTTGGGGCCGGTCTTGCACCGGATCCATATACTTTCACAGTCTTTAGAATATTACTTGGTTTTGCATTGGGTGCAGATACGGCAACAGGTTTTGCGTACATATTCGAATACCTAGAGAAACAGCAAAGATTAGTCTGGTCTAACTTATGGCAGTTGCAGTGGTATCTAATGTATGAGGTTGTTATATTTATCTTCGTATTACCATTCTACTTAATAACTTACTCATTACTTCATCCATGGTTCTGGAGGATTATTATGTTTGGAGGGGCCGTTTTTGCGTTCATTATATTAATGCTACGAGCAAGAATACCAGAGTCCGTACTATGGGAGGCATATAGGGGGCGTCTAGCCACTGCTAAGAGGATCCTTAAGCGTACACACGGTATTGATTTACCTGACGTACCTGATATTGACGTAGAATTAAGAAGACCTGCTAGGGGATTAAGGTCCGCATTTAAGATATTCAGGAGGAACAAGTGGAGGGAACTTGTTTATTGCTTTAATGGAAACTTTGAACAGGGTTTTGAATTTTACACCTTTGGTTTCTACATGCCGTATATATTACTGACTATGCACCTAGCCGGTTCATTAGCCACTATAGAGGCATCTGCAATATTCTATGGTATGGGTGTAATTGCTGGAGTCCTTACGGCATATCTTACGCCTAGAATAGGTACTAAGTCTCAGTACGTGATCGGTGCTGCGTTAGCTGGCATAACACTACTTGGTCTTGCATTCACATTCCTGTATCACTGGCCCCTCTGGCTATTCGTATTATTTGCTTCTGCATTTTACTTTGGGCATGTTATTGTGCCTGCAAGCCAGGGTATGACGTCCATAAATGCGGCCTTCGGTGCCAGTGAAAGAGGCACTGCAGCAGGCTGGGGTTATTTCTGGGTTAAGTTAGCCGCTGTTGTAGGTTCTTTCATAGCGCCCACATGGTTAGCCGTTCTCGGTGCCCCTAAGATGACGGAAATACTGGGTATCTATGCTTTAGCAACTGCAATCTTGGGATTAGCAATAGGTTTTGATGCTAGGAAGTATAAACCACCTGAAACAGAGGAGGTTGCTGTTTAGGCAAATTAATCGAGTAATTTGATATCACTAAAATTATAAAGTTTAAAATTATTGTTTTTGCTTCTTGGATTTTAATTTACATATTAATTTTTAAAGGAAATAAAGATCAGTAACGCATTGCATTCATATCTCTTATAAAGTATGCATTAAGGATTTTCTTTATTGCATTTCTTAGATGCGCATCGACCGTTGCCTTACTTACATTGAACTTTGCAGCAATATTATTAAGATTTATCTTTCTTGATCGATCGAAATACCCATTTAAATATGCATATACTAGTATTTTTCCCTCAGTATTTGTTAAGTAAGGTAAAGTACTACGATTAAAAAGTGGAATATTTCCGGGTATTTTATTAGTTATGAAGTTCAGTAATTCACCATAATTATTAAGTTTTTCATATAATGATGATATTTTTTCCTCATGATCATTTATTAAATATACTGTAAAGTCCTTGGTTCCATTCTTAACCTTTGAGTTTATTACAATACCCCCCTCATTTAATATTACATATTTTACCATACCCCTAATGTCGCCTAGAAAGAATACTTCATATAAATGATTATTAATCTTATTTATATATATCACATCCACTATATTGGCTAAGTGAGGTAATCTCCTTAAGAAAGTTTTTAATTCACCATATTTTGTACCCTGTGCTACTATGCCCTCGATACTGTAGCCCTTATCGAAAAATGGATAGTAATATACCATGCTAGTTTCAATACTTGGATAATCGGCCGTGGCTTCAGTCCAATCATGATAATGATGAAGTCTCACATATAATCTAGTAACCATATCCTTCACTCGAAGTCTGCTATTTATTACATTTTAAGTTTTTCCTATAATTTTAAAATAATAGAGATAACACTTTTAGTTAAATGTATTTTGCTTTACTAATGATTAAATATTTAAAAATAATGCAAAGGATAGTATGGTTGTAGTTTTCTTGATAATATTAGGAAGATTATAGACATGGTGAGAAATAATATTGAGAATATTGATTAATGGTATAGGAATGGTGAATTAACGTTAAGTTTAGGTAAAGACGATGTTGCTAAAATCAGCCTAAGCAGGAGTAATCGATAATGAATAGGTAGTATTAACTAAATATAATAGGAGGCCTCTCCGCCTCTTAATTAACCTACTACTTGGATTAACCAATAGATTCAATGCTTCTAAAGTCATCCACACTATCAATACTTTATCTACCAATTAATAACCATTAAGTACTATATCCCTTGAATGACTAGAAGCAAATACTCCAAGTATTGTAGTGTTAATGGTATCTGTATTAATATTGCTTTGGTTTGCATAATGGTTGAATAATCTTAACTTTAACTTATTCATCATGTTTTCATCACTAATGTAGTTACGCGTTATTTCACGCTACGTTACTAGTGACTTAATGAGTAGTAGAATTCCAATTATAGTGAATAACCAGTTTAATACAGTATTATTATACTTAAAGTGGGCTAGGGCGAATCTAACCCACCTCCCATTCCTCCTAATGTATATGCCTCCCTCCGTTAAGGCGTCTAGAAGCATGTGGCTCCACCCGGTTAAAGGACCCATTAATACTATGATTAACGCATTATATGCGCCTATGGGTGTCATGTAGTAGAGGAATAAAGCCACCAGTAGGCTTATGATTAAGCCGAGTGTGAATGATCTACTCATGGTGTGTGTTCTAGGTGATCTATGGGTGAATCCATTCTTCTCCTCATGTCCAAGAGCATCTATGAGGAAGTTAATTAAATATGATAAAACCAGTGAGGATCCTAGGAGGAGGATAATGTTACTTATTCCCAGGGCCGACTCAATTAACGCTGTTAAGCCAATTGAGAAGACTACATGTGTTCTAAACCGCATTAAGCCTAGGTTGAATTCAGGTTAATTTAAGTTACCTGGTGCATAAGCCCGTAATCACGTTAACCATTACGTTAAGCGCCTTAGTGAATGTGTCGTGGTTAACTGAGCCTAAGCCAATCCTAATTCCATTATTAATACCGAAGTAGAATCCTGGAACAGTTAAGACTCCTCTTCTTAATAATTCATTGGCTAATTCAAGACTGTCAACATTGCACTTAGTGGTTACGTAGGCTATGGGCATGTGATTGAAGTAAGTTACCTTAATTAAGTTACCTAATGATTCACTAATACTCATTAATGATTCCCTATTAGGTGAAATTATGCTTAGGTTTCTTCTCCTAAACCAATCCCTATTCTGGAGCATTATGGAGACGTAGGATGCCTCAAGTCCAATAACCAGGGGGCTTACTAGGTTAATTACGTTAACGGCTCTTCGAATAAGCTCCTCATCACCAATAATCCAACCAACCTTAAAGGAATCAACAGTGTAGAATTTAGAGGTACTAAAGGTGTATGCGGTATTCTCCAGGGGTAGGTCACGTAAATCACTTGTGACGAATTCAAGGAATATTGAATCAATGATTAAGTATGAGCCCTTCCTCCTAGCCTCATCAGCAAGATCCCTAATCTCACCCCTACTTAAGTGCATGCCCAGTGGATTATTTGGATTGGAGAAGAATAAAGCTGACCTGGGTTTAATATAGTTGATTAATTCACTTAACCCGTGATTCACCTTAACCTCAATTCGCCTAAGCCCAAGGAAACTTGGTAAAACCCTAATCGGCTCATACTCAGGCACCACTGTTATAACCTGATCCACAGCATCTTTAATTGCCGATAGGACTGCGAAATTGCCCTCCTGTGTACCATGGGTTAACGCAATAGCCTTAGTGGATACATTATAGATGTTGCTCAGAGCCTCCATGATATCAGTGGGTTCACCCAACTTTTCCACGTCACTCCTACTAACCGGTATCATACCGCTGCTGGCAATGTTTAAGTCAACCTTATGTTCACTTAACCATTTAAAGTGCCCTATCTCCATATTAGTAATGCATATGGTATGTATTTAAATATGAGTGGTTAACCTTAATGATGCAG
The DNA here is from genome assembly GCF_000018305.1 of Caldivirga maquilingensis IC-167. Classification (NCBI taxonomy): domain Archaea; kingdom Thermoproteati; phylum Thermoproteota; class Thermoprotei; order Thermoproteales; family Thermoproteaceae; genus Caldivirga; species Caldivirga maquilingensis. The sequence continues at coordinate 1,877,778 of NC_009954.1, read as the reverse complement.
GTATGGTTAGTGGTAGTTACATCTTAGCCATAGATCAAGGGACAACAGGCACTAGGGCAGTCTTATTCAGTCACGATGGTTCGTTAATCGGTTACTCATACCGTGAGCACACTCAAATATACCCTAAGCCTGCGTGGGTTGAGCATAATCCATTGGAGATTTGGGGGAATACTAAACTAGTCATTAAGGAGGTGATCGAGTACACTAGGATTAATCCTAGGGAGATAGCGGCAATTGGGGTTACTAATCAGAGGGAGACCACGGTTATTTGGGATCCAAGGAATGGGCAACCAGTCTACAATGCCATTGTCTGGCAGGATAGGAGGACGTCACAGATGGTTGATTACCTTAAGCAGAATTACCTAGGCATGATTCAGGAGAGGACAGGTCTCGTTCCTGACGCCTACTTCTCCGGTACTAAGATATGGTGGTTACTGGATAATGTGCCGGGGCTTAGGGATAGGGCTAGGAGGGGTGAGGTGGTGTTTGGGACTATTGATACTTGGATTATCTGGAACCTAACTAGGGGTAGTAAGGATGTACTCACCCCTGAGAGGAGTGGGGCTCACGTAATTGATTACAGTAATGCGTCTAGGACCATGATCTTTAATATTCATAAACTTGACTGGGATAATGAATTACTTGAGGTTGAGGGTAAGATACCGAGGGATGTACTCCCGTTACCAAGGCCATCAAGCGATAAGGCCATCTACGGGTACACAGGCCCTGAAGTTTCCCAAATACTCAATGGTGTTAACATACCTGTATGTGGGGATGCTGGGGATCAGCAGGCGGCCTTATTCGGGCAGGTGGGTTTTGATACCGGTGAGGTTAAGTCAACCTACGGTACAGGTAACTTCATACTAATGAATACCGGTGATAAACCAGTGAAGTCTAGGATGAATCTATTAACCACGGTCTACTACTCACTTGAGGAGGGGAAGGCATTATACGCACTTGAGGGTAGTGTATTCATCACTGGTGCTGCAGTGCAGTGGTTTAGGGATGGGCTTAAGGCCATTGAGGTTTCTGATGAAATAGAGCCCCTTGCAGCCAGTGCCAGTGACACCGGTGGTGTTTACTTCGTACCAGCATTCGTCGGCTTAGGTGCACCATACTGGGATCAGTACGCTAGGGGTTTAATCATTGGTATTACCCGTGGTACTGAGAGGAGGCATATTGCAAGGGCTATTCTCGAGTCAATAGCCTACTTGACTAGGGATGTGCTTGAGGCTATGATGAGTGATACTGGGGTTAAGATACCTAGGATTAAGGTTGATGGTGGTGCAGCTAAGGATAATTTCCTAATGCAGTTCCAAGCCGATATTACCGGTATTGAGGTTTGGAGGCCCGTGATTTTTGAAACAACATCACTAGGCGCCGGTTACCTGGCCGGATTAGCCGTAGGCTTCTGGAATAATTTAGAGGAAATCAAGCAGAATTGGAGGCTTGATAAGGTCTTTAAACCAAGGATGGATCCTGAAACCAGGGAGAGGCTTTACAATGGATGGAAGGCGGCGGTTAAGAGGGCATTAGGCTGGGCTAAGGAGGTACCGTGGGCTTATGGGCTTGGTTAATTGATAAAGCGTTTAAAAGTGAATTATAAGGAATACTTAATGGCGAATCCAAACCCAGATGTAGTTGTGATTGGTGGTGGAGTTAATGGATTATTTGCGGCCTTGGATTTATCATTAAGGGGTTTCCAGGTGGTATTACTGGAGAGGAATGTCATCGGTAGTGGGGCAAGCGGCAGGATGCATGGCCTACTCCACAGTGGAGCCAGGTATGTGGCCACTGACCCTAAGGCTGCCGTGGAGTGTGCTGAGGAGAATAGGATAATAGCAAGCATAGCTCCCCATGCAGTTGAGAATACTGGTGGTTATTACGTAGCTGTGGATAAGGATGATGAGGAGTACAGGGAACAGTTCATTAAGGGGTTAAGGGCCGTTAACATTGATTATAGGGAAGTTGATCCTAGGGATGCACTTAGGGAGGAGCCTAACTTAAACCCTGAGGTGAAGGCTGTGGTTGAGGTTCCAGATAAGGTGGTGTTCGCTAAGGATCTATTATTCAGCGTAGCTGCGTCAGCTTATAGGGAAGGTGCCTTAATAATTCAGGGTGCTGAGGTGGTCGGCTTTAACATAAGTGGTAGCATGATTGATGAGGTTGTGGTTAAGGATCACGTGACTGGGGATATTAGGAGAATTAGGCCAAGGGTTATTGCGGTTACTGCTGGTCCATGGACGTATAAGGTGGTTAAGATGGCTAACATTGAGGTTGATATGATGCCTACAATGGGTGTTATGGTTGTTTATAGGCGTAGATTAACTGGAAGGGTCATAAATAGGATGAGGATGCCCTCTGATGGCGATATACTCCTACCCTACGCCTCATCATCAATAGTAGGAACAACAGCAGTCATAGTTGATGACCCGGATAACTTAACCATATCCAGTGATGACATTGACTTCCTCACCTCAGAGGGTTCAAGAATGGTTCCAATGCTGACTAAGGTTGATGTGGTTAGGGCCTATGCCTCAGTTAGGCCATTAATTAAAATGCCTGGGGTTAATGCAAGGGAAGCTGCCAGGGACTTCGCTATTATTAAGCATGAGAAGCCAAGTAACCTAATATCAGTAATAGGGGGAAAGTTCACCACAGGCAGGTTGGTTGGTGAGAGGCTTAGTGACGAGGTCAGTGGACTATTGGGTTCAAGTAAGGGGTCAATGACTAGGAATCATCCATTATTCGGCGCTAATCTTTACGAGGACTTAAGGGAGCTGGATAACCCACTACGTAGCCTTGCCTTAGACTTCAAGGGCAGTATAGATGAGGAGAGGGGTAGGGTTGCTGCCTTAACACTACTAGTCAGTGAGGTAACTAGGAGTAGTAGGAGGTTAATGGGGTGGTCCTAGGTGGCTAACCTACATTACAGTGGTTCATTCAACTTAACCAAACCCCCCAGGGAGGTCACTGGGGCTTTATCTAATTTAAGCCTAGTAATCAAGTGCATCCCCAACGTCACCAGCTACGAGTTAATTAGTGAATCAAAGGCTAAGGTTAGGTTCAGGGTTGACCTAGGCGATGAAGTACCGGTGGCTGAATTAAGGAGGGTGACATCAGATACTGTTATTGAGGTTACTGAGGCATCGGAAAGCAGTATTAGGCTGAGGGTGAATGGTAGGGCTGCTGGTAGTTCAATAGAAGTCACATTAAGCATAATCGTTGAACCCAATAATGGTGGTTCCAGGGTTAATTGGAGCGCCGATGCGGGTTTAGGTAGGCTTCTTCAAATGATGGGTAGGTTCATTAACATTGATTCAATGGTGGAGAGGATAGCTAATGATACGATTAATGGTATAGTAAAATGCCTTAGTTAATAACACTGAATCTAGGCTATTACTATTTCATCAGGCCCAAGTTCCTCATCAATAATCAGTGGCCTGCGGTTTAAACATCACTAAACCACACCACTACTCTAGGCTTTTTAAAAACGCCTAATCCTTGGGCACACTTGGCTTAACCACGTAATCCATGGGTCTTGTCCTTTGATTAATCTCATAGGCAAGTGGCGTAAGCATGAGTCTCCTAACCTCATTAAGATCCCTTGAGGAGTTGGCTAAGACCCATGATAATTTAACGAAGGCGGTTTCAGGATGCATGTCCTCACTTGGTATTACACCAATCCTAAGCAACTCCACACCCCTCCTATACACATTTAAGTTAACCCTACCGAATATTGTCTGACTGGATATTACCACGGGTATGCCTGATTCAATGGCTCTAGCTATTGGCTTAAGTAACCACTCCCCCACGTGACCGAAACCAGTGCCCTCTATTACTATGCCGTGGTAACCCTTATCCACCAGGTAATCCAGTAATTCACTACTCATGCCTGGGTAATACTTGATTAAAGCCACCTTATCATCAAACCTAGTACTACACTCCAATCGCCCCCTCCCCTTATAGTCACTGGTATTCATTATTAACTTACCCTCCTTGGTCAGTACCTTGGCTATTGGTTCATGGTTCACCGATATGAAGGCATCCCTCCTGGACGTGTGCATTTTCCTAACCCTCACACCCCTATGAACAGCCACCACACCATCACTGGTGTTATCATGCATCGCAACCACGGACTCGGCGAATTTAGCCTGGGAAGCCACTAGGGTTGCTGCGTAAAGGTTCTCAAAGGAGTCGCTTGAAGGCCTATCACTACTCCTCTGGGCACCCACGAGAACAACTGGACCTGGGGCTGACTTAATGGCGAAGGCTAATGCAGCGGCCGTGTAGTGCATTGTGTCTGTACCATGTAGGACAACAACACCAACAACACCATCATTAAAGGCCCTACACGCCTCCTCAGCAATCATACTCCACCTGGTTGGAGTCATGTCCTCACTGAATATTGACATTAAGTTAACCATCTCTATTGATGCTAAACCCCTTAACTCAGGGTACATTAAGTAAAGATCCTCCAGACTGAAGCTTGGGTAAACAGCCCCAGTGACGTAATCAACCCTAGACATTATAGTACCCCCAGTGGCCACGAACCTAACCCTACCCCCAGTACCCTTTACAGTCATCACAGTACCGTATGATGGTACCTCAACCTTAGGTGGCTCATATTTACCTAGAACCTCCACTGCCTGTATCTTATCAACATGAATACCGGCGTTGTAACCATTCTCAAGCTTCACCAGTAGTACATCAGGATCACCCACCTCAGGCCTAGGCAGTATTAAACCCTCCAGTGTCGAGCCATCCTTTAAACGCACCCTAACCCTACTAAACTCCCCAATCCCCCCTAGAAGTGCCTTAACCCGTTCAGAGTAAGCCACGGTTAGGCTTAGGTAACGCCCTTATAATACTTTATTAACCACCCAATGTACATTAAATATACTAATAATCAATGAACCAGAGAGACTGCGGCATTACCTAATTAATACGGCTAGAATTTATTAAGACCAGTGAGAATCATAGTGCCACTCAATCCAACTCAAGGAATTACCCCCTTCTACAGCATTTACGAATTCCGCATCACCAAGTCTGTACGAAGACAATCCATGAATCATAAGTCACCCTGTTCACCATATCCTACAAATGATGACCATGTGTTGATTGATAGTTCAACGCAACTATTTTATGGCGACTGGTCTAAGGGGTTAGTGGTCAATTTAGCTTTGATGCGTTAACAGAGTCCTCAATGAGGTTCATTTAAGGAGAATTAAAGGACTATATGAGTAAAATCCTGAACCTAGGTTATCCACGCTCCCAGTTATCTTATTCTTAAGGCCTCCCTGAGCAAAGTCTCTGCCTCTTGGTGCATAGGTTAACTATGATTATTTAAGGTATTCTAGTCACTAAACCCGTTGTGGTGTTTATTATTAGCGTGGTGACTAACATTCCCGTTATATCATTGGCATCATAGGATAATGTATGCTCAACCACATTGAATACCTTAACCTCAAGGCCCTAGTGACCTCCCTAACTAGCCCTAAAGCCTCCCTTGTGGTGAATCTGCCTGATGATGGGTTATTGGCTTAGGTGCATAGGCTGAGTCCACCATATCCATGTTCACACTCATGTGTATAATCCTGGCATTATTTTCCATAATGACTTAGTGTATTTACATTATCTAGTCCTTCCCCATCTACCTGGTTCATTAATGAACTTATACATGTATTCCTTAAATAAATGGTACATTCACATGGTAAAAATCTTAGTTTAAAAGTTACTAAAGCCAACTGATGGGGAGATAAGGTTTATTTAAAAAGGTTATTTCACATAATTAACGGTTACTATGGATAATAAGACTTATTTTGACCTGTAAGAGAAGGTTGCGATAATATATGAGTCAAGGGGAACGGTTAAAGATTGATTGGTCATCGTTATGGAGGAAGGAAGATTGGTGGGCTCTTTGGATAGGGCTATTGATATTCTTCCTAGCCCTACCTGGCTATTATAAAATATATCTACTGGGTTGGGTTCCCAGGGTTGCTGTGCCTTGGCTTGACCCATCGAAGAGCCTAGTAGTTGTCGCTCAGGCATTAACCATGACCAAGGCCTATCCAGGGCTTAACCCTGTACTCAGCGTGTTCTTCTTCTGCATATTTCTATTGGCGATATTAACTTTTGCCGCTTGGTTAATGAAGTATAATGTGAAGAGGTTTGCGGCTGGTTTCACGATACTATTCATCCTAACATTCGGCTTTTGATGGCTCTTCGGCTATGCCTACTTCAACGCAACCCCTGATCAATACGCAAAACTTCACATTACCTGGTCCATACCCGTGGGTGCTGATGGCATATTGATATACTTACTCCTAATTGGTTTGTTTATATCAAACGTTATCTTTTACAAGAAATTACCTACCGTTCTCGAGGCAGGTGCTAGGACTGAGTGGTACATAAAAACAGCCATCGTGCTACTTGGGGCATTGATTGGTGCATCATCACTTAGGTACATGACAATAGCTATTACTTTGGTTGAGAGATCATTAATCGCGATAGTTGCCGCTTACTTAATTTACTGGCCAATATCATACTTCCTCTCTTATAAGTTGTTTAAACTTGACAATAAATGGGCAGCTACATTGGCCTCAGGCGTAAGCATATGCGGTGTTTCTGCAGCCATAGCAACAGCAGCCGCAATAGGTGCGCCATCAATCATTCCAGCCACTGTGTCATCCATAATAGTTCTCTTCGCGGTAGTAGAGTTGGTAATACTACCTTTCGTTGCGGCTTCAATACTTAAGTGGGCTCCCTACGCGGCCGGTGCCTGGATGGGGTTGAGTGTCAAGACTGATGGTGCAGCTGCTGCAAGCGGTGCTTTGGCTGACGCCTTAATTAGTAATCAACCCGGTCTTGCGGTTTATAAGACGTGGGTTATGAACACAGCAGTCATGACTAAGGTATTCATTGATATATGGATTGGCTTGTGGGCATTCATACTAGCCGTGATATGGCTGATGATTGTTGAGAAGAAGCCAGGGCAGAAGGTGCCGGCAATAATGATTTGGTTTAGGTTCCCGAAGTTCGTGCTGGGTTATATAAGCACGTGGCTAATACTATGGGGTGTAGGCTTCACTGTGGGTGCCGTGGTAGCTTCTAAGTTTATGGTGGGTGGTATAACGCCACAGACTGAGTTATTTAGGTACTTCTTCTTTGCCTTAACCTTCATGTCCATAGGACTAGTCACCAGGTTTAGAACCCTCGCTGAGATAAAGGCAGGGCGTATGATAATTGCTTACGTGGTGTCGTTAATTATCATTATCTTCATAGCCCTTGGTCCCTCAATAGCCTTCTTCGCTGGATTACCACCACCTAAGTGATGGGTGGTTCATCATTAATTTTAAAATAAATATTTTTAATACTTATCCACGAATAGCCCAAATAGAAATCTCCACCTCATGTAATGCATCATGTATTTACTGCCCACGTACGGTATTGAGGAGTGAGTGGATTTCTAGGTTCATGGACCTTAAATTATACAGTCGCGTGATAAAGGAGTTACTAAGCATGGGGTCTGTGAGGTACGTGCACTTACAGGGGTGGGGTGAATCCCTCTTACACCCCAATCTTTCAAGCATTATTAATGAAGTTCGTAATAATGTTAATTTCGGTCTCACAACAAATGGAATGTTACTAAATGAGCATTATGCACGTATGTTATTAGAATCAGGGATTGATATAATTGCAGTGACTTTCGCGGGGACTTTTCCATCAACACATAATGCTATAAGGAGAGGCTGTGACTTCAATATTCTCATTAATAACGTAAGAGAACTCATTAAAATTAAGGACATGTTAAAGAGTGGTTCCAGAGTAGTAGCTAGTTATATCATGATGCCAGTAAATATCCACGAATTACCCGACTTCATAGAGCTGGTCAATAACCTGGGGATTGAGGAAGTAGTGCTTGACAACCTATCGTATATATTAAATAAGGATATGATTATGTCAAAGGCATTCTCAGACCCCATGGAGAGAGAATTTAAGATCTACGAACGTATAATTAATTTAACACTAAGAAGGGCTAGGGAGTTAGGCATTAAATTATTCACATACTCACTAAATTGCTGGGAACTCACTGAATGTCCTGAGAGGCCCACTGAAACCATATTCATAAATGTTGATGGCTATGTCTCACCATGCGTCTTCCTAAACCTACCAACAAGAAGTAACTATATACCCCGTTGCTTCATGGGTAAATGTTTTAAAGTAAAGAAGGTAATCTTCGGGAACTTAAACAATGATAGAATTATGAACATATGGAATAGTGAAGCCTATCGAGAATTTAGGTTTAAATTTATAAGAAGACACCAAGACTCTACTTCTATCAATGAATATAGCATGGATTTAATGCCACCCAGTCCATGCATTACCTGCTATAGATTATACGGTGTTTAATTATTAATATGCAGAGATAATGAGGTATGAATAGGACCTTAGCTAAGTGAAGGAATTAATACAACTGAGGTATTGGTAATTATTATGAGGTTCAGGGCTAGGTGAGGGTTGAGCGTGGAATTACCTTCACTCCTCCTAATGAGAGTTATTATCACTGCCATGTATGCGTAAATGAGTGCTTAATACCAAGGGGCTCACTTAAGGGGGTAAGAAACCGAGTCAGGGTATTAAGAGGATTTGTTGGAGGCCAATGGCTTCGTTAACCCCACTATCATGAGGGAAATAACTAAGCTTAACCTGGTGAGTGACAGTATTGTTGATTAATCAGAAGGCACGGATACCAAGCCTCTACAGTACTCCGCTTGAACCTTCTTTGCGAAGCTTACTCTGCAAGTCTTATCAAGCCCTCTAAGCCTGTATAGTGAAGTGTGCTTATTCTTTATCCACAGGTTAAATTCTGCGCGAGCTAATACCACTAACCTCTCAATAGTAAATAGTTCATCAGCATGTATTAATGAACCATAATTCACAACATTATTAACTTCAGGGTTCCTTAATCATGATCCATCATCCTGAAGTAAATCCTTCTTCTGAACCTGGCATCATCCCTACTAGGATAATCAGCCCTGTAATGTGAGCCCCGTGACTCTTTTCTCATTAAGGCTGCCTTAGCCGTTAAGTAGGAAATCAATGCCGCATTCGACCACTCATCAATCCCTGTTAAATAAACATCCTCATAAATACTGATTAATCTACTTAATTCATCCCCATCCCTAATAATACCCAGGTAATCCCAATTAAGCCTCCTAATTTCCTCAAGACCCATCTCACGACTACCACTTGGTAGTTTAACGTTCAGAACCTCCCCATCGTTTAGGTCTGGGCCTTCCCAATCCTCACCAATGTGCAATGGCATGTTGATTCCCATGACCAGGGCCTCGAGCAGTGAATTACTGGCTAGTCTATTGGCGCCGTGTAGCCCCGTATTCGCAACTTCACCGATTGCATAGAGTCCCCTTATTGTTGATTCACCCCTGATATTAACCCTAACGCCACCTATTGAGTAATGGGCACCTGGGACTACGGGTATTAAGTCATTCCTGGTAAGTCCATGGCGTCTCAGGAATTCGTTAACTGATGGGAATTTGATCTCGAAATTATCAATGGGCTTTAAATCCATGTAAACCCTGCGCCCAAGCCTATACTCATTGTAAATAGCCCTGGACAACACATCCCTAGGTGCTAATTCACCCTTTTCATGGTACTTGAAAGCGAATCTCTCACCCTTATCATTAATTAAAACCGCGCCCTCACCCCTAAGGGTCTCTGTTAATAGGAAGGATTCGCCGTCTATTACAGTGACCGTGGGGTGGAATTGAACGAATTCCAAGTCACCAACAACGGCACCAGCCCTAAAGGCTAAGGCAACACCATCGCCTGTATTGTCACGTGGGTTTGAGGTGTAGCTCCAGAGGTAGGCGTAACCGCCCGTTGCCAATATCACAGAGTCGGCATCATCTATGGAAACACCCCCAGTGGTTATGAAGCCTTTAACAACATTACCCCTAACCTTCAATGCCATAACCCTATCCTCAACAATATTGATACCAAGCTTAGTGGCTAGTTTAAGTAGGAAGTTCGTTAGGAACATGCCTGTGGAGTCCATCCTATGGTGAACCCTTCTCCTACTATGACCTGCCTCAAGCCTAAGGTCCTTATCGAACTCAAACCCCCATTTCTCCAAGGTCTCTATGGCCTCTAGGGCCTCCCTTGTGAAGTAATCCACTGACTTAACATCGCATAATCCATCACCCACGGCTATGGTGTCTTGGGCATGGAGCTCAGGTGAATCATTGGGTGCCGTTGCGGCTGCTATTCCACCCCTTGATTCGTAGCTTGAGCCTCCCTGAACCCTCTTAGTAATCACGGTAACTGGGTAATTACTCATCTTCAGTGAAATCGCGGCTGAAAGCCCCGCTATACCACTACCGATTATGTAGATCATTGCCTAATCACCAAGTAGCTTCCTAGTCCTCTCGAAAGCCTCTCTAACAGCCTCGGCTATGTTCCCAGGTATTTCAACTCTGTAAACATCATCCCTCAGGGACCTATAGATCTTCTCTAGTGTAATCATAGCCATGAAGGGGCAACGGGCTATGGGCTCGGTGGTTAATGGGTAGAATTCCTTACCCGGGACCTTTAGTTTAAGCGCATTTATCATCCCAATTTCAGTACCTACTATGAACTCCCTGGCCTCGCTATTCCTTGCAAATTCTATCATCTGGTTTGTGGAGCCCACGAAGTCCACTAGGTCAATAATGTTCAAGGGCGCCTCTGGGTGAATCATTACCTTAGCCCCAGGGTACTTAGTCCTCGCCTCCCTAATGTAATCAGGCACGTAGTTCCCATGCACAATGCACTTACCGTTCGGTGGCACCTTGATTATTTTCTTACTAGTCATCCTCTCAACGTAGGTAGCCAGGTTGTAGTCTGGCCCAAATATTACAGTATCACCCGGTATCTTCCTAACTGCTTTAACTGCCGTTGAGGAGGTGACTATGTAATCAGCCATGGCCTTAACATCTATGTTTGAGTTAATGTAGAGAACAACAGGAACCCCAGGATACCTCTCCCTATACTCCCTCAAGGTCTCCGTATCCAGTGCATCCGCTATTGTGCACCCCGCATTCAAGTCTGGTGATAGTACTTCCCTATCGTAGTTCAAAGCCTTAGCCTGCTCAGCCATGAACCTAACCCCTGCGAAGACTATGACCTCAGCCTTAGTCTCCATGGCCTTAACCGCCAGGTCGTAGGAATCACCTGTGAAGTCCGCTATTAATTGTACATCCATGTCCATGTAATTATGACCCAGTATTATGGCATTCCTCTCCTGCTTTAATCCCTTAATCTCCTTAATCAATGCCTCCTTACTCATTGATCAAGGTAAAGGCTATTGAAATATAGTTCTTATTATGCAAAACACCGTGGTAGGCAGCTAATTCAACCTTAGTTAACTGGCAAAAATTGCCAAATTAATAAATTTAGGTTAAAAGTGCTTCACGGGTTCTTTTAATCATCTAACTAATATTACGGATACTGGGGCATTTATCGATACTGCTAACGCTGTAGAGCCTATATTTATATCGCTATTTAGTGAAGTTCCTCTTGCACCCATTATTATTGCATCATAAGGTTCCTCATTTATTATTTTTAATATTTCATTTGAAACACTGGATTCATTTACGTTTATCTTAATTATTTTTAAATCGTATTTAATCTTATTGTTTACTCTCTTTTCAATAAGTGATTGTATATCATTCACATCGCTACAGTCGTTACATACATGTACTATAGTTATTCTAGAGCCGTATCTCATACCGAAGTCTACTGCAAGATCCAATGCCCTTAAACTATTCTCAGAGCCATCCACTGGCACTAGTATTCTCCTTAACCAGAAGCTTATAGAATAAGATGGTTCATTCATATTAGATACCCCTTTAATATTCCTAAGCTTTCATTAGTGATTCTTATTGAGTCTTCCGCGCTCATTAATCTCATGGAGGCTCTTATTGCATCTATATTCTCTGGCACCACTATTGATTCTTGGTGCACTGCGTACATGAACATGACTTCATTATCCTTAACGTAAACCGAGTCACTAAATACCATTACCTCTGGAATATCATTTCTATCTCTTCTTAAATCCCTCGCTACTTCTACTAATTCTGCTGTGGCTTCTGCACCATACTTTGAAGAAACTAGGACTATTCTAGGAGTATTCTCCAGAACGCTGAGTGCATCTTTCTTCTCTACTCTGTCTCTTAAGGTTATATTGATAAAGTGCATATGCATTAATGTTGTTGGGGCTATTACTGCCATCGTAACTATATCTAAATTCCTTATGACACTGTTAACATCTTTTGCATGATGGCTCGGCACTAATGCAGGATCAGGTACTAGTGAATTTATGGGACCTTTCTTAACCTCCTTTTGATCAGCGGCTCTTCTAACTATCGTTGCTCTAACTTTCTCCACTTTACTGACCTTATTTATTGCGCATATTGTTCTAAGTAGTGCTGTAGTGTTACACGATACTACTCTAATGTATTTTTTACCAAGGGCTTCATTGTAATTACATAAGGCTGAGAATGAAGCATCGGCTATCTCTGCTTTTTCACCTCCTTGAAATATGGCGTTTTTCTGTAATTGTTGGTAAATTAATTTATATTGAGCACCAACACCATTGGGTGTAGCATCCACTATAATATCTGCGGCTTTTATTAGATCCTCTATTGTACCTGCCACTGGTATTCCAACCTCATCAAATTTCTTAATAGACTGCTGCGGTACGTAGATCTTTATTCCCTTGCGATGTGCTATAAATGCTTCGTAATTTGGGGATGTTTTCGCAACTCCCACTAGTTTCATGTCTGGTTGTTTCATGACGGCATCAGCAACTCTCTTCCCTATGGTACCATAGCCATTAATAGCTACGTTAACTGGCATTATTCATCACCCTGTTTGTCATCGACATTGATAATGCCTCTAACGCTGGTAAACGTTCCCCGGATAGGAATAAGAGAAGAGCTCCTCCTCCAGTGGAGATGTGAACCTTATTATTGTCAATCTTCATATCCTTATCTAAAGCACTTATCATATGTCCTCCTCCTATTATAACGTAACCCCATCCCTCCAGTGATGCTTTTAGAACACTCTTACTTCCATCCCTGAATCTCTCATCTTCTATTACCCCCATTGGTCCCCTCAAAACCACTACCTTAGCGTCTTTTATAAGTGATGAGTATATTTCCACAGTGGCGGGTCCAATATCCTTTATAACACCAGTGATCTTACTAGCTGGTTCCTCAATTACGTTTCCGTTTATTTCTACCTTATAATCAACTGGTATTTCGATTGGAGCTCCACTTAGAAGTAGTTTTCTAGCCCTAGGAACTAGGCTTAAAATACCCATTCTTTCCAAGATCTCCATATTCTTCGTATTTAAATTCATTCCTTTAGCGACAGAAAACAATTCTGCAACTAAACCCCCAGTAAGTATTCTATCTGCTATCCTTGTTCTCATTAGATTCTCAATTATCCTAATAGTATCGTGAACCTTACCGCCGCCTAATACAAATATTTTAGGCGTATCTTCGGCATTAAAAATCCTAGCCAAGGCGGAAACTTCCCTCTCCATCACTCTTCCAGCAGCTGATGGTAAAACTAGAGGAAAACCTACAATACTTGGCTGACTTCTATGCGCAGTAGCGAATGCATCATTGATGTAAATATTGAAGAATGGGGTCAATTTCCTTACTAAAAAGGTTTTTACATGCTGCTGCGGTGGGGCCTCGATCAATTCCTCTGAGATTAATCTCACGTTATCTAAAAGTAAAATTTCACCGTTTTTTAGATTTTTAATAATTTCCCTTGCATATGGGCCTATTACATCATCCACGAAAATCACTTCTCTATTTAAATGCTTTGAAATTAATTTGGAGTGCTCCTCTAGACTTATGAAATCCTTGTCCCCAGGCCTACCCTGGTGTGACATTAACACAACGGAATTATCCTTATCAATTAACTCCTTAATTGTCTCAACATGCGCCTTTATTCTAGAATCATCTATTATCTTGCCGTTCTCATCCACAGGGGAATTTATGTCTATGCGTAATAGAACCTTCTTTGATCGTATATCTATATCATCCATAGTAGGTATGGTTAGACCCCCCACTCTAATCAGAAAGATCCCTATTTGTACTTCAAGTTCTGATTTAAATAGTTTACACTATAATATAGAATAAGACTTCTAGAGCTATGGAAGTTGGATGCATTTAAATCCTAGACACAAGTAGTGGATAAAGACATGGTTAAATTTACGTTTGTGCATTAGTTTATAGCATTTACCCCCAAGCCTTATGATTCCATATTCTGCAGAATCCTTCAACAATAGGGGTCATAAGGATCTATTAACGTATGATGGCTTAGATAATATATTGATTTTCTATATTTACAGTTAAGTCCATAAAACAAAACCTTAAGTGCACTATAGTATAATTATTGCTTTATTACTGATTAATATCATTAGATATACTATTTGTTAAATCCTTTACTTAAATACAGAGTTCATGTGGATTATAATCATAATTCAAACAGCATCCTTATTAAACGTTTAACAAGACTTATCTAACCCTTTGCTGCATCATCGTTATGTCGATAGTTACTGGACTTGAGTACTTGGTTAAACTCAGGGACTTCCTCTACGGTATGCTTGAGCTTAGAGATAGGCTTAGGGAGGTTGGTGTCCAGTGGCCCGTTAAGCTACCAGATGCCGTACCTGGTACTGTTAATGTTAAGGTTGGTTTCCCAGCCATGCTTAGGAATGGCGTGATCATGGACGTAACCAATGTGGAGCAGGCTCAGATTGCCGAGGAGGCGGGCGCTGTAGGTGTCATGGTCCTGGATAAACTACCCTATGATGTTAGGAAGGCTGGTGGTGTGGCTAGGATGGCTGATTTGAAGGTTATTGAGGATGTGATGAACCACGTAACAATACCCGTGAGCGCTAAGGTCAGGATTGGGCATTACTATGAGGCTGTTTTACTTGAATCCATTGGTGTGGATCTAATAGATGAATCCGAAGTACTTACTCCGGTGGATGAGCAGCACCACATTAATAAGTGGATGTTCAAGGTACCCTTCGTAAACGGGTGCAGGGAGTTATGCGAAGCCTTGAGGAGGATCTCCGAGGGTGCATCAATGATTAGGAGTAAGGGTGAGGCGGGCACGGGTAATGTTAGCGAGGCGGTTAAGCACTTTAAATTACTGAACAAGGCCATTCAGGAACTAACCTCAGCGTACAGGGGTGGTGATGAGGAGAAGCTAAGGGATCTCGCCAGGCAGTGCCAAGTACCCATGGAGCTAGTCACCTTAACGGCTAGGCTCGGTAGATTACCAGTCATAACATTTGCAGCGGGAGGCATAGCCACGCCAGCGGATACAGCGCTGATGATGTGGCTCGGCGCTGACGGAGTATTCGTGGGTTCAGGAATCTTTAAGAGCCAGGACCCAAAGCAGAGGGCTGAGGCCATTGTCCTAGCCACGGCGTACTGGGATGACCCAGAGGCTGTCATTGAGGCTCAGAGGATGGTTAGTGAGAGGTCAGCGATGATGGGCATCGATGTGAAGACCCTCAAATCCGAGGAATTACTGCAGACGAGGGGTGTTTAATAATGAAGATCGGCATACTTGCGGTGCAAGGTGATGTGGAAGAGCATGAGTACGCCGTTAAAAAGGCTATGGATGAGTTGGGCATAAGCGGTGACGTGGCCAGGGTTAAGAGGATTGATGATTTAAGGGGCTTATCAGGAATAATAATCCCTGGTGGTGAATCCACGAGCATATGGAGACTCACGTCTAAGAGCAACCTAATGAATGCGCTCCGTGATGAGGTATCCAATGGGCTTCCTGCAATGGGTACATGCGCAGGCGCCATATTCATGGCTAGGGAGGTTAAGGATAGGATTATGGGTGAGACCGGTCAAGGTGTGTTAGGAATCATGAATATATCTGTGGTCAGGAACTTCTACGGTAGACAGAGGGAATCCTTCGAAACCACGCTTAACATTGAGGGTATTGGCACAGTAAGGGCTGTCTTCATAAGGGCACCAGCCATAGTTAAGTACTGGGGCTCTGCAAAACCACTGGTGGCCTACGGTGACAATTACCCAGTGGTCATTGAGAACAACATGCTTGCTTTAACTTTTCACCCGGAGTTAACAACAATCCTGGTTCATGAATGGTTCATATCAAACCTAGTTAAGAAATGACCATGTACCAGGGTAATACGTACATACTAACATCACCGCAATACATCAAAACCCATACCTCTATCGACTCATCCCTATTGCTAGCCATAACATTGACATGACTCATCTTACACCTTAACATTACCCTGGACCTACCATATTCACCAAATCTCATTTATGGAACCATCATCACTCATACTCTCAAGTTCCTTGATGCTCCTTATTATTCACCTTTCCTCAACAATCCTCCTATAAAGCTTTAAACTCATTAATGTCCTTCGTCACGGCTTAACCTAATTCGTAACCTTACCCTCTATCATTAATGCCCTAGTCATTGCAGCATTTTTACTGCCCTACTATATTAGGTTTTATTATGATGTGAAAGCAATAAATTTCCTTAAATTATAAGAATATTGAGGTCCTATGTTTAGCATAATAGGTCTTGGGGCCGTGGGCTCGTTACTAACCTACTTCCTAAACAGGGCTGGGTTTACACCATACGTAATAACGAGGACTTTATATGACAGATACATCATTAGGCTTAATGGTGATTATGACCTAAGCATTAAATTAGTTCAAGAATTACCAAGCGAGGTTAAGTACACATTAATTGCTGTTAAGGCGTATGATACAGTGAACGTGATAAATAAGATTAAGGGAACGCCAGTGGTTTTCCAAAATGGTATTGGTGGTCTTGAGTTAATAAAGGAGAGACTGGGTGTTGGTTACAGTGCTGTGGTGACTTATGGCGTTACGAGACATGGAAATATCACAGAGGTTAAGGGGTTAGGTGAGATAATAATGCCAAGTGCCCTAGGTGAGTTGGCTGATATACTTAGGAGTGGTGGTGCCAATGTGGTGGTTGTGGATGATGTGGAACCCTTCAGGTGGTTGAAGGTTATTGTTAATGCTGCAATAAACCCCATAACCACGATACTTAAGTCACCAAACGGTATATTGATTAATAATGAATTAGCCAGGGAATTGGCCCTAGAAGTAATCAATGAGGGTGTTGCTGTGGTTAAGGCATTGGGTATTAACCTACCCAGAGATCCCGTAGCCGAAACCCTAGATGTGGCTTCTAAAACCAGTAATAATTATTCATCAATGCTCCAGGACTTAATGAACTGTAGGGAAACAGAGATTGATTACATTAATGGAGCCATAACCAAATACGGTAGCCTCCTCGGCATACCCACACCCATAAATAAGGCCTTACTAATAATTATAAAGATTCTGAGGAGCCTTTGTTTAAAATAATTAAAGACAGTGAATTAAAGTTCCTCGAGCTGGGAATTTCGAATACCATTGAGTGCGGGAATCCTTAAGGATAATGGATAGTACATTAAGTGCTGAAGCATCAGGCTAGCTGAAGAATCGCAGTGCGCCTATTGGTTAAGGTTTAAGATAATTAGGTTCCCTTGGAAAATGCGGACATAGCTCACGCAATGAGAGGACTCAGGGAGTTGATATGGTTAGAATTTAGGATTTCGACTACGTAGTAGGAGGCTTACTGGGATAGGTGAATATTGTTTGAAGGAGAGTAGGATTCATGAGAGCAGCTAGATTTAAAGCCAAGCAGGGCATTAATAATTTAATGAAGGTTATAGTTAATGTGCCACTACATGTAACAAGCATATGGCTGCCCAGGTACACCAATGACCCAATGACGACAGGATCCCTAGGTGCAGGTATTGTGATACGCCCTGGTCTAGTGATGACGATTGAGGGTGGTGAAGGGACAATGGGGTTAAGGCATATTGATGAAGTGTTGAGGAGGTATAACGTGAATGCAGTCGTTAAATACGAGACACAGGCACCACTTGGCTTTGGTTATGGAATGAGCGCTGCATTAACCCTAGGAACCGCACTGGGTGTTGCTGCATTACTCAGGAAGCCTCTACTTGAAGCTGCTCAAGTAGCCCATGAGGTCGAGGTTAATCTTGGTACTGGGCTTGGTGATGTGATCGCTGAATTCTATGGTGGTGGTATTGAAATAAGGGTTAAGCCAGGGGCTCCTGGCGTTGGTGTTATTGATAAAATACCTTACCCAAACAACCTAGTAATCCTAACCCATGAATTCACTAGGGAGGATACTAACGTGATGCTCCTTAGGCTCAGGGATAAGCTGGAGGTCCTTGGAAAGGAGTTTATGGGTGAAATTATGAGGGAACCCACCTATGAGAACTTCGTTAGATTGAGTATGGAGTTCTCGAGGAGAATTGGGTTCTTGACTAGGGATATTGAGGATAATGTTAGACCATGTATTAAGTACCTGGATGGTTACTACGTTAAGAAAGGTGTCCTGGTACTAATAACACACAGGGATAAGGCCGATGAGGCATCTCAATGCCTAAGTGAGAGGGGCATTCATGTAAGGCGTTTTAAGCCAAGTGACGCAGGTGCCTGGGTGAGGATTACTCATTAGGGTGATATGACTTATAAGTAAGCTAATGATCCTATTGCGATAAAGGCATGGTGGAGATGGAGGGGCGTCTAAGGCATCATTAATGACCTTGGTGTTACAGCAGTGGTTTATAGGTATGGTAAAGTTGAGTTAGGTAGCTCTGGGATTGCTTCAATGTAATCATAATCATAATGGCCATCAGCGGTGCTGTTAAGGTAATATACAGTACAGGTAACTTGAGGCTTAATGCTGAAGACCTTAATAGACTTCACGGTGAGTTGACTAGGATGGAGAGCGTTGATTATAAGACCCTAAGGCGTGACAGGGGTTCTGTGATTGCTGCGTTAATTAGGGTGAGGTACCTTGAGGGACGTAAACAACGAGGTAATTAGGGACTAGAAGTTACTGAGGCTCAGGGGTAAAGATAGACTTAGTGTTGAAAAGCCTAATAAGTGAGGTTGTGATACCTTAATTAATGGGTCATGTATGGGTTAAGGTCAGGATTGGCGATCCTGAAATGAGGAAGATTATTGAGGTGGATGCACTCGTGGATACTGGGGCAACATTAACCGTAATACCACAGGACCTAGCTAGGGAGTTGGGGCTTACTGTTACGGGTAAGTCCACGGTGATGAGCGCGGGCGGTTTATTGGAGCTTGAGCGTACGAGGGTTTGGGTGGAGCTTGAGGGTAGGGGTGAGGTGATTCCTGCATTGATCTCGGGCATAATAGACAAGGTCCTAATCGGAGTAACAACTCTGGAGGTCCTGGGGCTCCAGGTGGATCCGGTCACAGGTAAGTTGAGGGAGTGGACTATATTATTGTATTAATAGGTTTTGCTTTACTATTCCTTATAATACTCAGGACTGGGGAATTTACTCTCCTTAACCTCATTAACGTAATTACTCACTGCATTCCTTATTATAGATGCGACGTCCGCATACCTCTTAGCAAAGCTAGGCGGCTTCTCGCTTAGTCCTATCACATCGTGGAGCACCAGTATCTGTCCGTCACAATAAGGCCCGGCTCCGATGCATATCGTGGGTATTTTCACGGACTCCGTAACCTCCCTAGCCAAACCTGCGGGCACGAACTCAATGACCAACGCGAAGGCACCAGCCTCCTCTAGGGCCTTGGCATCCTCGAGGATCTTCCTCCTCTGCTCCTCAGTCCTGCCCATCATCCTAAAACCACCCAGCGTAAGCACCCTCTGCGGGTTTAGGCCAATGTGCCCCATAACCGGAATGCCGGCCTTGGTGAGCCTCTCGACTATCCTCACTATCTCAAGGCCGCCCTCGGGCTTAACGGCCTCGGCGCCGGCCCTGATCAACTTAGAGGCGTTTTTCAGGGCATCCCTAGGGCCTGTTTCGTAGGTCATGAATGGCATGTCGGCCACTAGTAACGCCTTAGGCTTTGCCCTGGCCACCGCAGCCACGTGTATTAACATGTCGGTGAGGGTTACAGGTATAGTGCTTTCATACCCCAATACAACCATGCCCAGGGAGTCACCGACGAGTATACCATCAACCCCTGCCTCATCAACGAGCCTTGCGGTTGGGTAATCATAGGCCGTTATCATGGCAATTCTCCTTTTACCTTTACTCTCTAGGAAGTACCTAATCGTTACTTTCCTCCTCTCCATTAAGTAATTTTACAACACTGTATTATTAAAGTTTAAAAGTAATGCTTCCTCACAGATAATTAGCATCCTTTGGAAACTCCAACACAATGTGATTCTGGGCTAATTCCGCGAGTCTCCTGGATATGTACATCAAAACCTTCCTCAGGTTCTCATCATTGTTAAAATCCCTGACAATCCCCTCAAGCTCCTCCCTAGGCTTTGCCTTAAGCTCCCTCGCAATCCTCACCATGTTCGGTACGGCCCTCACCACATTATCCACAATCGTTATGCTGGCGGCCCTGGCAGTCCTCGAGAGTGGATTCAGGTCTATTGCAATTACGGTCTTACCCATCTTTCTAAGGGCCTCGGTTCTATCACCATCCTCAAGAGGTACTAGGATAGTGTCAGCCACGTAGATGCCCCTACACGAGACTCTACGCCTCTCACTAAAGAGCTCGGGGATTACGCAGGACGCATCATCACCTACGCCAAGGACCTCCCTAGCCCCATTCTCCCGTAGGATCCTGGCTATCAACTCCTCCCTCTCCCTGGTCCTGTAAAACAGGTTAACCTCAACCTTAGCACCAACTAACTCAGCAAGCTCCACAATATCCCTTGGCACCAGAGCCGCTGTGTTTCCATTAACGGATATAACAGGGTTCCTAGCAAGGAGCAGTGCGGCTACGGCGGCCCTCTCTGCATTTAAGGCTTCATTAATCGTGGTTTCACCAATTAAGTAATCAAAACATTCACCACGTCCATGGGCAATAAGACCCTGTAAAGCTACATAACCCTCCCTAACCCCATCCACAAGTCTCTCCCTAATTAATAACGACTCCCTCCTTGGGTGATTAATGGGTATCACAAGACGCTGTACCTCACAAGCTTATAAAGAGTAACATATTGCTAAGAGTGTTGGATAACGTTATTCATATTCATTTATTCACCAATATACCAGGTATTCAAGTTATTTAACTACTTAATGCATTACTTTGCCCAATAACGATTACATTTCATTAATCCCCATTAGGGTCAATGGGGCAAAGAGTAATTAGGCCTTGGTGGGTTTACATAGAGCTTCGTGACTTATTCAACCTAATAATCTCCTAGGTTTACTGTAAATGAGTAAGTATTTTTAAAATCATGATTAACGGTGAGTTCCGTGGCCTACAGGAGGTGGTTTATCGTGGGGGTTTCGTCTGCATCATTTTTCCTAAGTTACTTCTCAAGGCTTGCCTGGAGTATTGTATCGGTTTACTCTTCATTAAGACCAACGGTTATTGAGGATAGTATAATCTTCTCACTATTCTTCATAGGTTATGTGATTGTTCAATTACCTTCAGGATTGATATCAGATGAGGTGAATCCCAGGTACGTAGTCATGACTGCTTTAATGGGGCTCGCGGCCTCATCAATAGTATCTGGGTTGGGTAATAGTGTGTTTGTGGAGTACGTGGCCAGCTTCTTCATGGGTCTATCAGCGGGTTGGGTATACCCGGGTACTGTTAAGTTAATAACCATGAACTTCAAGGGTAGGGAATTACCCATAGCCATGGGTTACTACAGCCTCGCCTGGCCATTATCCATAGTTCTGGCTGGTGCCGTACTACCCTTCATTTGCGTAAACCTTGGTTGGCGGTGGGCATACTATATAATTAGCGTTATATCGATCACGGTATCTTTACTATACTTAATTAACGGTGGTAATGATAACGATCAACCATCCAAGGCTAGTGGGGTATTCACTGATTTAACGGTTCTCAAGAATCCCAATACCCTTGTCATCAGTTTATCCGGCTTCCTATTCTTCCTATCATACTGGGTAATAACACTATACGCATACAAGTACTTCCTAACCCTGGGCTTCAACGACTACTTAGCAGGCCTCGCATACTCACTACTCGCACTCCTAGGGATACCATCCACTGTTATTGCCGGTTACATAATCAGTAGATTAAACGTTAAGAATACTCTAGTAATATTCGAGGCAATCTACGGTGTATTAACAATACTCCTCGGGTTACTCACGGGTGTGGGATTAATTACTGTGGCTGCGGCTATGGGTTTCGTCAGGTTCATAATAACACCAGCCAACTCCACGGCAGTCTCACTGATAGGTAGGGAAAGAGCAGGCAGTGTCACTGGACTAGCAAACCTATTCTGGCAACTCTCCGGTGCCGTGGCTCCAGGCATTGCGGCATACCTACTATTGTCACTTAATTACCGTTACCTATGGCTCTTCTCAGGCTTAGCTATACTGATGTCTGCATTAATGTACCAACTCCTATTAAGCATCAAATGAATGCCGTAGGCAAGGATAGACAAGGAATTTTCAACCTAAATCCATGGTACCGACACATGAAGCAACTTTAAAATTCAAAAATTACAAATTAAAAGGAGCAAAACTTAAAAACTCCCCTAGAGAGAAACCACTTAGAGGGGGGTGAAAGGGGTCGGGATCTGTTTGATCCCGCTTCATCAAGCGTCAGCTGGCCAAGGATTTCACCACGCCCCGACCCCTACCTTTATTGGTTCAGGATTTTTAAGCCTATCTTTGTAAACTCCATGCGTGTTCCGTGTCTCAAGGCCTCTCAATGTGGGATAAAGTTTTCATTAATGTAAATGCGTAATCATGCGTAAAGTTAGTCTCCATGAGATTTCTTAATAACTTTTCTATATAAGGAATTATACATAGTAGAACCCATACTTACATTGATTAATTACTTAAGGTAACTGGTTTAAGGAACATGTTCGATAATATGCAAATTAATGTCTATTTTCAGGAATATATTGATTATACGCTAATTCATGAGGTAAGATTAAAAAGTCTACTTAATGAGTAATGCATAGTGATGATGGGTCGATGAGGTGATGATTAATGATGTAGGAAGGGACGAACTGATTAATGTTTGTTGAATAATAGTATTCATATTTGTATTCATGTTACATAGGTAAAATTTAAAAATATAAAGTTTGATTCCTGTTTTATGAGTGAAAGAGGCGTATTCATTGGTAAGCTCATTATTCCACGGGATAGGGAGTTCTATGAAATCAGGAATCCCGCTGATACTAGGCAGGTTGTAGCTAAGTTCCCTAGGTTGAGGAGGGATGATGCAAGGGAGGCTATAGGTGTGGCTAAGGAGGCCTTTGCTAAGTGGGGTAAGACATTGCCTGTGGAGAGGGCTAGGATACTGTATAAGGTTGCTGATATTATTGAATCAAGGGCTGATGAAATGGCTAGGACTCTAACCCTTGAGGAGGGTAAGACTCTTCCGGACAGTATGTTTGAGGTTGTTAGGACTGTTAATTTACTAAGGTTCTACGCGGGCTTAATAACAAGGGGTCAGGGTAAGGTTATTTCATCACAGGATAGGAACACTATAATAATGACCACTAGGGAGCCTCTTGGCGTAATATCAGTCATAACGCCGTGGAACTTCCCATTATCATTACCAGCTTGGAAAATAATACCAGCAATAGCCACAGGTAACACTGTGGTTTGGAAGCCTGCAAGCATAACGCCTACTATAGCCTATGAGCTTGTTAAGGCATTCTACGATGCAGGCCTACCTGAGGGTGTACTCAACCTGGTCACTGGGTCAGCCAGTGAAGTTGGTGATGAGTTAGTGACTAATAAGGATGTTGATGCAATAACCTTCACAGGTAGTTTACAGACTGGTAAGGAGATTAATGAGAAGGTTGGTAGAATGAATAGGTTCATTAGGGTTCAACTTGAGTTAGGTGGTAAGAATGCCACGGTATTATCTAAGAATGGTGATATTAATTTAGCTGTGGAGTTAACTGCTAGGTCAGCCTTTGGTTTAACTGGCCAAGCCTGCACAGCAACATCAAGGTTCCTGGTACCCGAGGACATGCATGATGAGGTTTTAAGTAAGCTAATTGAGAGGACTAAGAAGATTGTTGTGGGTAATGGGTTGAAGAGCGGCGTGGATATGGGTCCATTAGCCAGTAAGGAGCAGTATGATAAGATACTGAGCTACATTGAGATAGGTAGGAATGAGGGGGCTAAGTTAGTTTACGGTGGTCAACCAATAAAGGGGAGTGAGGAGTTTGATCACGGCTACTTCGTAATGCCAACAATATTTGACGGCGTAACACCAGACATGAGGATAGCCAAGGAGGAGATATTCGGCCCAGTATTAGCGGTAATGACCTATAGGACTCTTGATGAGGCAATCGACATAGTTAACTCCACTGAGTACGGCTTAATAGCAGGCATAGTTACTAGGGATATTAGTGAAGCAGCTAAGTTCACTGAGGGTGTTAAGGTTGGTGTTGTTAAGGTTAATAAGCCGACAATAGGTCTTGAACCATGGGTACCCTACGGTGGTGTTAAGGGTTCAGGGAACGACATGTATAAGGAGATGGGTGAAGAAGCCGTTGAATTCTTCACCAGGATTAAGGCAATCTACGTCGGCTACTAGTCACTGAAATAAAACACAATGTAGTCATTTCACGTATTTTCAATACGTACCACTTACTCATTAACGTTCTTAATTAACCTTAAGGTTACTAAACGTTTAATAAAAAATAAGCCCCAGTACGGGTTAGCCACTACTCATGACTGTGGCCACTAGCCGTGAGTTAAAGAGGAGTTCAGTGGGTTTCCTGGGTTCACTCTATAATTCACTTGCAGGTCAGGCACCGGCATACAGTATAGCTGGTGGTGCTGCATTAATAATGGGTAGCGCCAAGGCTGCTGCACCATTAGCAATGTTAATAACACTACTTGGTGTTCTAGCCATAGTCTACTCAATATTCATTACCGCACGTAGATACCCGCATGCAGCAAGCTTCTACGCCTACGTAACCAATACCATTAACCCCAAGGCCGGCTTCTTCAATGGAATCATATACACCATATTCTACAGCATAGTGGGTGTTGGATCAGTGGCCATAGCATTCGCATACCTGGGTGTGGAGGGTATTTACGCGGTGACTGGATACCAGGTTAATCCACTCATCCTATTACCAATACCAGTCGTATTAGCTCTAATACCAGCTGTGTTGGGTATAAGGCCAAGCATTAGGACTGAGGTTAGTTTAACAAGTATTGAAATAGGTGTATTACTCATATTCGTTGCATTAACCATCATTACTAATGCGGGGAAGCTTTCAGTACTGCCATTCACCATAAGTGGGGCATATGCGTTAACCCCCCTAGGTGCTTTATCAGCATTGTCAGGGGGTTTAGTTTACGCTATAACATACTTCATGGGTTTCGAGGTTAGTACACAGTTGTCTGAGGAGGTTAAGGACCCTAGGAGGAACGTGCCTGTGAGCACACTATGGGCTACTGTATTCATGGGTATATTGTATGTTCTCGTCACCTACGCCATACTGGTTAATATCGGTTACTCGCAGTACGCGGTAAATAACTTTGTGAATGAGGCATCAGGCATGGGTGTTAACCCAGTATACACCCTTATTGCCCATTACCTAGGTGAACCAGGCTTAGTACTATTCGCGGTAAGCGTAATGATTAGTGTGTTCGGTTGCTACTTAGCAACATTAAATGCCACAGCCAGGATGCTCTACGGCATGGCTAGGGATGGTTTACTACCGGCATGGCTCTCCGACACTCACCCAAGGTATGGGAGCCCACATAAGGCTCTTTACTTCAGTACAATCATATCAGTATTAACCATTGTAATGGCTTACTTAGCATCATGGTTAAGCGGCTACATTAAGCCCATTGAATTAACGTATAATGCAATGCAGTACGCCTACGCCATTGATTCACTATACTACGTGGTAAGCCTAATACTGGTGGCTGTGGGGGCGCTTATGGTAGCTAGATTAAGTGGTAAGGTCATTATAACTATTGGCGCTGCCCTATTGGCCATAACCCTATACTACTCTGTGGTGAATCTGCCATTACTCTACATTCTAGCCGCATCAATAGTCCTAATAATCATAATTGAATACACGATACTGAGGGATAAGTTAAGTAAAATCAAGTACTCAATTTGCTTAAACTGCACTTAAGTTACCTCACTTACTTAGCCTCAAGTGGGTTTGACCCATTGGTAATCCACTGTAGAGTGGATGCACGTTAACTGCAAGTGTCCTCTGCCCCCTTGGAGCCGCTATTACCCACGCATAGCTTATCCTATTAATGGTGGATGCTACATTAGGGTGGTAGCCCTTTCTTATTAAAACCACGTCAAAATCATGCACCACGTAGGCTAATTCCTCATCCTCACTTAAAATAAATTGAACGGCAAAACCTGGATCTATATTGTAGAATATGTAAGCCTCCGGTTTCCCATCATGCCTATGAGGTGGGTAAGAGGTCCAGTTGCCTATGGATCCCTCGGTGTAACCCATTAGGAAGGAGTCAGCTGGATCACCTTCACCTATCATAGTGTATACACTCCTCTCATAGGGTGGGACACCGGATACCACAGGTTTCACCGACTCCCTCCTCTTCACGTAGAACTCCCTGGTGTTGTCAGCCCATGACTCAGCCAAGTAGGCTAATGTACCTGGGTTTAACTCAACCTTTACACTTGATCCCCTGGGAATATATGCAACATCGAAGCTACTCATGGATACTCCATTAACTTTTACAGATCCCTTCAATGCGAATAATAATCCTTCACCATTAGTAACATTAATTACTGTTGATGTAGCCTTATTGACCATTATTGAACTCAGCTTAAAGTAACCGTCTTCAAAGACCTTAACCCACCCATTATCCACCTTATGATAGTCCCTATACCTGAAAATCATAATAGGGTAATGTACTGGATCCTTATAAGAATTAATTAGAAACAGTACGAGAACTCACATACTAAGTAGTCTAATGGGTGCACCTCAATTAACTTCCTACACATGTTCCTAAACCTTACCCATTAAGGGGTTAACATAATGTATTTCATTACTACTGAATTCAATGGAGGGAATCATGATTTAACTAAATAAGGTATCCTCAACTACTGCTGGTAATCTTATTGAATTCACTTGACGGGAATTGATTAACCTCAACACCGTTAATAGTCATTATAATACTGTAGGAACCTGAGGTGGTATTCTTAATTATGTACGCCTTCGTGAGTACTCCATTTAACGCTATGCAGAGGGTCACGTTATATGATTGCTCACTACTATTTGATACTGATGCGTAACAGTAACTGTTTATACCATTAACGTTAATCCTAGATAAGAAACTCCATGATGAGGATGACAGTGAATTAATTAAGGGTAATTGGGAAGGTGACGTATGTTGACAGTAGCTTAACGTTAATCCACCCGTAAGCGCTATACATAGGTTATATTCATTATTTCCAATATTATTCATTGCCACTAGGGTGCTTGTCTGATTCTTCAAGCTTAATACAAGTAGGATTTTATTTAACGTGTTCTGAGACCACGTTATCCTTGGTCCAATCAATGATGATGAAATACCTATTACGCCGAAGATATTTATGCTACCAGTGTACGTAATTGTGTAATTGGCGGTGTATGTTGAACTACTCCACTTATTCAACATTACAATTGGACTAGGCTTAGCAGATGAGGTTAACGACATGTATGATAATACCCCCACCACAGCCACCGCTATCAATACAATAACCACTATTATTAACCCAAGCCTATTCATGCATAGGTTTTAATACTGGGATTTAATAAGTTAACGCCATCCTTAATTAATCCATGGTTGAGGCTAGTTAATTTTCACGTAATATATGCCAATTACTGTGAAGTTGAGTAAGGCTTTAGTATTCGCATAAAATATATTAAGTACTTACCGCTCTTAGTAACACAGTGAGTACTTTAAAATATAGTGCATATGGCATTGCTGCACTAGCTGGATACATACTTTTCCTAGCATCCCTCAGGCTAACCAGTGTAGCCGCTGGGGTCTTATTCACTGTAATGTTCACGTTATCCCAATTAATAGGTCTGCTTCTAGTATCAAAAATAGGAGCCGGTAATACGCTCTCAGTTGCCCTATCAATAGGGGCTATTGGTAGCTTCATTCATGCGTTAAATAATTCATACATAGGTAATTTATTACTAGGCTTAGGGATGGGGCTCTACTTCATGGCGTTAATAGGGGTTATTGGAATAATATTAAGTAGCAGTGGTTTAATAGACTACATAATGTATGTTTACTCAGGTTTATTCGGTGTGGGTTTAGTAATAGGTGTCTTATCATCTGTACTTAACAATAGTGTACTCTTCATAGTCGTAACGATACTAATGCTTTCACTATCATTCTACTTATCCTTATCCTCCATTTACTTTAAACCCAGGGGAACCGGGTTAAAATACGCAGTAACCAACCAAGTAATGTTCATAGTGGCTGTATTCATATCCTTCTCACTGCCGTACATGGTTTCCTCAGCCATACTACTATCTAAGTATTGGCTTGGTTCAGCGTACGTATTATCGATTCCATTATCAATAATCCCAACACACTTGATGGTTAGGAGGTGGGGTTTATCACGCTCATTGAGGATTTCCATAATTATACTTGCCACCTCATCAGTGTTAACTTACGTTTTCAATAGTCAATTCACCTTAATCGCCGTGGCCGCATCATCAATGATGATTTACTCAATAATTCTTCAACTGCTTGCATCAATTTCAAGCCCAATACTCTACATGCCTACCCTGGCAGTGGCCTATGGTATATCATCAATGTTAACTATTCCAATAGGGTTAGCCCTAGGGATTAAGGTAGGTTACCTGGTGGTTGGGTTAATATCACTGTTACTAATGTTACTGCTTAGGATGATTAAGGAGCCTGTTTACCAGTTTCCTAAGGCTAATTAATTTAAAAGGTTCATTTAGCCGCCCTTAAGTGGAACCAATAATAGTGATTCACGGTGGTGCAGGCGGGTATAGATTCAGTAATGATGAGGAGAGACTTAAGTATGTAAAGGAACTCGAGGATGCGACAATTAATGGGCTTAAGGCATTGCAGAATGGAGGTGCAGTAGATGCTGTTGAGGCCGCAGTATCTAATATGGAGGATTCAGGACTCTTTGATGCTGGTAAGGGTTCGGTTCTAACCATAAGTGGTAATGTGGAGGTGGACGCTGGCATAATGGATGGTAGATCAATGAGAATAGGGGCAGTGGCTGCTGTTAAGAATGTAGCTAATCCAATTAAATTAGCTAGAATGATCATGGAGAAGACTAGTCACGTCATTATTGCTGGAGATGGGGCAGCGGAATTAGCCAAGTTATGGAAACTATATACACCAACCCATAAACTCTACAGTGATGCTAAGTCAAGGAGGTATGAGGACATGCTTAGGGATTACAAGAGCGGTAAGGGTTACTTCAGCGGTAATCTTAAGTTAATTAGTGAATTAGGAATAGGGGATACTGTGGGGGCGGTGGCGTTGGATAAGGACGGTAACTTAGCCGCTGGTACATCCACGGGTGGTGTGTGGTTGAAGCTTGATGGTAGGGTTGGTGATTCACCAATACCTGGGGCAGGGTATTGGGCTCAAAACGGTGTTGCAGCCTTCTCAGCATCAGGGCTGGGGGAGGTGATAGTGAGGAGTATGGTTTGCATTAGGGCTGCTTACCTAGTTGAGAATGGGTTAAGCATAGGGGAGGCGTTAAGGAGGGTTGTGGATGATGTTACTAAGAGATATGGTAATGGGTTAGTTGGTGTAATAGGAATTGATGCTAAGGGTAACGTTGCTTCCTCATTCAATACAAGCGCCATGGCTAGAGCCTGGGGGAGAGGGAGTAGGGTTATGAGGATTGCCTTTTACCCCGATGATGCGTGGCCGTGATTGCTAATACGAATGGTGCATGGGTAATGCAGTATCAGCATGCTGTGGCGAGGCTGCCTGAGGACTTAAGGACCATGGTGTGTAGGTGGTTAAGATTAGGTGTAGTTGATAATGAGGGTGGTTTAATTAAATCAGTATACGCAACATTAGATGGCTCAATAATACTTGTGGGTGATGTTGTTAAAAAGCTTGAGGAGAATGGGGTTGGGTTAAGGATAAGTAATGGGCTTTACCTACAGGAATTCTTCAACTGGGTACCATGGGTTAATGGACTCTGCGAGGAGGTGGAGGTTGAGGAGGTTGAACCCATGGGTATGAGGCTCCTAGGCTTCTCACCATTCCCATACCTGGAGTACGGGGATGTAATGAGTGGGTATGTTGAGGTTATTAAGGCTTACGGCAAATACATAAGTGGTTCATATAGTGATGCCCTCTATAGGATATGGGGGCTTGGTGGTGTGAGGTTTGATGAGCAGGTTGACTTAGTTATAATAGTTGATTATGAGTTAATAGCCCATCACTTCCTAGATATTAGGAGAACTGAGCATAGGGGTTTCACGGTTTCAGCCAAGTATCTTTCATTCGGCTTCGATAGATCAATACTAGTTCACCCGTTCGTGAGTGATGTTATTCATAGGGAGATAGCTAAGAGCATGTTGAATAGGAGTGACGTTAGACCAGTGGGTTACTTTACAGTGAATTATGATGAGAGTGAAATACTTGATATAGTGATTTACAAATGGCCATTAATCAACCCTCTACCACTCATCAGTAGGACTGTGGCGGAGAGAAACATCCGTATTAAGGATCTAATAAGACACAAATAATCCACCTCCTCGCTTCAGGAAATGGGTTACACTGAGCACTGCCAAGAGCTTAAACCCTTAAGTCAACGCTACTACATTAAATATCTTAATGCATTATCATGGATTATTAGGCTTCAGGTACATGATTGTAATAGTTTAGGTAACGTTTAATAAGTGGACTTAAGGTACTTAAGCATGAGTACGAGTAACGACCCATACGCATTAATTGAGGCTAAGGTTAAGGAGGCTGAGAAATTACTAAGTAATGTTAAGGGCGTTAAGGTGTTTCAATTTAAGGGTAATGATTATGAACCCTTCTACGTAATGGTTAATAATGGATCATTAACAATTAATAAGGGTATTCACAGTAACCCAACCTTAACCATTCAGGTTTCAGGGGATGTTCTTGCTAAGTTACTTAATGGGCAAATGGACCCGGTTCAAGCATACTTAAGTGGCTTAATTAGGTTAAGCGGTGATTTAATGGAGGCTATGACCCTGGTGTCTCTCATTACTCATTAGTCTTCATTTAACTGAATCAGGGTCCTTTAAACCATGCCCAGTTAATACAAGTACGGTGCGTTCATCATTACTTATTACACTGTTCCTAATTAATTTAATGTATGCAGCATACGTTGATGCACTGGCTGGTTCAACAAAGATACCTCTCCTAGCTAACCTACCTCTAGCAATCATTATCTCATTATCATTAACCGTCACTAGTAATCCACCTGAATTATTAACCGCCTTAAGGGCCTTAAGCCAATTCACTGGTTTACCAATCCTTATTGCAGATGCCACAGTCTTAGGTTCCTTAACCTCAATTAACTCACTGGATCCCCTCCTCCAGGTTTCATAAAGTGGTGATGCACCCTCAGCTTGAACACCAATCATCCTAGGTACCTTATCTATTAACCCAATCTGCATTAATTCCCAGAACCCCTTCCATATGGCGTATATGTTGCCTGCATTACCAACGGGTACTATTACGTTATCCGGTACTTTAATGTCCTCATATATCTCGTAGGCAATGCTCTTCTGCCCCTCAAGTCTCCAGGCGTTTATTGAGTTTAAGGAGTATGCCTTACCAGCCTTAAACATGTTCATTGCCTCAGTTAACGCATCATCAAAGTAACCATCAATACTCATTATGCTTGCACCGTGGATAATTGACTGAGCTAACTTACCTCTAGCCACCTTACCACTGGGTAGGAGAACTATGGCCCTTAACCCAGCCCTAGCACCATAGGCTGACGCTGAGGCTGCAGTATTACCGGTGGATGCAACCACAATATTACTAACCCCTATTGCCTTAGCTAAACTAACCCCAATAGCCATACCCCTATCCTTGAATGAGCCAGTTGGGTTAAGACCCTCAAACTTACCGAATAATCCCTTACTAATCCTTATTAATGGTGTCCCACCTTCATTAAGCGTAACCCTATTCTTAGGTTCAGGCAGTAACTGTGAATACGACCAGACACCCAGTCTTCTCCTGTACCTGAGTTTAATATCCTTAGGCAACTCGGCTAGAATAGCCTCCATTAATGAGCCGCATCTTGGGCATGTGAATTTACCTGCCTCAGGTTGGGTCTCATACCCACACTTAGGGCATTTGAAAACATACTTACCTAACCCTATTCTGTTTCCTCCACAACCCCCACCTGCTCTAAGGGATTTACTTAACTTATTTATAAGCATTACTAATAAGATGACTCTTAAGTAGAGTTAATCATAGTGAAGTTAAACCGGCTCAATCATTGAAAAGGCAAAAAGCCGTTTGGTTTTAAACGAAACCCGAGTTTTAACTCTCTGTTATTACAGTAGAGTAGCCTATTTATAAATATTACCCCATGGTGTTTTAATGTATATTTTACTAATATAAGTAAAATAATAATAATATATTTAGCTAGTTATCCCCAATACTAGTAAAACATTATTGTACATGCCTTAAAGTGTTTAAAGAGACCGTTTTATTAACACCTAGGTTCAGTGGTTCGGGGAATCATGGTTTTCAACCTACTTAAAGAGGAGCTTAGACGAGCAATAAGTGAGTATGGTTTCAATGAACCCACTGAGGTTCAAAGGAGTGTCATCCCTAAGATACTTGATGGCTTTAATGTAGCCATGCAGGCCAGGACTGGAAGCGGTAAAACTGCAGCGTACCTGCTTCCAACCATGAGTATGATGAAGGGCGACCTAGGTGAAGCACTGGTGATCTCACCAACACGTGAACTTGCACTTCAAATAATGAATCAATTCCTAATCTTCAATAAGTACACTAAATTCAACAGTGCAGTTGTGTATGGTGGTGTTGGGTATAGTGGCCAAGTTAAGGCCCTCAGGGATGCATCACTAATAGTGGCAACCCCAGGTAGATTGCTTGATCTTACCGGTAAGTCGATTGTGGATTTAAGCAATGTTAAGTACCTCATTATTGATGAAGTGGATAGGATGCTTGACATGGGTTTCATAAAGGATGTATACACTATATCAAGCCTAACTGGTAATAGGAAGCAAACCCACGCGGCCACGGCAACATTACCCAGTGAGGTTCATGATGTTGTTAAGAGGGTTTTAAGGAATCCATTATTCATAAGGGTGAGTAATCATGAGTATGAATTACCTATGGTTGATCAATTGGTTTACCTCGTGGATGGCTCATGGAGGAGTAAGTATGGGTTAACTGGGAAGGTGCTTGAAGGCAAGTCAATAATATTCGTTAACACTAGGGAAAGAGCCTACAGGCTGTATAGGCAGTTGCGTAATGATGGTTTAAGGGTGCTTCTACTGCATGGTGGCATGAGGCAGGAGACTAGGGAGAGTACTCTCCGTAGGTTTAGGGAATTAGACTCCGGTTCATTAATCTCAACTGACTTAGCGTCAAGGGGCCTCGATATAATTGATGTAAACCTAATACTTAACTTTGATGCACCTAGGGATCCTGAAACATACATACACAGGATTGGGAGAACTGCAAGGCTTAATAGGAGAGGTAAGGCAATAACCCTAGCCACTAGGGATGAGTTAAGGATATTGAATGAGGTAACTAAGTTAACGGGCTCAGGCTACGTTTTAGCTAATTAAGGGAATTACTAAGGCATGCATTAGGGCGTAATTGGCTATGATGTCGCCAACCACTAGGTAAATCACGTAGGATACTGCCAGAATGAATACGTAGGGGTAGTTATACTGCATCCAGATCCATGAATCCTTAGGCAAGTTAGCCACGTAGGATTCAGCATCGCTACCAGCCCTAATTAGTGAACTACCTGGGCTTGAGTAGGCCAGGGGTGTTTTGAGTATTGACTCAACACTGGAGCATCTTAGTAGTATCAGCTTAATTAAACTTGAGTCACTGCATCTTCTGCGGTTCTTAACATTAGTGTAGACGTTAATCAGCATTAGGGCGAGTGTTGGAATAAAGGAGTTTATTAAAACTGAGATAATGGGTAGGTTAAGGATTAGGAGTACTGGATTAGGCATTAATGGTGGTGGTGTAGCGATTGATATGAGTAGTACTGCTATTGAATCAGCCTCACCCATGAATTTACCCACATATATTGAAGCAGCGAGTATTACACCAACCATAGCATTAATAACGTATCCGCTCTCAATAATTATGTCATTAACCACTAGGTAAATGGTTAGTGGCACCGCCGCAATAGCCGGTATCCAATACTTATCATTAATTAACCTACTCCTATAATCCTCAATACCGGCAACCATTAATGATGAAAGAACAAGCACATATGAAGCAGTGTAGATGAGTAAACGGGGGATCAGCATAATTCCTAAACCACCGTTAAGTGCTTCAGCTTTAAACTCACCTTGGAGCCCTAACGGTAGCTATTGAGTTATCCGCAATACCGTACCTCCTCATCTCCTCCGCATTGCACCAAACCTCACCTCTAGGAACCTTATCATTAACAACAGCATTCATCACATACCTCCTCTCCCTTGACCCACCACCCACAAGCACTAATTCAACCCTATCCACGATACCAAGCTCCGACGCAACCTGTGGATTAAGCATTGCCTTACCCTCCTCAACATCATTACTCCTCCTAACCCTAAGCCTCCTCTCCCTAGTAGTCTTCTTCTCCTCCTTAACGTAAACATCAGGCCTTAGGAAGGACGGTATCAGTAGCTTAGGCTTCTCCTCAGGCTTCTTCTCACCCTCCCCTTGACTCATATGTGTTAAACCCCCTAATCCTAA
Organism: Caldivirga maquilingensis IC-167; assembly: GCF_000018305.1. Classification (NCBI taxonomy): domain Archaea; kingdom Thermoproteati; phylum Thermoproteota; class Thermoprotei; order Thermoproteales; family Thermoproteaceae; genus Caldivirga; species Caldivirga maquilingensis. The sequence goes on along the minus strand of NC_009954.1, from coordinate 1,842,725 downwards.
ATTTAAATGCTTTATTTAACCCACTAGGGTTACACTGATGCTTGATGCTATTAACGTTAAGGTTAAGTATAAGGTAAGGGGAAGCATAGTTGAGGCATTAAGAGGTGTGTCATTAAGACTCGATAAACCACTTCTAGTCACCATTATGGGCCCCAGTGGCAGTGGTAAGACGACGCTGCTTAAGGCTATTGCAGGTAGAGTCCCCTATGAAGGGTCAATTAGGGTAATGGGCCTTGAGGTTAAGGATAATAGGAGGGAGGCTAGTAGGCTAGTATTCTATCTACCGGTGGGTGAGGTACTTATCGGTGACTTAACGGTTAATGAATCCATTGAATTAGCCTCAATGAGTAACCATGGTTACAATGTAGGTGATTTACTTGAGTGGCTTGGTTTAAGTGGTTTAGGCAATAGGAGGATAATTGAATTAAGCACTGGCGAAAGGAGGAGGGTTGAGTTGGCTATTGCATTGATTAAGGGGCAGGTGATAATCCTAATTGATGAACCCACTGTGGGTTTAGACGAGGATAATGCACGTAGAGTTGGTGAATTACTTAAGGCCGCGTCAAGGCAAGGTAGGTTAATAATAGCTGCAACCCATGACCCAATACTCCTAGAGTACTCTGACTTAGTTTACGGAATGAGGAATGGATTACTGCATAAATACTAGTGAAAATTAACTTAATGCTAAGTGAAATACTAGGCAACTCGACTACAATGGCAGGCATGAATTACTCTAATAGGCAATATATTGAATGTATTTTTTAGTTAACTCGACAGTAAAGGTTTATAAGGGGTGCCCAGAGGAGTATCGTGCCACAGGGTTCAGTGAAGGAAACCCTAAGTAAAATAGACCCGCTGGACATATGGAGGATACTGAAGTCAGCGGGGGTAAAGTATGTAAAACCAATACTAATGGATATACATGGTAGACCCAGGGCTGAGTTAATGCCCATAGATGCTGCAAAGGATATACTCACCGATGGAATGCCCTTCGATGGCTCATCAATACCAGCCTACGCCACCGTCAATAAGAGTGACTTCGTTGCACTGCCTGACTTCAGGTCAATATTTATTGAGAGCTGGAATAGTGCGAAGATAGTTGATGTATTCCTCAGTGTTCTTGATGATTCAGGTAAACCCAATGTACTTGACCCACGCAATGTACTTATGCAGACCCTTGCCGAATTAGCCGCTGAGGGCATGTATGTTAAAATGGGTGTTGAGGTTGAGTTCTTTATTGTTAAGGAGAATGGTGGTAAACCTGAGTTGGCTGATGACGGCTTGTACTTCGAGGGTAGGAATAGTGCCGTGTTACTTAACCCAATATCTAAGATACTTGAGAACCTTGAAGCCTTAGGTATTGGTTGGAGTAAGGTTCACCATGAGGTTGCTCCGTCGCAATATGAGATAAATATTCCGGTTAATGACCCATTGAAGATAGCTGACATGATGACTATATATAAGTTAATGGCTAGGGATGTTGCTGGGGAATTTAACCTAATCTCAACCTTCATGCCTAAGCCCTTCTGGGGGATTAACGGTAGCGGTGCACACACTCACATAAGCATATGGAAGGATGGGGTTAATCTCTTTGAATCAAAGACTGAGGAAGCCACTGAGCAGTGCCGCTATGCCATTGGGGGCATATTGAAGTTCGCTAGGGCAATAAGCGTACTAGTTGCCCCAACCGTTAACTCATATAAGAGGCTTGTACCTCATCATGAGGCGCCAACCAGGATAGTTTGGGGTTACGCGAATAGGTCAGCTATGATTAGGATACCGTATTACAATAAGAGGGTTAATAGAATTGAGTACAGGCACCCTGACCCAAGCATGAACCCGTACTTAGCCTTCACAGCAATGATTAAGGCTGCGGTTTACGGAATTAAGAATAAGGTTGAGCCACCAGCCCCAATAACTGACATAGCCTATGACTTAAAGGGGGTACCGGAAACACCGGTTAACCTTGGTGAAGCTGTTGAGGAGTTCGCCAAGAGTGAGGCCTTCAATTTCTTACCCAGTGAAACCGCTAAGGCTTACGTTGAGGTTAAGAACCAGGAGTGGAGTGAATACTCAGCCGTCTATAATTGGAAGGAGACCTGGAACGTAATAACCCCATGGGAGTATGAGAGGTACTTAAAGGCTGCGTAAAATCGTAACCTAGGTTTTAATTTAAATCATTAAAAATTTATGTTTAGTAAAGTTATTTAAGCCAAGGGTACCTAAGTTTAACCGTAATGCTGAGGAAAATATGCCCGGTCTGCGGTAGGGAGACTGATGTACTCATTGAGGGTGTTTGCCCAGACTGCTATAGGTTAACCCACAGGATAATTGACGTGCCTAATGAGGTTAATGTCCTCATGTGCTACAGTTGCGGCGCATACTTCATTAATGGTAGATGGAGTAGGGGTATTAGGAGTCTTGAGAAGCTAGTATCATCGAAAATAAGGGTTAAGGGCATTGTTAGCGATATGAGTATTAGGGTTTTCAGAGATGAGGCTAAGATTAAGGTTAAGGGTAAGGCAAGTGAATTAATGCCCAATAGTTATGAGGAGGAGTACACTGTTAAGTTAATGTTTAAGAGGGATTTATGCCCATCCTGTAGGGCTGAATTAATGGAGAAGGAGGAGGCTATTATTCAACTAAGGCTTATTGGTGGTGATTTAAGTGAATTCAAGGCTAAGGTAATGGATATAGTCAGAATGACGTTAGCTAAGGGTGAGGATAGGGGTAGGGTGATTAAGATTGAGGACGTTAACGGTGGTTTCGACATAAAGATCACTAACCAGAGGTTAGCGAGATCCATAGCATTAAACGTACATAGGGAGTTACCGAGCTTCATGCAGGAGACCAGTAAGGTAGTGGGCTATAGGGGTGATAAGAGGATTGAGAAGAGATCTATCTCAATTCACCTAATCGGGTTAAGTAAGGGGGAGGTGATTAATATTAATGGTGCTGACTACTTAATTAAGTCTCTTCATAAGGATCACGTGGATTTAGTGAAGTTAAGTGATGGCTCATTAGTGGGTATTAAGTACAGTAAGTTAACTCAAGCTAAATTAAGTCAAGTTAAGGATTACTCAATATCATGCAGTGACGGTAAAGTAATAATTAGTATTAACGGGCTACAATATACCTTAAATAACGTTAACTTGATATGTCCTCAATAACCGAGCCACACACTCCATGTTACTGAACCTTAATAGGGTATTATTCGGGGCCGTTATTAATACTCCGCATTCAATGAGTGATGAAGGGTCAATAACCCTACCTAGGCAATTACCCAATTCCCTAACACCAACTAGGTATTGTCCATTAACCTGCACTGAAACCCTACTTAAACACTCCAAGGGGTCTGTGAAGTCATTATTAACGTATGCTATTGCCCCATTAACCTTAACCACAACTCCAAGGTCCTGAAGTAAACCAAGCATGGATCTTAATGCAACCCTATTAACCCACGCTGCAGGTGATTCTAATGCAATCCTCCTATTTAATTCCGTTAAAACATCATCCTCCTTAGCCTTACCTAAATCCCTTAAAACATCAATAAGCAACCTATACTGTGGGAGTTCACTTAGTAAGTACTCGTGAAAAGCCATGACCCCATGTTCCTTAATACCATTAACCAATTCCTCCCCACGGCTTGTTAATGAAACAGCTTCACCATGAACAGTCACTAATCCAAGCTTCTCAAAGAACCTAGTTATGTCACCCTTCCCCTTACCGAAGTCTAGGCCTGCTTCCCTTAGGTCATTAATGTTAACAATCCCATTATCCTTAATGTATGTTAAATAGTTAATGAGCCTACTTAGGCTTATGCGGGGGAATGGTATACTCCTCTGGACAGTTAACCTCATGCATGAATCACCTCCTCATCTTTTAAAGCAAAACTGAATACTTAAATAATAATACGTTAAAATAACTGCACCATTCTTTAAAACAACACGGCTTAGCCCTCTAGCATATTAGTAAGGTTAATTAATGCTCATTAAGGCCGGTAATCCATGTTAAACAACGTCATTAAGGAATTATGCAACAGTGGAGCCACAGTCATAGTGTTTGGGTCAGTGAATAGGCCAAGGGACTTCTCAAGATACCTCAGTGACATTAATATCCTAGCACTAGGGGGCTCAAGGGTTAGTGGGATTAATGGCTTCATTTCATTAATCCAAACTGATGCAGATGCATTAAGTAATAGGTGCTACTACGGTGACCCATTATGCATATGGTTAATTAAGGATTCTAAGGTGATTTGCGGCTCATCGCCGGAGCTTAAGTTTAATGTAACAACATGGACCATTGATACAATTAAGCAATTAATACTCAATAATATGGCATTGCTCTACGAGAACCTACTCCTCGGTAATTTAACATGGGCCCTCAACAACGCCTACCACGCCGTTAAACTAACTGCAATATACAAGACTATTGATGAACCAACCCTGGATGACTTAGAATTAGTTAGGAGAATTAATGGTGAATTATCTACCCTACTCCTTAGGCTTCATGAACTCAGGTTAAATGACTTGGTTATTAGCGTTGAGGACACGGATAAGGTTGCTGGGGAGATTGGAACCATTATAGGTGTTAGACTACCGAGTGTAAGTGATGTGAGGGAGAAGACTTTAGGAAACCCCTACGCCTCAATACAGTGTGATAATTACGGCTGCTTAGTGTTCAAGAGTGATGAGGAGCCGTGGGATTACTACTATGTGTGAATCCTCCCTTTAGGGTTTATTCTCCATGTGTTACATGAATGTGATCCCCATTAATCGTAACCACTGGAGTAGGCTAATCCATAGAAACCATTAATAAGCAATGAAGCATTACAGTATGTTCAGTTTGATTGAGTGATTGAGTAACCTTTAAAAGACTAGGCTTAAGTCGAATAATACATGGATAAGGTTCAATTCATTGTACTGCTATTATTGACTCTTTCATCGTTTATGGTTGCTTTAGATAGCACCATAGTGATTCTTGCGCTTCCAGTAATGCTCACTGCCCTTCATACCGACTTATCCACATTAATATGGGTGATTTTAATATACATATTATCTGTAACAATATTCTCAACACAGTTAGGTAAGTTAGGTGACATAAAGGGTAGGGCAATGATGTTTAACCTAGGCATAATCCTATTCGGTATCGGTAGTGCATTATGTGGCTTATCAACTAATGCAGTGGAGTTAATTGGGTTTAGGGCTGTTCAAGCCTTTGGTGGTTCACTAATGTCCAGTAACACAATGGCCATAGCCAGTGACTACTTCCCAACCAGCAGTAGGGGTTTTGTATTCGGCACAACCAGCATGGGCTGGAACCTAGGGGCTGTGGCAGGCATATTGGCTGGTGGTGTTATAACAACATTCATAGGTTGGAGATGGATATTCTATATTAATGTACCAGTAGCCATCATAGGCTTCATAATGGGTTTAATATACCTTAAGGATAGGGGGATTAGAACACGGCAGGGCTTTGATATCCCTGGTTCAATCACATTAGGGTTATCCCTTGGCCTCTACTCAATGGCTGGGATAACGTATTCAGGGATTGGTTATACTGAGGAGGTTGGTTTAATGTTAGCGACTGCTACAGTACTGCTTGTATTATTCCTGTACATTGAAATGAGGGCTAAGTACCCTTTAATTGGGTTAAGCTTGTTTAAAATAAGGATGTTCACTTTATCCAGCTTATCATACTTCTTCCAATACATGGCTAATAACGCAATACTCTTCCTAATAATAATGTACCTGCAGGGGGTTAGGGGTCTTAATCCCTTTGAGGCATCACTATGGTTAATACCAGGTTACTTAATAGGTTCATTATCAGCAACCCTTAGCGGTAGATTAGCCGACAGGTTTGATGCAAGGATTATAGCCTCAACCGGCTTAACCCTCCAGGCAGTAGCCTACATACTCTACGATACCTTACTAACACTGAATACTCCACTTTACTTAATAGTGGTTATAACCACAGTAAGTGGTACGGGTGCAGCTATGTTCTTTGCAGCAAACGGTAAAATGGTTATGCATGAGGTTCCAAGTAACCTATACGGGGTTGCCTCGGGAACTAATAGAACCATAGGCAACATAGGCATACTCCTAAGCTTCATAGTGGCTATAGTAGTGTCATCAGCTGCAGTACCAAGGAGTATAGCCTTCCAAATATTCGTTGGGGCATCAGCACTAACCCCAAGTCTCATGGAGCCATTCATTAATAGTCTCCACATGGCCTTTAAGGTATCCTTGGCGTTAATAATCATAGCCATAGCAACTTCATGGAGTAGAACAAGGGTACCAATGACTCAGCGGAGGGAGATAATTAATAAATAATCATTTAAACGCTTAATGAAATTAACCCCTAACTATTATGGTCACGGTAATGTTTTTACACTAAACGCTGCATAATTATATTCAATGATGCTTAAGATTTCGCCTAAAGATGCTTCAAGCGATGAACAGTGCCTCATACTTAAGTTACTTTGCGAATGCTTTAGTGATGCCTGCGGTCTCGTTAATTATGCATGTAATGGGGGATTAATGGAATTACTCAGCAATTACCCTTACTATAAGCCTACCTGGGTATTCGCGGTGAAGGATGGTAATGAACTAGTCTCCACGCTTTATGTTATTGATCGTTTAATTAGGTTTAATGGTGAAGCAATTAGGATTGGCGGAGTCGCCGGGGTATGTACTAGTATGAGGCATAGAGGTAAGGGTTATGCCAGTAATTTACTTAAGTATGCTGTTAGTGAATTGAAGGGAGCGTATGATGCCTTAGCCTTATTCACGACTTACGGTGGCTTAGCCTACTCCATCTACAGGAAGATTGGTTTTAAGGATGTTTACATAAGGGATTACGCCATAATACCGGCCATTGACATGAGGCAGGTTAGCAGTAGCGAGTTAAGTGTTAGTAATGTTAATGAATCAGACGCAGACTCTCTCCTAAGGATTTATAATGCTGAGACTAATGATCTTGACGGAGTGTTGATTAGGGATAGTAATTACATTAGGGACCATGTTATTAAGGCTACTTGGTTAAGGTTAACAAGAGGCGTCAACGCTACTGCACTTAAATTAATTAACGGCGCCACCACCCTGGCCTACGCCTTAATCACGGGTATTAATGATGATGTAGTAACGGTGGAGGAGATTGCCTCAATTAACTGTGAATCAACATTAACCCTACTCAACTATATTGTTAAAGCCAATAGAGCCAAGGGTTTAAGGATCTATGCATCACCTAAAGTCCTCAAATGTATTAATGCCCAGGTCTTTAAAATACCGAATACATACATGGTAATGAGCCTAGGAGGCTTTAATTATGAAGAAATTAAGGAACCATACATATATAGGCTTGATCAATGGTGACTCCCAGTAATGTTTAGGTTAAGCATAAAACAGGGTTGCTTAAGGATTAAACTATGAGTACTGATATAGATGAGAGATTACGTAGGAGGGTTCAATCAATTCACGGTAAGGTAATGGAAGCCTTCATGAGCGGCTCCTGTGAGGGTGTGGCCTTTGACTCAATAGTAAACTGCGTGAAGGGGCAGTTGAGTAACGTGGGGTTAAGTGTTACTGATGTTAAGTTACTTAACCTTGATGGTGTTGAAACCAATAACCCAGATGAGGTTAAGTACGTAAGGGCTGTGGCTAATGATGGGCAGGTAGACCACATATTCACCTTCGCTGTGATTAAAAGAAGAGACACCTACAATGTACTTTACCTCCAGTCTGCGGTCAGCATAAAGTAGGATCCTTTAAATTCTTCTAGGATAATGAACACATGTAGTAAAGGGTAATACATTGAACTCGATGAATTATAAAAGTGGATGATGTTGATATGAGAATATTTATTAATGGGCACTGAAAGAGAAGGCTTAATGCAGTCTAAAACACCACGGGGAGCATACATATTATCATTAGCTGGTAGTGTAATAATCCTAGTCAGTGCTATTATTGAATTCGTGTTCTCAGCAGTGTTTACCTTCATACCATTTATCGGTTTATTAGGCATACCCATGGTCATATTGTCAATTATAGGAATAATAATTGCCGTAGTAGCCTTAGTTCTATCCACTAGGCTGGGGGGATTAACGAATGAGGGCATGGTTCATACAGTAGGCGCAGTACTCCTAATTATATCAATAATAAGCTTCTTCACAAACCTAATGGGTGGATTCGTGTTAGGATTCCTGCTACTGCTTATAGGTTCAATAATGGCCTTAACCTGGAAGCCGTAGTGAATGGTATTTCCATAAAGTCAATAATCCCATCACATGGACTTTTAGTCGTGGTGAATTAATTTTAAGATCATAATAATTCATTACAATACTTAATACATAAAAACGGTGAACCACCAGGGTTACATATGGTATCTGTAAAGGTTAAGGTCAGGAGTAGTGAGAGATATGATGGGGTCTTAAATGCCACCCATAGAGCCTTCCTAAGATCAATTGGCCTAACTGATGAAGATATCGCCAAACCCTTAATGGCTGTGGCAGTGGCCTGGAGTGAGGCTGGTCCATGCAACATACATACCCTTCAATTGGCGTCATACGTCAAGGAGGGTATTAAGACTGGTGGTGGTGCCCCATTAACTGTACCTACAATAGTTGTTAATGATAATATTGGTATGGGTACTGAGGGCATGAGGTATAGTTTAGTTAGTAGGGATGTTATAGCCGATACAATTGAGGCCCAGGTTAATGCCCACGCCTTCGATGGTTTCGTTGGTATTGGAGGATGCGATAAGACTACGCCGGGATTGTTAATGGCAATGGCTAGGTTAAACATACCCTCAATATACCTTTACGGTGGATCCGCTGAACCCGGCTTCTATGGTGGTAGGAAGTTAACCATCGAGGATGTTCATGAGGCCGTGGGAGCCTTCATAGTTGGTAAGATTACTGAGGATGAATTATATAATATTGAGTTAAACGCCCACCCAACCTATGGTACATGCGCAGGCATGTTTACAGCTAATACTATGGCAGCGTTAACGGAGGCCTTGGGTATGGCCTTACCTGGGAGCGCAACTCCCCCTGCAACATCTGCTAGGAGAGTTATCTACGCCCGTGAAACCGGCTTAGCGCTAATGAAGGTTGCCGAGCTGGGTATTAAGCCAAGGGATATAATGACTTATGAGGCCTTTGAAAACGCCATAACAGTCCTAATGGCGGTGGGTGGGTCAACTAATGCTATACTTCACTTACTGGCAATAGCATATGAGGCTGGGGTGAAATTAACCCTAGATGACTTCGATAGAATATCAAGGAAGGTACCCTACATAGCAGCCCTTAGACCTGGTGGTGACTACGTGCCAGCTGAGTTGGATCAGGTTGGTGGAATACCATTAGTAATGAGTAAGTTGCTGAAGGCCGGCTTACTTAATGGTAAGGTAATCACAGTAACCGGCAAGACCCTTGAGGAGAACCTTAAGGACTACAAGATACCTAACGTTGAGCATAGTCACATTGTTAAGGACCCATCAGCACCCATTAAACCATGGGGTGGTATAAGGATACTTAAAGGTTCACTGGCACCAGAGGGCGCTGTTGTTAAGGTTGCTGCAACCAATATAATGAGGTTTGAGGGTAAGGCTAAGCCATTTAATAGTGAGGTTGATGCATTCCAAGCAATAAGGAGGGGTGAAATTAAGCCGGGGGATGTTGTTATAATAAGGTATGAGGGGCCTAAGGGTGGACCCGGTATGCCTGAAATGCTGAGGGTTACTTCAGCAATAGTGGGTGCTGGGTTAGGGCAGGACGTTGCCCTAGTCACTGATGGAAGATTCAGTGGAGCAACCAGGGGATTAATGATTGGACACGTTGCCCCGGAGGCGGCTGTGGGTGGCCCAATAGCGGTTGTTGAGGAGGGTGATGTGGTTGTAATAGATGTTGAGAATGGTAGACTTGACTTGAAGCTCCCTGAGGAGGAGATTAAGAGAAGGCTAAGTAGGTGGCAGCCCCCACCACCAAGGTATAGGAGTGGATTACTGGCTAAGTACGCCTCACTGGTGTCCTCAGCATCAATGGGTGCGGTTACGTTACCGAGGATTTAGTAGGTTAATTGAATAGTTAAAAGGAGGTTAAGGATTCCTTATACCATGAGTGGTAGGTTAAGTGGTAAAGTAGCCATAGTAACGGGGGGAGCTAGGGGTATTGGGGCTGCTGTGGCTTATAAATTAGGGTTAGAGGGTGCTAAGGTAGTTATTGCTGATGTTCATGAGGAGGCAGGTAAATGGAGGGAAGGGTGGCTTAGGAGCAATGGTGTAGATGCCTTTTTCATTAAGACTGACGTATCTATTGAGAGTGACGTTAAAAACATGGTTAATGAAACCGTTAAGAGGTTCGGCGGTGTTGATATTTTAATTAATAATGCCGGAATAGGCTTCAGTGGTAAGTCAATATTCGAGCAGACTCTGGATGAGTGGAATAGGGTAATATCAATTAACCTAACCGGCGTATGGTTATGTTCAAAATACGCTGGACAAGAGATGGCTAAACGCGGCGGTGGAGTTATAGTTAATATTGCATCCACGAGGGCTTTTCAATCAGAACCCAACACTGAACCGTATTCAGCATCAAAGGGCGGCATAGTTGCGTTAACCCACTCCCTCGCCATTAGTCTCTCGAAGTATAAGATTAGGGTAGTATCAGTAGCGCCGGGTTGGATAGACACCTCGGAGTGGCAGTACCCGCCTAGGAAGCCGTCATTAAACCCCCTTGACCATGCCCAGCACCCAGCGGGCAGGGTTGGTAACCCAATGGATGTAGCTAACCTCATAGCCTTCCTAGTATCAGATGAAGCATCATGGATAACAGGCGTTAACTTCACTATTGATGGTGGAATGACCGTTAAGATGATTTACATGGATCCAGACGTATTAGGAAACTCAATAGGAACAATGGTTCAGGACCCTGAATTAGGCGACTTAATAATAAGGGTATTAATGAGCGGTGGAGCTAAGTTAACGGAATTAAAGAGAATGATTAAGACAATGCTTAATTCATAAAATTATGATTAAACCTTACGCGGAAAGTATATTAAGTGAATTAATGTTGCTTAATTATGGCTGGATTCAAAGGCTACGTGGTTAGTAAAACATTGATAATGGATCCCTTCGGTGGGAAGATGTTTAAGATTGATATTGTTGAGGAGAGGGAGAACCCTGGATTAGTTGCTGCCAGTTCAGGTGAATCATCAGGATTAAGTAGGGATATGTTGGAAATGATGCAGAATGTCTTTAGATCAATACCAATGTTGGGTCAAATGATTGGTGGAAAAGTACCGATACCCAGGGTGACGTTGATGTTAACTGAGGAGGAGATGGATGAGTTAGGTGGGAAGATGGATGTTGGCGAGTACGTTTACGTTAAGATACAGGGAGGGAAAATAACCATTGAGAAGGAGCAGTAATGCGCTTAATGGTAAAGTTTTTAAACTAAGACTATGTAGGTTAAATGATGGCTCAAGCCCAGCAAGCGGCTACGCAGCAGAGGATACCATTAGGGAAGTGGGCGTTTAAGAAGTGGCTAACAGTCTATGCACCAGCTTTCCTAGGGGGTCAGGCTATAGTTGAAATTCCAGTTGATGAACCCTCCAAGGCGGTGGGTAGGAATGTTGAGACAACCCTATATGATTTAACTAAGGATTTATCACACATTAACGTTAAGTTGAGGTTCAGGGTTAATGGTGTTGATGATGGTAGGGCTTTAACCCAGTTTAATGGAATGGAGTTAACGAGGGATTACGTTAGGAATCTTGTTAGGAGGGGTTCAAGTAAGGTAATGGTTATTAAGGATGTAACCACTAAGGATGGTGGGAAATTAAGGATGGAGGTTTTAGCCATAACCACGTATAGATGCACTAGGACTCATAAGCATTTGATAAGGAAGTCAATAATGGATAGGTTAGATAAGGTGGGTCAGGAATCCGACTTCGATTCATTAGTTAGGGATTCAATAATGGGTAAGATACAGGTTGATTTATTTAATGTAGCCAAGAAGATATACCCGCTTAGGAAGGTTGAAATCATTAAGATTAAGGTTCTTGAATACCCAAGGAAGCCGGAGGCAAAGCCTGAAATGGAGGCTGTTAAAGTAACCCAGGAGGTTGCTCAACAGCAGTAGGTTTCATAAAAGTTAAGCTTACCATTCAACTCAATCAACATTAATTCAGTGGCGCGTGTTTAATCAAATGGAATTAATTAACCTAAGCCGCAGTAAAGTTTTAATAATAATCCTTACAGAGAGTGAATGATGGCTAGTACTTCAGCTGGGCAGCAGAGGTATGTTAGGGCTAAGCCGTATCCAGAGTGGAAGGTTAAGGTTCTTAAGGAGCTTGAGGAATTAATCAAGAAGCATAGTGTAATAATGATATTTGACTTAAGGGAGTTACCTGCATCAATGCTTCACCAGTATAGGAGGGTTTTAAGGGGGCATGGTGTTGTTAAGGTTTTTAGAAACAAATTATTCCTAATAGCCTTAAGGAGGATTTACGGTGATTCAGTTAACGCCGAAATTGAGAAGTACTTGAGCGGTGAGAATGGCTTCATATTCACTAATGAGAATCCATTTGACCTCTACAGGATTATTGTAGATAACTCAGTTAGAAGATACGCTAAACCAGGTGATGTACTCCAGTCTGATATAATTGTTCCAGCCGGTAACACAGGTATTAATCCAGGCCCTGTGTTAAGTAGGTTCAGTAAGCTTAAGATACCGACGCAGATTAGGGATGGTAAAATATGGGTTGCCAGGGATACTCAGGTTGCTAAGCCTGGTGATACAGTTACCCCTGAGTTAGCTGATTTACTTAGGTTAATTAACGTCAAGCCTGTTTACGAGTCACTTAAGGTTAAGGCAGTACTACTGAATGCTAAGTACATAATTAAGGGTGAGGAGTTAGCTATAGATGTTAAGGCTTATGAGGACATGTTTAAGCAGGCCGCATCATGGGCATTCAACCTTGCCGTCAACTCTGCATTACTAATACCAGAGACAATAAGCGTGCTAATAGGTAGGGCGGTGGTTGAGGCACGTAACCTAGCCATAAACGCCAATATACCCACTGCCGAATCAATAGGCTTCATATTAGCTAAGGCTCAGTCCCAGGCTAATGCTCTTGCCGCAGTCCTAGCCAATAAGGCACCTGAATTAAGTAAGTGAATCATGAGAGAATTAGCTTAATCCTGCATTTAACAGAATTAATAATATCATTATCATGTTTAGCCAGCGTTATTAATCTGGCTAAGTCAATGGCGTAAACCCTATCATAATCTGGTAAATTACATATACTACTCATTAAGTAACCTAAGGCTTCATTAATCTTGCCTTCATTAACCATGCTTAGTATCACTGTTAAAACCCCCTTAAGCTTACTATCTGCATTTGGTTTAAAGTAAAGTAAGTAATTATTCAGTAGTGGTTCGTTTAAGGCATCGACTTCACCCCTTAATACTTTGCTTATGGCATTATTTACCATGCTACTGCACTGCTTATTCTTAATATTGGTTAAAATTATTTTCAATGCTTCATTAGCATCAACACCATTACATATTAATTTAAGTAAACCCTCCAATGCATTAATTAACTCACCGATGCATTCCATTTTGCCCCTCCAGGTTTTAATTTATTTTAATTTATTAGTATTAACCTTAACCCAGAGGTAATTACTTTACCTCAGTCACTATTATTCCTGAGGCTATGGATTCATCCACGATGATTCTCTTACCATTAACCTCAATGGTTACATTACCCTTCCTCCTTCTTACAACTGCTAGCCTATCATTAATGCTTAACTTATGTTGAATTAGGAAATTCAATACATTTTTCGATTCAGCTACACTGGTTATAATTACGTTGCCTGGATATGACTTGGATAATCTCATTCCCTCTGGCTTACCGATTATTGGGTTTCCATGGGGGCACGTCATGGGTCTACCAAGCATATTGTATATGCGGTCAATTACAACATCATTAACGTGCTCTAATTCATGAGCATGCACGTGAACTTCAAGTATGTTGAAGCCCAGTATACCTAAGAATACTTCAAGTATCCTGTGCTTAGCAAGCATTTTGCTGGCTATTTCATCACCATTACTGGTTAATGAGTATATGCCTCTGCTTAATTTAACAACATAATGCTCATTCTCCAAATGCTCTATTACCTTATGAGCTGTGGCAGGGGTTACGCCGAGTTCATTAGCTACTAATGTTAATGATGCTTCACCATAGAAGTCATTAAACACCTTAATGGCCATTAAGTAATCCTCCTTAGCTATCTTAGTGCTCCTAATCCCCCTAATATTACTTCACCACTGTAGTTTAATTTTATACCCTATAAAAATAATGCCCTAAAGTTTTAATTAAAGTGGAAAAGCTAAATCCCCATCCTTAATTCATGGTGGGTGCTTGCCTAAACACTGTGAAACGTTTAATTACCCCACTACGTCTTTAGGGTGTGGTGCATACGTTAACTGCCTTAGGCATACTTCAAGTGTTTCAAGTAACACCAGTGAGTAGCCAGAGTACTCAACAATACATACTATATAATATTATCCTCCTAGTACTTTGGTTCGGGGTCTTCCCATGGTTTTATGAAACGTTCCAACTATGGAGATACCAGTCACAGGTCAGTGGTTTCCTAAATAGGTTAAGGGTCTCAATGAATAACAATATCACGCAGGTACTAGACTTCATAACAAGTAAGGTTAATGAGGATAAGAAGTTAATAGAGAGTAGGATAAGGGATTTAATGGAAATGGTCATAATAGAGCCGACCAGTATGGAGCCTGAGGGTTTAGTTAGGAAGTATAAGGCACTTATAAACTCCTATAATGATAGGCTTGAGAAGGATGTTTCAAGGCTTATGCCTTCCATAAGCAATAGTAGGCCTATTATTCAGAATTTCACCAATGTTGTTGATGTATTAAGGGAGTTGAATTTCATATACAAGGTCATTGATCATTACTATAGGTTAGCTATGAAGTATAAGAGCTACTACTTGCTCATTCAATTAGCTGCAATATTACCATTACTAAAGGAGGAGATTGATGCATTAAACGGCTCAGTGCCAGCTTTCCTAAAGGGGCAACCGATAGGTGATTCAGCAGGGCCATTAACAGTCTTCAGATTCAAAAACCTGTGCAGCAACCTGGAACCAATAGGTGATTCGATTAAGGATACTTACATAGCCTCATGCAACTTTAAGGGTAGGAAAATATACTTAGTTAAGGCTGAGGGGCCAGGTGGAACAGTGGGTCACTTAGATGATGCAATAAGGTACATTTACGAGAGCATTAATGCTAGGCCAAGGTTAATGATAACAATTGATGCCGCCTTAAAACTGGAGGGTGAGGAGAGTGGTTCAATAGCCGAGGGGCTTGGTGTAGCAATGGGTGGTATCGGTGTTGAGAAGTTTAACATAGAGTCAATTGCAACTAAGTACGATACCCCTATTTACGCTATTTTAATAAAGATGAGCATGCCTGAAGCCCTTAATGCCATGACTAAGCCTATTGATGAGGCTGTTAACAAGGTTGTTGAAAGGTTGGGTAAGGTAATTGACTCATACTCCGATCCCAATGATGAAGTCATAATAGTGGGTGTTGGTAATACTATTGGTGTAGCTCAGTGATCATTAATGCTGGTTAACATTGATTTATACACAGTGGTAATCCCGGTAATAATAGCCATTGCGGTGGCGGTAACGTTATTTTACGTAGTATCAAAGGACTTGAGGAACATTATGTCGACGACGGTTACCCAAAGAATAAGTGAATACGCAACCCTTAGATGCCCAACATGTGGTTATGTTAAGGTTAGGGAATTTAGGCCCGGTGACTATGTCGGTAAGGTTGAGGAGGATAAGTGCCCTAATGATGGATCAAACCTAGTAATAGTGGGTATTAGTAAGGAAGCCTCAATTAATCAGTAAACATAAGCCACTAAAATACCTCCAACCCTATTTTCCCTAGCCTCAAGGTGAGATACCACGCCCTTAGAGGTTGTTAGTATCAATATGCCTACCTGCCTAGCCGGTAGGTACTTCTCCTCCCACTTCTGTAGTTCATCAACCTTAACATGGAACCTGGGCTTAATGGCGCCGATATCATTTATCCTACCCAGTAGTTGAACAACATACTTCCCACCTCTCCCATCGTACACGTACTCAAACTCACCAACATAACCATACCTCTGCATGACCCTTAATACATTCCCTATTAGCTTCGAAGATGGCCAAATAATAACCTGCCTATCACCCCTGGACTCCGCGTTCTTTACGCTCATTAAGGCGTTGGATAAGACATCAAGCATGACCATAAGTCCTCAGCCCCAGTCCCCTCTATATAAGCGTTTCCGTACTATACATTAACCCAGTACCCCCTAGTTAAACTAGCACTCAAGCCTATTCAATGATTTAACCAGTTCATTGAAGCTACCGTATGATGCAATCACTTCATCACCACACATTACGTCTATCCTCTCCACAGGATACGTATCAAGCACCACCTGTGGTGGCTTCTGAAAGGCCCTACTCCAAGGTATCTTTAAACCATCCACATTAATCGCCTTAATTTCACCATCAATCATGATGAAGTTCCTAATCCCCCTAAACCTCACCAGTACCTTAATCCCCCTAGTCCTTGATGCGTCTATTACCTGTTCAAGGTCCCTTAAGCTCACCAACCTGCCTCACCCTCAACCATTCCGCATCCCTTTGAGTAGGCTCTATTGTAAACGCCCTATAGTAGGTTAACGTCCCCTCTGAACTTAATAGAGCTAATATGAGCTTCATCCTATTCCTTTCAGCGTAATCAGTTAATTCAAGTAATTCCGTTGTTTTAATTCCCCTACCCTCATCAAGTATCTTAATCATGTATTGGGGATTTGATGAGAGGGCATTCTTCTTCTTATCCCAAACAAGCATATCTATTTTACCATCCCTAACCGGCTTAACGTACAATCCCCTATTCCTCAAATCCAGGTAAACCATGAATCTCTCTAAATCACCTGAATGAAGTACATCACTTATTGAGACTTGCCTCCCATCAACGTAAACCTTAAAGTCGCCAATATATATTAAGTAAGCTAATTCTATTGGATCTATTTTATCCGGGTCAAGAGGCCTCTTATCATTGAGAAGTAACCTAGATAATTCATCTTCAATGATGTAGAAATCCCCCACACTCTTAACCCTAAGAATCTTAGCACTCCTCATGGTAAGCAGAGTAAGCTATCTATTAAACTGGTTAAAAACATTTTCAATGATTATAAGTGAAGCTCAATGCATTATGAAGTCCCCAGCTACTTTAAGCTGTTGATTCAAGTTAGGGTCTTCTAGAATTATTAATACTTAATACCACCGGTGCAGTGAGTAGCCGGTGAATGTAGCAGTAACCTATGATACCTTAAGTAGATGGGGTGGACAAGAATTAGTAACATACGCCATGGTTAAGGCTCTTAGTGAAAGTGGGTTCACAGTGGATGTTATCCTACTCTTCAATGGGGGGATAGACAGCAGGATCAATGATATACCAGCCCGAAGGATAGTAAGTGCTTTTGATCATGATCCTAATCTACCCATACGTGGGTTAAGTAGAAACATTATAACAGGAATAATGAGTTTAGGCTATGATTTAACAATAAACACTGTTTACCATGTTATGATTTGGCCATTCGATATAGGTTACTTAAATAACCCAGGAACATACATGCCACCTTATAGGCTTAGGAGGAGAATTCTCCTAGAATTTAATAGAGTAGTATTACCTATCCTAGGGCCTAGGCTACTTCTGGCTAATTCAAAGTGGACTCTTAATCAATTACCCTATAGACCAAGGTTAAGCGGTGTGCTTTATCCCCCAGTAATGCCGCATCAATGCGGTTCAGTGAGTAAAGAGGAAATGGTGGTTACTGTGGGTAGAATAGCCCCTGATAAGAGGATTATAGATGCTGTTAAGATAATGGAGGCAGTCTACGCTAATTACCCTAAGGCCTCATTCTACGTAATTGGACTACCCTACAACCAGGAGTACTTTAGGCTTGTTAAGGAGCAGGCTAAGCATGTTGAATTCATACTTGATGCCAGTGAGGAAACCAAGTGGGATTACTTATGTAGAGCCAAGGTACTACTCCACACTGCTATCAATGAGCATTTCGGTCTTGTTGCAGCTGAGGCCCAGTACGCTGGGGTAGTGCCTGTTGTGCATAAGTCGGGTGGCTTATGGAGTGACATAGTTGGATATGGTGAATTTGGGTTAGGGTACTTAAGCAATAATGAGGCTGTTGAATCAATAATCAGGCTGCTGAGTAATGGGGAGTTATTTAACGCCTACAGTATGAGGGTTAAGGAACATTCAATACTATTCACCTATGAGGCCTTTAAAAGTAGGCTAATAAGCTATGTTAAGTCATTAATTAAACCTTAACCTTAATGAATTACTAATTAATGCTAACAGGAAAGCTGCAAAGCACTTAATGCTAATAATTCTCACTACGTAGAATAAGGAGTAGACAGGCTTTCAGTGGGGTATTATTAGTTATGAGTGGGGATTTACTGCTTAAGCATTGTGTATTAGGGATCCGTTCAGTTAAATTTTTAAAGAGTAAATTAATGGCTTCTATTGATGAGCATAATAAAGAACCCTACTGAGAGTGCATTGAAGAAGCCCCACTTAAACCTAGCTATAATAGGGCATGTGGATCATGGTAAGTCAACATTAACGGGTAGGCTACTGCTTGAAACAGGTTATGTTGATGAGAAGGCATTCGCTGAACTTGAGGCTGAGGCTAAGAAATTAGGTAAGGAGGACTTCAAATACGCCTGGATAATGGATAGGCTTAAGGAGGAGAGGGAGAGAGGTGTCACAATTGAGGCCATGCACGTTGGCTTCGAAACACCTAAATACTTCTTCACAATAATAGACCTACCTGGTCATAGGGACTTCGTAAAGAACATGATAGTTGGTGCAAGCCAGGCTGATGCCGCATTATTAGTTGTTTCAGCAAGGCCAGGTGAGTTTGAGTCTGGTGTTGGTCCACAGGGACAGACAAGGGAGCACTTATTCCTAGCATGGACACTTGGTATAAGGAACCTAATAGTTGCCGTTAATAAGATGGATGTTGTTAACTATGATCAAAAGAGGTATGAGCAGATAAAGGGTGAGTTAAGTAAGATACTTAAGATACTTAGGTATGATGTTAATAAAGTACCCTTCATACCTGTAAGCGCAGTGAGAGGTGATAATATTAAGGTTAAGAGCAGTAACATGCCTTGGTATAATGGTCCAGTCCTACTGGAGGCTCTTGATGCAATTGAACCACCACCAAGGCCAATTGATAAGCCACTTAGGCTACCTATCCAGGACGTATTCTCAATAACAGGTGCTGGTACGGTAATAACCGGTAGAGTTGAGTCAGGTGTGGTTAAGGTTGGTGACACCATAGTAGCGTTACCACCAGCTAAGGTTGGTGACGTGAGGAGTATTGAAACACACCATATGAAGCTTGAGGAGGCTAAGGCAGGTGATAACGTGGGTATTAACGTCAGGGGCTTTGAGAGACAAGACTTAAAGAGAGGTGATGTAGTTGGTCATCTAAACAACCCACCAACAGTTGCCGAGGAGATAGTGGCGAGAATAGCAGTCCTAGAGCACCCAACCACAATAGGCGTTGGGTACACTCCAGTAATGCATGTTCACACAGCCACTGTACCAACCCAAATAATAGAATTAATATCAAGGCTAGACCCAGCCACTGGGCAAACTGTTGAGCAGAAGCCTCAATTCATAAAGAGGGGTGATGTAGCAATGGTTAGGCTTAAGCCACTTAAGCCAGTGGTTGTTGAAAGGTTCTCAGACCTACCTGCCTTAGGCAGGTTCTCGCTTAGAGACATGGGTAGAACCGTGGCGGCTGGGCAAATAATAGAGATTAAACCAGCTAAAGTTGAGATAAAGAGGTAATGAGCAGTTTTTCGTCACTTGAGCATTTAAAAATCAAATTAACGTAAATTATACCTTCCAGTAAGCTTCATTATGCATAGTATTACTTCCTACCATTATTAATGCGGGTAATTAATAAAAACACCGATACCCAACACCAGTGGTGATTAGTGAGTAGGGGTGCTTCTGAGTTGTGTGATGAATTGAACCCGGCATGACGAAGATAAGGCAAGTCCTGCATCTTACAGGGAATTAGGGTAAGGGGCTTTGGTCTATATATGGGTGTCAGTATCCCTGCATAGTCCACATCCCCTAGTCCCTAGGATGGGAGGAGGTTGGTCTGATTCGTGGATGGGGGAGTATTTTAATGGTTAAGTAATGCGGGGTCATTGAGTTAGTTTCACTACTCTCTCATACTTAACCTCCCAATTAACCTTAGCCATTTTAGAAATCTCATCCAATCTCTTCATCACATCGCCACTTAACTTAACATTAATACTCCCTACATCGTCTTCAAGTTGAGTTACGCTTGTGGCACCTATTATTGGAATTACAGTAACCCCCATTTCCTCCGACTTCCTTAAAATCCAAGCCAACGCTAATTGAGCATCAGTAACCCCTAATTCCATCGCCAATTCATGGAACTCCCTCATAGCCTTCAATGTCTCTGGGGTTAAATACCTCCACCGTATCTCATCAACGTAACCTGCCCTAGACATTTCAGGTATACCATTAAGGTACTTTCCAGTTAATACACCTTGGGCTAAGGGAATGTAGGCCATTATGCCTAAGCCATATTTACTAGCTAATGGAATCTTATCCTTCTCAATATCCCTCTCAATGAGGTTATACGGCTCCTGCATTGCTATGAATGGTAGGTGAATTTGCCTTGAGTAATTAACAATATACTCTATATCCTCAGGGTGGAAGTAGCTTTCACCAACATAATTAACAAGACCTTGACTAACCAAGTCCTTTAAGGTATCTAAGGTTTCCTCGATTGGTGTAGATGGATCAGGCCTATGCATTAAGTATATGTCCACGTAACTAGTATCCAATCTCCTTAACGACTCCTTAATCTGCCACCTAATGTGCTTCCTAGATAAACCCTCACCATTAGGCCAAGGAGCCATCCTTCCCCTAACTTTTGTTGCTATGACTAGTGATTCTCTATCATAACCTTTTATTGCCTTGCCTAGTATCCTCTCAGCATTACCGGCGTGGATGTAATCCGGCCCTTGCATTGTTCCATGGTATACGTTGGCTGTATCAATGAAGTTAATACCCAGGTCAATAGCCCTCCTAATTATCCTAACAGACTCCTCCTCATCAACCTTATAAACACCATACTCATCCCTAACCCTAGAAGGAGGAAGATGCCACAAACCAAGACATAACTGCGAAACCTGTAGTCCACTATTACCGAACCTAACATACCTCATGATTTTAATCTCCTCTATCCAAACCTTATTAACTTATTGTTCTCGAAACGCATAATAATTGGCTTAACGAAGCTTATGCTATGGATAGGAGAATAATAGTGGGTGTGGTGGTTGCAGTATTGGTGGCGTCAATCTGCTCATTGGCCCAGGGAAACTATGAGAATTACGTTAAGATAATTGGGGTTAACTACACTAGCCCAGTGGAGGTGGGGCAGCCTACTAATATAACAGTTCTAGTTGAGTATGCCCCTCCATGCCTTATAACAAGCCCAAACTCATGTATGTCAACAATAATGGTGGTGTTGAGTAATGGATCATTAATACTTGGGAGTTTACCAGTAGATACTGCACCAGGTATACTTAAGTTCGTTTTCACAGTATCTTTAATGCAGGTTGGTGTTAATAGGTTAAACATAAGCCTCTATTACCTGCTTAATGGAACCTGGGTTCTCGTTGATGAGAAAGCCGTAAACATAACTGTTGAACCTCAATTAACCACCAGGATATATACTGTTACTGCATCAAATACCACATCAGTTACCCCAATATTCGTTAATAAGACTATTACAGTAACTGAAACATCAACCATAACTAAGACCATTACCACAGTCACTACACTGGTTAGTACAGTGAGTAGCACCATCTACTCGACATCTTACAGTACCTTATTGACCACCATTACGTCAACTACCACCATTAATGAGGCTAATACAGTGAGTTATAGCCAAATGGAGTTAATCAACGTATCATTAATCCTATCAATAATCTCACTAATCCTAACAGCAGTAGCATTACTTGTACTAACCAGGTATTTAGTAGTTAGAAAATAATTTACTTTCCACTCCAATGGATAAAGCCCTTGACTAATGATGCAGTAATGTCATCAAGTTCATTAAAACGGGGGTTAGCATTACGGTTACTAGGTAGGGGTTAAATTAAGGTTAAAGTGAACTATTAGTTAAAGGTTAAAAACACGGGTTAGTTAGGTCTTTAGTATGTTCAGTCCACAGATGGCTGGGTATGATCGGGCTATAACAATATTTAGCCCGGAGGGTGAATTATACCAGGTTAGGTACGCTGGTGAAGCTGTTAAGAGGGGCTGGGCTACAGTTGGCTTAAAGTGCTCTGATGGTGTTGTGCTTGCCGCTGAAAAAAGGAAGCTTGGCCCATTAATAGACCTTAATTCAATAGAGAAGGTATACATGATCGATACCCATATTGGTGCAGCCTCAGCTGGATTACTATCAGATGCCAGAATTCTAATAGATTACGCTAGGGAGCAGGCCCAGGTATATAGGTTACTTTACGATGAGCAGGCTGACGTTGAGTATATAACTAAGAGGATTAGCGACCTTGAGCAAGCCTATACTCAACATGGTGGTGTCAGGCCCTTCGGTATAGCGTTAATAATAGGGGGTGTTGATAAGAATGGTCCTAGGCTTTACCAAACCGACCCAAGTGGAATATACTTCGGCTACTATGCAACAGCATTAGGGAGTGGTTCAACACTTATCCTTGAGTACCTTGAGAAGAACTACAAGTATGAAATGGATATTAACTCCTGCATTAAGTTAACCATTAAGTCATTAAGCCTAGTGGCTGAGAGCCTTGATGCAGATAGGTTTGAGATCGGTGTAATAGATGCTAAGACTAAGTCATTCAGGAAGCTAACCATTGATGAGTTAAGTAAATTAATCGAGGAGGCTAAGAACGAGGGGCTTCCGCAGAGGCCAAGCGCGTAATCTTATTAAAGTGATTCGTAATTAAGGCTAAGTAACAATGATTAATAGGAGTAATTTTAAGGAGTTGGTGGATAAGGTGTTGGATAAGTTAAGTGAGTTGGAGACATTGGTTAAGGTTAATTCAAATAGGGTGGTTATACTTGGTGACCTGCATGGTGACTTGGATTCATTAGAGAAGGTGATTAATGATTACCCACCCAGTGATTGGCTATACATTGGTTTAGGGGATTACGTGGATAGGGGTGAGTATCAGGTTGAAACACTTGAGAGGGTTCTTAGGTTATTTCTGCAGGGAAGCATGATACCGTTAAGGGGTAATCATGAGTCATACATTATGAATGAAACCTACGGCTTCATGGATGAGGCATTACCATTACTTGGACAAAGCCTACTGCACACCATAATGCACGAGTTATTCCCGGCATTACCCTACGCAGCCTTACTTAACAACAGGATACTGCTACTGCACGGTGGTTTAGCTAAGGGCTTGGAGACTATTAATGATATACTTAAGTTAAGTAAGCATGATGATGAGCCAAGTAACCCGGTGGCATTCCAAATCCTTTGGAATGACCCAAGTGATGAGGTTAAGGGATTCGTGGACAGCCCTAGAGGGCTTGGAACCTACTTATTTGGTCCAGACGTTACAATGAATTTCACTAGGAGAAATAACATAGACCTCATAGTGAGGGGGCATAGTTACATAACTGAGGGTTATTGGAGGTTCCACAATGGTAAGGTTATTTCATTATTCACATCATCCTCAGGCCCCTATAGTTTAAGTAAACCTAAGGTAATGGTCCTTTCAGGGAATGAGCTTAAGATAATTGATGTTAAGAGCCGGAAAACAGTTGACACTATTACTCTTAGTTAAGCTTAGGTTAATTAATGTAACTAGTGTAATTTAAGTGAAGCCTCATTATTAGAGGATGCTCTCCACCTCGTTAATCCACCTTGAAGCCTCCTTAGCGTAGTAGGTTATTATTATATTGGCCCCAGCCCTCTTTATGGCTATTAGAGACTCAATTACAGCCATCTTTTCATTAAGCCAACCGTTTAATGCAGCGGCCTTAATCATAGAATACTCACCACTCACCTGGTAAGCCGCTAAGGGTACCTCAGGGTAATGCTGCTTAACTAGCCTAATTACGTCTAGGTAAGGCATCGCGGGCTTAACCATAACTATATCAGCCCCCTCCTCAAGATCCATTGAAACCTCCTTTAAGGCTTCGTAAGCGTTTCTGGGATCCATCTGGTAACTACGCCTATCCCCAAACCTAGGTGCGCTATCAGCAGCCTCCCTGAATGGACCATAGAATGTGCTTGCGTATTTGGAGCTATAGCTCATTATTATTACGTCAGTGAACCCATTATTATCAAGCGCCTCCCTAATAGCCTTAACCTGCCCATCCATCATACCTGAGGGAGCCACTACGTTAGCTCCAGCTTCAGCGTAATTAACCGCAATCTTAGCGTAAATACTTATGGTTGCATCATTATTAACAACATACTTAGGCTGACTGGTGGTTTGAGTGACTTGAACCGGATCCCTATATTCAACAACACCGCAATGCCCATGTTCAGTGTAATCGCATAAGCATACATCAGTCATAAGTATTATTGAGTCTCCGAAATTCTCCTTAAGCAGTCTCAATGCCTTAGGCACAGGCCCATTCTTATCATAGGCTAATGAGCCTAAGGGATCCTTACTCTTAGTAACACCAAAAAGCAGGAACGCCCTAACCCCCGATTCCACAGCATCATTAATAGCCTTAATTAACTCATCACCAATAGGGTACCTGTACTGGCCGGGCATTGAGTTTATTTGCTCAATGGAACCCTCATCCTTAACGAAGATTGGTAAAACCAAGTTACTAGGCGACAGTGAGGTTTCAGAAACCATGTTCCTAATCACCCTACTACTCCTTAATCTTCTCGGCCTCGTGATTGGGAACCTATAATACATATTCATGAACCCCAGTCTGGGGATAAATATCTTTTCCACTTAAGAATCAACGTTAACCTCACCATTAATAGAGCATCCATGCCTAGGTTAAAAGATGGTTCATAATTAAATTCCCAGCAATAGTTACTGCGATTGCTTATTAAATTAAACTGAGGGCTTGAAGTACCTTTAGGGTGAGTCACGTGAGGTTAATGTCATGGAACGTAAACGGTATTAGGAGTATATCAAGGAAGGGTGCGTTAAGGGTGTTTAATGATTTTGACATTATTCTGCTTCAGGAAATTAGGTCAAGTGACTTACCCTTGGATTTACTGTCAATGGGTTTTAATGTCTACGGATTCCCAGCAGTGAGGAAGGGGTATAGTGGTGTATTAACGCTAAGTAGAGTTGAACCAATTAATGTGATTAGGGGGATTGGGGTGAAGGACTTTGATGATGAGGGCAGGGTAATATCAATTGAGTTACCTGACTTCTACGTAATCAACGCCTACTTCCCGAGGGCCGGTGATGACCTTAGTAGACTCTCATTTAAACTAGTCTTCAATAGGAGTATTGAGAAGTTTACCTTAGAACTAAGGATGAGGAAGCCGGTAATCATTTGCGGCGACTTCAATGCAGTGTACTCTAGGCGTGACTCAAGTTTTTGGGATGATAATCACCCAGGCTTAACACCATTGGAGAGGCAGTGGTTAAGTGAATTCATTGGAAAAGGCTTCACAGATACCTTCAGGTTAATTCACCCTAATGAGATTAAGTACTCGTGGAGGAGTTATAGGGATAGGGGCAAGGCAATGAGGATTGATTACTGCCTTGTTTCAAGTGAATTAACCAATAGGGTGGTTGACGCCGATATCCTTGATACCGAGGGTTCAGACCATTACCCAATTCTCCTGGTGATTAAGTAGCGTGAGCATTATTTCATTATGTAGTTTTAAACAATAACCTGGCCTAGAGTAAGACTTAAAACATTAGACTTAGAACTAGGTTTAATGCCTGTTCAATACAAACCACCTGAGGATGGTGAACCCATAGTAATTAGGAATGCGGTATTTGAGAAGGTTCCGAATAAGCCCATAGTACTCTACATACTTGGTGATGGAATAGGGCCTGAAATCGTTAGTGTAGCCATGGAGGTTGCCGATAAGGCAGTTGAATTAGCCTATGGTTCATCAAGGCAGATAAAGTGGATGGAGGTTTACGCAGGTGAGAAGGCTGAGAAGCTTACTGGCAATAGGCTTCCCCAGGAAACCATTGATGCACTTCAGAAGTATAGGGTAGTGTTAAAGGGCCCCTTAGAAACACCAGTTGGTGGTGGTTGGAGGTCAATAAACGTGGCTATTAGGCTACTGCTCGACACCTATGCTAACGTTAGGCCTATTAAGTATGTTCAAGGTATTGAGTCACCATTAAAGAATCCTGAGAGGATTGACTGGGTCATAGTGAGGGAGAACACTGATGACTTATATAAGGGACTTGAATGGACTTGGGACAGTCCTGAGGCCGCTAAGTTAAGGAAGTTCCTTAGGGAGGAGCTTAAGGTTGAGGTTGATGAGGACTGTGGTATTGGTATTAAGCCGATAAGCCGTTGGAGAACCCAGAGGGTTGCTAGGTTTGCCTATAGGTTTGCGTTGAATAATAAGAGGAGGTCAGTCACCATAATGCATAAGGGTAATGTAATGAAGTACACTGAGGGCGCCTTCAGGGAGTGGGCTTATGAGGTTGCGTTAAAGGAGTTCAGGGATTACGTAGTGACTGAGGATGAGGTCAATAAGCTCTATGGCGGTAAAGTACCGGCTGGGAAGATACTTGTTAATGATAGGATGGCTGATAACATGTTCGCTCAATTGGTTACTAGGCCTGAATCCTATGACGTTGTCCTAGCCCCAAACGTTAACGGCGACTACATAAGTGAATTAGCAGCATCATTAATGGGTAACGTAGGCATGATTGGTGCAGCTAATGTTGGTGATACCGCAGTTATGGTTGAGGCAATGCATGGCACCGCCCCCAAGTACGCTGGTAAGAATGTTGCTAACCCAACCAGTGAAATTAGGGCCATTGAACTTCTACTAAGGTTCATGAATTGGACCGAGGCAGCTAACCTACTTGATAAGGCTATTACTGAGGCTATAAGGCAGAGGAAGGTTACGCAGGATATAGCCAGATACATGGGTGTCACACCACTTGGTACTAGGGAGTATGGGAAGGCGTTAATGGAAATTATGGAAACTCTTAAGTAAGTGACGTTATTCAGGTTCCTGCTTAATTTTAAAATCAGCATTTATTTAATGATTTTAAGTCGTTAATTCATCATTCAATTTACTCCATTCATTTAAAATAGCTTTAATTAAATTCTCCTTAGTATTACCAAGTATTTTAGATAATTCATGAAGTGAATTCAAGTCGTTATTTATAGATAATAGGCTTAACCTATATATGTATTCATAAAGCATGGAGCTTAGTAACCTAGACTTAATAAGCTCGGTACTGTGTTCACTTAATAAATTATCAGCCACTGTGGAATTAAAAACCAGGTAATTGACCTGAACATCATCAAGTGAACCATAATTATAGATGTAGATTCTCGTTAATTCAGCCAATAATGCATTATAGTAATTGGATTTAGGGGATAGACTGGTGAGTATACCATTTAACGTATCCTTCAGTAACCGAGGGTTCATGGCCAGCACCCTCCTTGACACCTCAAATATGAGGTGTATGGGGTAACTTGCACTATACTTATCAATCAAGGAGGTAATGAAGATTACAGCCATTGCATCACTCTTACTGGTTACATTCAAGTATTCAGCAAGTGTATTTGGTAATACTGACATGTAAAGCATTAATGAGTCAATAGTACTCTTCCTTATTAAGCCCTGCGCCCTCTTATATAAGTAATGCCTAACCATTCCCCTAGTAATCTTTATGGTATGCTTCAGGGAGTAGATCATTTTACTATAAGGTAAATTACTACGGTTAGTAACCCTACTATACCACTCCGTAATATCATCCCTATACCTATTCTCATAATTCTTAATTAAATTAACCATATTCTCAGCCTTCTTAACGACGTAAGTTGGATTAATTATTGATATTAATGAGACATGCTTCAAATTCTTAATAATCCTGCCTACCTCCTCATCCTTTACATAATTAGTTAGATTGTTGGTGAGTATTTTCCTGAAGTACGCATCATTAATCAATGATGTTAATGGTATTGAGCAATTAATGTAACGATTAGCCAATAAACTTGAACCTATGTATAAGTCGAGGAATAGTGATGGTGCATACATATATAGTGTTATTTGTGAAGAATTACCTCCCCCCATAGTTACTACATACCTATATGCTTATAACATTTATTTAATATAGGGCATACCACTTGGCAGCATTACCCTACATAGTTTGAGGATAAGCTATGCAAAACAACTACTATCTAATGATTACTTTAATCTACGACATAGTTAGTGAAATTGAAAACGAATTAGTAATACCCATAATGAACGATACCTTCAGGGTACTGAGCATTATCGGGGGTTTAGCGCTATGGTTAATGGTAATTAGTGTGTTGGTTAAGGCAATTGAAAGTAAACTTGGTCCAACAGGATGGGCTAGGGCGGCTGCATTATGGGATTTATTCAGTAACTTTAAATGGTTCATAGTAACCATAGTGGGCTTATATGTGACTGTCTACTCACTCGCACTAATAGCCAATTACATTAGTGGATCAAGCATCGTTAACCCGGCGGGCTTCGCCAGTGAACTACTCTACAAGGTGTTTTTCAGCCCATTTATTGAGATTTGGAAAAGTATAGCACCATGATTAACGCAACCCTGTTACTGATGTTTATTGAATCATTATTAATCATTATCTATAAAATATGGGGGAATGATAATCAGCGTATTCTAAATGACGTAATCTTATTCATAGGTGTAGTGTCATTGTCCCTCACGGTAATTAGCTTATTCAATGGCAGTAGCATAAATGCCGTAGTGAGGATGGAGGAGTACTGGGGCTTAGTAATTAATACTACGGCTAAAGTAATGATTACTAAGAGCATCGCGCTAATGGTTCTTAATATTCTAGGATTATTCATATATAATACTGGGTTAGGGTATATTCTAAGTAACATTGGGTTAAACCTAGTTTTTGGAAGATTAATAGACTTAGCATCAGAGGTATTGTACATAGTCTTCTCGTACTCTCAATTAATGTACATAATATACCACATGATTCACGTCATATGGGTGATAGCTAAAGCATTTGAACCAGTGGTTGCGTTACTTGCACCATTAGTGATGATTAGGGGCATTAGGTCATTGATAGTACCATTAATTGCAGTGGGTTTATCTTTAATGATGATTCCAGTATATGCCTCATCCCCATTAGGGTACAATAACATGAATTTAATTAACCTAGTCACATTAGTTAATAGGACACTTGACTTAGTGAACTATAATGGTAGTATTCACGTATATGTGTTTAACTCCCCTAATGCATTAATTACAGGAAGTATATGCAGTGTAGGTTTCATATCGTATGATGAATCAATAATGATTAATGAGAATCAACCAGGATGCTTAATAACATTGAACTCCACGTACGTGGCTTGGATCAAGGTTCCTGCAGCCATTACAGTAAGTACTGTAAATGAGTCAATGATCCCAGTCACTTACATTAATGTTCATCCAATGGTTAATGAATTAATTACTAACGGTAAAGTGATCGCACTTTGGCGTTGGATAAGGGAACCCTCAGCTTGGTTAGCCACTAGTAATAATGACACTGTGGTATTGCGTTTCAATCAAACAACCATGAATAATTCAATTATAATGCTTTGGGTATATGCAAGTAAGGTTAATGTCCACTTGGGGAAGACAAGTAATTGTAGTGGAGAAGTGTTGAGTATTAATAGTAGTGTTGTTAATGGGGGATTAATCTCACGGTTCAATGAATTTGAGGAATATGCATTAAGCTACTATAATTCATCATTAACATATGGTGTGGTTTGGTTAAGGAATGAAAGCATATTTAACCCAATAACCCCTAATCCCCCAAGGGACTTGAATCAGTATTTAATTAATATAACCTGCAGGGGTAATGGAACAATAGGAGGCAGCATCACCATTGTGGGCTCTAGATTAAGCACATGGGGTTACGAGGGTAACCTACTAGCATATACTAGTAATCTATATGAATACTTTAGAAGTATGAATAATGACTTTCACGGATCATTACTAAGTGAATTCATGGCGATTCCAAGCGCATTATCATGGTTAATGTACCCATTATCAATAGTGGGTTTACTTGAAGCACTACTAATACTTACAGGTGAATCAACCCCCTTAAATACACCAATAATTAGGTTAACCAGTGAATTAAGGAACCTCATATTCTTAATCAGTAATCAATCCCCCAGGTCACTAATACTTAGCTTAATGAGGATTAGACGAGGAAAAGGCGGGATCACGGATCTAAGCAGTATTACTGGGGAAAATTACAGTTATTACCCAGCTAATAGACAGAGGATACGTGGATTACTAGCCCTTTACAGTAGGCAAGGTTACTTAACCCACTTGAGTAACCACGGTTTATTCGGCATCTACCTTAAGTCAAAGCGTAATCCATACTTATCAAGCCTATTAAGGGAGACAGTGGGTAGTAGGCGTAATCCAGGGTTAATAAGTAGGATTAGGATTAGGTACCTGTTAGCCAGACCCCTTGGTCCACTTGAATTAACGGAAAATATACTGCTTGGAGATAAGTGGAATAGGTGGGTGGAGTCAAGGGAATTCCTAGCGAGGAGGCTCATTAGAAATGAGGCTCTTGTTTTTGAACTTTATGAAAGGGGGTTATTAAGCAGTAGGGAGGCTCAGAGGAGGATTAGGTATTGGTTCTTCAGGAGTATTATGGAGTATAGGAGTAGGTTAAGGCTTATTAGTAATAAGAGGAGTGCGTACACGGCATTAACCTACTTAACTCACGGTCACTCTAAGGACATTATATCCAGGTTAGTGGATGCTAGTAATGAGGTGAAACTGGGTAAGGAACATAGGGTTAATAGGAATGATAAATTAGCAGTTTTCACCTTATTATCATTAGCCATGAATCCTAATGCTGAAGCAATAGTAGCCTTAGTTAAGTCTGGGCTTGCTAGTGTTGATAAGGGTAAATTAATGGAATTAATGAGTATTTACAGGGAATTAACATCACCATGGGTTATTAATTACATTGGGAGGGTTACTGAGGTGTTACAGAAATTGAAAGTATCAGCGGAAACCTATAGAATAATCATGAACAGTGTAAGGAAAGTATCAGGTATAAGGAGGAATTTAATTAAGCAATACGTGAGATTAAACATCAAGGGAGTAAGATTCAATTACGTTAATTTAAATGGATTAACACCATTAAGGGGTTTAATTAACACCAAAAACATAAGCAACTTAGCCGTTTACCTACTAAGGGATTCAACGAATATACCCTCATTATTCATGAATTACCTAAGGGACTTAAGTGCAGGTACACTTAATATTAGACGTAGAAGCACATTAATGAACATCATTATGGAGCATGCATTCAGTAAAGGTAACGTAGACATAGCCTTAATCTCTACAAGCCTAGGACTCCATCCCGCAACGTTAATTAAGGAAATGCTCATGACACTTGATCCATTAATAACCGTTAACACTGTTAGGAGTATTATTAGACAGGGGATTCTGGATGAGGATTTAAAGAGGGAATTAACAGCAGCGTTAACTCTTAATCCAAATTCCTCAGCATACAGGAGACTCTATGTACGTTACTTAATAAGAATGAGTAGGTTCTATGAGGGTGCGGTTAATGCTAGTGATAAGGCATGGTTAAGCGGTTTAATGAATCAACTTGACCACATGGTTACTTTATTCGCAGAGTCTTATATTGAGAAAAATATTGGTGATGTGAAGTTTAAGACAGCATTAAAGTTAAGTAAGGTAAACACAGTGAGGGGTATAATGAAGCTAAGCACCAATGATAAAACCACGTACTCCACACTACTAAGCATCACCAGGATTAGAAGAAGCATCAGATTCACTGGAGGTAAATATTTAAGTGGTATTAAGCGTAGTTAAGTCAGTGATGAGCAACGGATAAGGCCTATTGGTGGGCCTTACCTAGCTGAGGACCTAATTGATGATGGTCCATAGCGCTGATGGTTACGTTTATGTGAATTAATCACGCAATAATCCTTAAGCCTTTAGGAGTTAAGCAATGTTTTAAAATGGGATTAGGAATTATGGATCCATGAGCATTAATAGGGGTAATGCAACGTCACCTCACGTGGAGCATGAGAAGAAGGGGCCAGGTAAAGTTAACTTCTTCATAATTACTGTGAGTACGTCAAGGTACGAGTTAATGAAGGCTGGTAAACAGTATACGGATGAGTCAGGTGATTTAGCTTCCCTAAAAATAACTAACTCTGGTCATTTAGTAGTGGGGAGGCTGTTGGTTAGTGATGATGAGTACATGATTAAGAATGCCTTGAATGAATTAATTCATAAGGATAATGTAGATGTCATAGTTCTAATAGGTGGTACAGGTTTAGCCAAAAGTGACGTAACCATTGAGTCTGTTAGGCCATTATTCAGTAAGGAGATTGAGGGCTTTGGGGAATTATTCAGATTCATCAGTTATCAGAAAATAGGGGCATCGGCAATGTTAAGTAGGGCAACAGCAGGGATTATTAATAATAAGTTGATTGTTTGCCTACCCGGATCACCTGATGCTGTTGAAACCGGGCTTAACCTAATTATTGACCAGGTATCACACATACTCTACATAGCGCGTTTAAGCCGTTAAATTACCCTTACCAATGCAATTCACCACTTAGTGGAATAATAGTTTTAAACGCATGTGCACTTAATTCATGTGCCTAAGCTACCAGCCCGTGTTAAAAGGATCATGATCATAATAGGTGTAGCGGCAGTTATAACTGCGGGGATTCTATTGTACTTATCCCATGTGTACTTATCATTATCTAGTAAACATAATGCAACAACATTATGCTTAGAATTCATAGGTACTTTAACTGAAATGAATTTAGTTAATAAATCAAGTATAGTGAGCATGATTAATAATTACACTAAGATATATCATGTATCAATGAAGGTAACTGCGTACGCCTTAAATGGGACATTATTATTCTCATATGGTTCATACATACCGCCAATACTTAATGGGGGTCAATCATCCCCATCAATAATTAGCAGTAGTCAAGTATCAATACTTAACTACGGTGTGTGTCAGTATTATGGTAAAGACCTCATATGGGAGGTTCAAATTGGAACACTACCTGAAGCCTTATACCTCTTCGTGGCTGGCTTAGCCTTAGTCTTCATTGGTTTAGCATTAGTGGCTATTGGTGTTTAATAAAGGTACATCACGGCTGGGTTCCTAATAGCGTTAACATAGAAAGGTTTAATACTAAGCAATACTGAGCGGGTTTAATGTTAAGTTTAGCATTAGTAATATTAACATTGGGATTACTTAAGGCACCAGTAGTTTACCTATATAGTGGGGGTAATTACCTATTAGCAGTTATAGTGAACTTCACCTCAACCAGCCAGTACTCACAGGTTTATGTAGTTAATGACTCAGGTTGGTTTAACGTTAATGTAATACCTAGTAATGGGCAGGGTGTATTGGTGACTAACACGTATCAGTATGGTAATCAATTGTATTTACTCGGCTTCAGTAGTGGTGGTCCATTATTAATTAGGCTTAAGCTTGGAAGTAATTACATAACAGAGGTAACCAACTTATCAAGTTACCTACCAATCAGTCTGCAACCCTATGCCCTAGCAGTACTTAATGATACAGTATACGTGTTTGGGGTGATTAATGGCTATGCATCAGCATTCCTAATAAATCTAAGTAAGGGAAGCGTATTTAATTTAACAAGTATATTTAAGGGTGTTTGGTCATCATCAACACCAGTATCAGCTGCAGTGCAGGGTGACTCACTGCTTATTCTGGCAATGTCAAGTAGCCTAACGCCACTTTTAGGTTTAATTAATGGTAATGGGATTAAGACATTAAGCATGCCTCAGATTAAGGGTTTACCGCTTGGTTTATTTCAATTTAATAATGAAGCCTTAATACCAATAATGATTATTAGACAATCCTCATCAACAATACCAACCATGTACCTGTCTGGAGTAGGTAACGCCTACACCATGGGTACTTCACTCCTATATTATAATAATGGTACATTAATTAATTACACAAACTGCATAAACCCAAGTGCAGTAATATTTGATGTGTATTGGGTTAACGCCACTACTGCCCTACTCGGGGGAGGTATTATTAATGACGCCACTTGGGAACCATACCTATCAATACTTAATGTTAATAACTGCAGGTCAACTATAATACCGGTGAATTTAAACGGCGCCATATTCGCAGTGCTGGGTAATTGGATTGGCGGTGGTTTAAACGTAATCTATAATGTCACAACACTGTCAGGTGAGCCATTCGTGATGAGGGTTAATTACACAATAGGTATCAGTAACCCTGCACTCCAAGCACCCAGTGTTCAATTCAGTTCAATTGGGGGGAGTGCAGTAACTGTGAGTGAGGTAGTTATGGTGATTGTGCTGGTTATTGGGTTAACTATATTAATACTACTCATGTTCAAATCTAAAGGCATTTGAAGGTGGTGAGTTTTATAAGTTAATTAACTATAGGCCAGTGTGGCTAGGGTACCATTATTCGTGGAATTCAGTGATAAGAGGGTGCTGGTCATTGGTGGTGGCTACGTTGGTACGAGGAGGGCCCTTAAGTTCTCTGAGGCAGGTGCCTACGTGACGGTTATAGCGCTTAAACCATCGAGTGAGCTTATTAAGGCTAATTCCACAGGGAACATTGATTTAATAATAGCGGATGCAGGTATGTTTGATTACAGTAGGGTTATGAATATTATTAACCTACTAATTTACGCAATACCAACTAACACTGAGCTTAAGAATAGGCTTAAGGGAATGATTAAGGATAGGCGTGTCCTCTTTAATGATACGACCAATGCCAATGAAACAGAAGTAGTAGTTCCCTTTGAGGGTGAGGTTAATGGGGTAAGGTTTGCAGTAACAACGGAGGGTAAGAGTGGGGTTGCGGCATCAATAGTTAGGGATTACCTGCAGGCTGAGTTGGCTAAGAGTGATCTTCACCCATTAATAAACGCTTGGTATGAGGCTAAGGAGTTAATAAAGAAGAGGGTTAATGATCCGCATGTTAGGATGAACATTTACTTTGAGCTTAAATACGATGAGAACTTCATTGAACTTGCCAGGAAGGGGGATGTGGGTAATGTGGTTAAGTACGTTAATGAGGTGATTAGGAGTCATGGGTATTGATGATTACTTGAGTAAGATAAGGGCTTTAACACTTAACCATAAGAGGGTTAGCACAATCACCCTGTCTGAAACATACTTCAATAGAGATGAGGTTTACGGTAAATTAATGAACTATTACGATGAGGTATTCCTACTTCAGACATGTAATAGGGTTGAGGTTTACGTCTACGGTGATGATGATTCAGTTGCAGAGGATATGTACAAGGTTAAGGGTACCATAAATCATGTGGATAAATTAGTGGGGATGAATGCTGTGCGCCACATCTTCAGGGTTGCCGCTGGTCTTGAATCAGCGGCAGTGGGGGAGTCTGAAATACTGGGTCAGGTTGAGGATGCATTCAATGATGCTAGGAAGAGGGGGGCATTGGGTGGTTTACTGGGATTCACCATTGAGAGGGCAATAAGGACTGGGAAGGAGATTAGGAGCAGGTTCCCGGAAATCTCAATAGGGTTAGCAAGCATAGGCTCATTAGTGGCTGAGTACGTGCATAGGGTTAGGGGACTTAACTCAAGGATCGCCGTGATTGGGGCAGGCTCTATTGGATCCGATATAGTTAGGAGACTTGCTGAAAAGGGTTTCAGAAACGTAATAATTGTTAATAGGACTCTTGATAAGGCTAAGGCTGCGGCGTTAAGGTATGGATTCAACTACGCGCCCATTGACTCACTGAGAAGCGTAATAAGGGATAGTGATGTGGTTATCTTCGCCACATCAGCGACAAATCCCCTACTGCGTAGAAGGGATGCAGAGGAATTAAGCGGTAAACCAATAATAATTGATGTTGGGGTACCTAGGAATGTTGATCCGGAAATACCTGGCGTGGTTTCAATAGATGAGTTGAAGAATATTGAGAATGAGATCAGGGAGGGTAAGAGGAAGGCTTTAGATGAGGCAAGTAGGTTAATTGAACTTAGGCTCATTGAGTACAGGAGATTGTTTGCAAGGAGGGTTATAGAAGGTATGATAGGTGAATTAACTAAATGGGGGTTAAGCATCGGGGAGAGTGAGGTTAAGAGGGCTGTTAAGGCTGGTTTAATAAAAAATGAGGAGGATGGCGCAGCGTTAGCCGTTAAATCCACTGTTAAGAAGATTATGCTGCCCCTCCTCACTTACTTAAAGGAATTAGCCGAGGAGGATAAGTTTGATGAGGCATTAATAATAATAAGTGGAATTAAGGCTAAGCTTAATGGGGACGGTAAACAGTCTTGAGGCAGGGATAGATGAAGCCGGGCGAGGCCCAGTAATAGGACCAATGGTAATAGCAATAGTGGGCTGGAGTAATTCAGAGGCTGAGGGCATAGGGGTTAAGGACTCTAAACAATTAACCCCAAGTGGAAGGAGTAGATTATATAAGCTAATAGTGAGTAAGGCGCCATGCGTTAGGCATGTTATTGTTGAGCCCAGTGAAATAGATTATTACGTTAATAGGGGGTTACTGAACGAGCTTGAGGCTATTAAGATGAGTGAGCTTATTAAAGCATGTAGCGGGGTTACTAGGGTTTACGTGGATTCACCTGATCCTAACCCAAGCAGGTTTAGGGGATTCATTAATGTTAAGGACGTGGAGTTAATAGTGCTTAATCACGCCGATGAGTCAATACCATTAGTGTCAGCAGCCAGTATAGTGGCTAAGGTAATTAGGGACACTATAATAAGTAGGCTTAAGGAAACCTACGGGGACTTCGGGAGCGGTTACCCAAGTGACCCAAGGACCATAAGTGCCTTAAGGAGGTGGATTAATAATGGCACCTTACCACCAATAGTTAGGAGGAGTTGGAGGACTATTAAGAGAATGACTAATAGTAGGTTATTTTAGGGACTCACATAGTGTTGAATCGTTCTTAAGCCTAGATTCTGGGGAATTTTAGGAAGTAGGCTAATAATGATGCTGCCACTGGGATTGCTAAATTATCCTCACCACTGTAGGATTCAACAATACCGAGAGCTATACCTACTAAGTAAAGCCAGGTTAAGTAACTAAGACCCACTAATGCACCCACCACCAGTGAGAAAACTAATGCACCCATCACAATACCCTCAATTGTCGTACTGCTATAGGGCATCCTAGTCCTACCAATGAGGGAGCCGAATAATGCGCTGAACGTATCATAGAACATTAATGCCAACACCCCGTAGTATGCGTAGGTGTTAACCATTACGTAGGATACGTAAACACCAACCATACCCATTAAAACCCCCAGATACCCCCACTTCCTCTCATAATCCCTCTCAACACTCTTAATGAATTCAGTAAAGGTGTACTCAAGCTTATCCATTGAAGCCAGTAACTCCTTAACACTAGTCATATTTAGCACTTCAGCAACCCTCAGTATGTTTAACTTAACATTATTCCTAGCATCCTCAAGGGTACTTCTAATAACCACTGATATTAAGGGTTTCTTAACCTGGTATATGTATAGGAATGCTGCCCCTATCAACAGTATGGTGTAGTATATCTCAGTGTAGTTTTCCTCAAGCCCAATCACCAACGGTACTATCAGTAGAATGGATAATAGTAAGTGAATAAGCTTCCTGTAAAGCAATGCCCTAACCCTATTAATCCTGCTCAAGTTCTGAGCCAATTAAAATCACCTCAATTGGTTCACTATCCCTGGCTTTATTAATAAGATCCCTATTCAAATCCTTAGCAGCCTTATTGGCAAGAAGCATAATAGTGGCGTTATCAATGTACCCACTCCTCCTAACTATAATCCTCCTCTCATCAGTTAGCCTCAACCCACTTAACCCTAATCCAGTCACAATATCTATGCTTGAACCAGCTACAATAATCATTAAAACCAATGAGTAACCACTGGTAATCAACTTCTTGAAGTCATTATCCAAGTCTGAGGCAGCCTTATCGGCACAGCAGGCTATTATGCAGTCGCCTCTCTCAGTAATGTAATCATCCTTAGTAATCTCAATGGTGTTCCTATGAGTAGCCTTCACGTTACCATGACCCCTAGCCCAAATTACATCAATAATCATACGCAACGTCAATCCTCCGGAGAAAAAAAAGCTTTTAAATAACCTATCCTGCTTAATGATTCATGAAGAAACGCATAGTAGTGATTATGCTTCTCACTATGCTTACAGGGGTTGCTTTATTGACCTATGCCTTATCAGTAGTTAGGTTTGGTTTAGTGAACGCATACTTGGTAACGGATCCCAGCTCCTTCCAGAGTATCCTCATGAATAGTAATGGGAAGTACCTCCTCATAATATACGCTGATTCACAGTGCCCTGCCTGTAATTACCTTAAATCCTATGTACTAAGTAACTCCACGGTAGCTAGCTATGTTCAGAGTCATTATGTACCAATTTACGTGGACTTAGATTACCAGGCAGCGGTATCGTTAACTAACATCAATATTATGATTAATGGGACTGTTTATTTAATTGAACCAATTAACAATGAGGTGACCGTAAGAGTGTATAGAACTAATACGACTCAAGTAGTACCATTCTCAGTTCAAGCAACCCCAACATTACTAGTAGCCTACGATAATGATGGTGCATTAATCGTTAAGGAGATAATACTTGGCGCCTACCCGCCTCAAATATTAATGGACATTTTATCACTGGTTCACACCAATGTAATAGGTACTTCACTGCAAAGGCAGGGTACCGCATCATTCACAAACATATATACATTAGCCCTATCCTATGCAGCTGGCCTTGGTTCAGCAATAATGCCCTGTGCATTACCAGCCTTAGTATCCATTGCATTAATGGCCCTTAACAGGAAGATAAACCCAATAGCCCTATTCGGAGGCTTCCTAGTATTCTACATAGCCTTAGGTTCACTACTCAGTTTAATTGGGCTTAGTGGAGTAACTAGGTCAACACTATACATAGTCTCCTCAATTATATTAATTCTAATGGGTCTAGTATTCCTCATACCACCCCTATACAGGGGTTTCATAACCTTCACATCAAGGGTTCAGAACATGGGGGGTAAAGTGAAGCCCGGTGGTCTTTTAGCTGATTTAACAATGGGCCTAGTATTAACGGGACTATGGTTACCTTGCATTGGTCCAATATTCGCAGGTGTGGCCTTGGGTTCAATACTAGCCTCGCAGTTAACACACAATATACTAATGGGTGTCTTAACCACCGCAGCCTTCTCACTGGGTTTCGTAACCATGGCCTCAATAGTCTTCACCTTAGCTAACCTAGGTAGGAGAAATATTAGTAAAGTGGCCTCAATAGGATCATTAATTGAGAAGACTGCTGGAATTGCCATGATTATTCTTGGAGTCTACCTACTCATGGAGGCATTATAATAAGCCTCCTGGTAATGCGCAATAGATTAATTTCAAGCAGCCCCATTAAGGTCGTATAGTCTCCTGAAGGGGAATTTTAAGTACGTAACACGCTTTAAGCCCTTTCATAGTGAACTAAGTGAATGCGGATTACGGCATTAATCATGTCAGGGGGGAGGGGGAGTAGGTTAGGTAATGTTGATAAGGGTTCATTAAGGATATGCGGTAAACCAATGATTAAGTGGGTGCTGGATAACTTAACTAATGCTGGTATCGATAAGATAATAGCATCCGCATCAATGCGTAATTATAATACATTGAGAATACTTAAGGAGGTTCACAGTGACGTATACATTAGCAGTGGTATTGATTACGTCACTGACCTTTCCTTCGCACTTAAGTTGATTAGGGCTAGGCCACTGCTTGTAATGCCTGTTGATACTCCATTAATAACCCCGGATATAATACTAGACTTCATTAAAAGGGGTATTGAATCAAGTAAACCAGTAGTCAACATGATTGGTAGGGAAGGCTACGTGGGGGTTACGCTCTTTAATGAATCAATGGGTGAGTGGGTTGATGTTAATTACGACTCACCCCTAGTCATGGATATTGATACTCCACGTGATGTTGATACCGCTAATCTACTGTGCCTTAAATTACTTAACTTTACCTAATTGACTTATAAATGGGTGAAACTTTAAGGTCCAGGCCTGAGTACTTCCAGTGAAGATTTTACTTGGGACGCCGCCGAGGGCTACGCCTAGGCCTTGGATCGACTTCACTGGTGTTATTAATGTACCAGTCATAGTGAGTGCCTTTGAGTTACTTAAGGTAAGACCCCCCGGCGACGCCCCATTGCATTCACTGCTTCAGCATAGTGGGGAGATTTGGGTTGATTCAGGGGGTTATCAATTCTTAAGCAGGGGTGTTGAAATAGGGATTGATGATGTTGCTAAGGTGTATTCGCGTTTTTGGGATGCCTCAACTTACCTAGCCCTTGACTACCCACCATTACCGAGTGATGACGTTAATACTGCATTCGGGAAGTTCCGTAAAACCATTAAGGCGTACCATGAGTTAAGCAAGGTCCTGGAGAGGGAGAACATAGAGGTCATGCCTGTAATCCACTATTATAGGAATGAGGAGATAGTCCTAGAGGCGTTAAGGAGCATAATTGACCATAACCCTAAGGAGATTGCAATAGGGGGACTGGTACCTTACGTTTTAGTCACCAGGAATGTGCCTAAGAATAGTAGGTGGAGGGCATTATCCTTCATAGCTAAAGTGGTGGAGGAATTCAATGGTAGGGTTCACGTACTTGGGTTAGGTAGCCCATCAATAACACCAACACTTGAACTACTGCGTGTTTACTCAACAGATTCCTCAACATGGAGGATTAAGGCGGCCTACGGGAAGGTAATATTACCAGGTGGGGGTGAGAGGCATGTAACTGGGCGGAGGGTTAACTTCGGTAGGAGGGTTATTAAGGAGGATGAACTTGAGGAACTTTACTTATTCCTAAGGGAAACCAAATTCCCCCTACTTGAAAAATACCCTGATTCCCTTTACATGAGTTTCGAGTATAGGGCATTGGTTAATGCATGGGTAACCCTAATGAGTAGAAGCAAACCCAGGGGTAGTGGCTTCAGGTTGATGTATGAGATGGTTCAAGCCATGCTGGAGCACAGGTGATTAAGGATTAATGGTACTAATCCACCTAGTTACACCACCATGGTGAGTTAACCTACCCTTAACCCTAACCAGGAGTGGTATTGGTGTAGCCATACCCGTTACATATGCTTCATCAGGGTTA
The DNA here is from genome assembly GCF_000018305.1 of Caldivirga maquilingensis IC-167. Classification (NCBI taxonomy): domain Archaea; kingdom Thermoproteati; phylum Thermoproteota; class Thermoprotei; order Thermoproteales; family Thermoproteaceae; genus Caldivirga; species Caldivirga maquilingensis. Next base: position 1,801,151 of record NC_009954.1, on the reverse strand, counting down.
AGTGACTTAAGGGTTGTTAACTCATCGCTTGAAATATTCTCAGCAACAGAGGCAACGTACTTTAAATCAAGGGGATTAATTATTCTCTTGAAGATTTGGGTCATGCATTGACTAAGCACGTCTGGGTCAATCCTTGAGGGTCTTTGAGACACTATGCATAAACCTAACCCAAACTTCCTACCCTCCCTTGCAATCCTGAGTATTGATGACTTACTAATGGATAATGCCTTCGAGGGTGAGAAGTTATGCGCCTCCTCAATTATCACGAAGGTCGGCATTATGCGCCTCCTCTTAGCTAAATTAAACATGGAGTCAAGCATTAAGGCCACTAATGCCTGTTGATCCATTAAATCAAGTGTGGATAAGTCTATTACGTTTATGCCAGGTTTATTAAGCATGTTTTCAACATCAAGTAGCCTTATTGGTTCATCACCATAATGTTCGCCGTACATTGTTATGAAGAATGGCCTATTCTCAAGAAATGACCTCAACTTGGAAACCAGCGATGATATTGATGACTCACCAGCATAACCCTTAGGGGCTGAACCCCGACTCCTCTCAATGACCTCACCCACCAGTTCATCTATGGTTGTTAATGGTGCATCTATCGATGGGTCATAAGGCCACCCCTCCTCCAGCAGTCTCCTCTGGGTGTCTGTTAAACCATAGTAATGGGTGAGAAGCTTAATTAGGACTCCTAGGGGCATATTCCTTGGGTTAACGCCAATCCTAATGTATCTCCTGGGTTCCCCGAACTTAGCCATGTAATACTTATCTATTTCACCGGTATCAACCCTACCAGGTACATATATGTTAACCATACTCGCTACCTCATTAGCTAAAGGATCATCAACAGCCGGGTACTGCATGCTTGAGTATTCACCATGGGGATCTATTATAACCACAGGCATCTTAATGGTTAAGGCTAATTCCTCCGCAATTACGCCGGCTAACCATGATTTACCTGAACCCGTGGAGGCCAGTATTGCACAGTGATGCGTGGTTAACTTCTCAGCATCTAACCTAGCTGGTGTATCACTGCCCTTAACCTTACCTATCGTTATGGGTGCACTGTTAATTACCGTTAAATTACTTATTAATTCACTGGGAGCCTCATTAACATAAGTGTATAAGTGGGGTGGAGCCATTGGTTGCCTTATCCCAGAACCCTCAACAACACCTATTATTAAAGCCTCAGCAAGCGTTATCGTTGATGTGAACTCCAGGTTGAAGCCATACTTCTTAAGCCTCTCAATCCTCTCAAAGCTACTCATCTCAGCCAATATCCTATCATCAGTTAGGTAATTCCTCCTCTCAATCCTAGAAACCCTACATAAGTAACCCTCACTGGTGACTACGTACTGGCCAATCCACACTGAGGCACCGTCAAAGACCCTGAATCTAATTCTCCTAACCCCATCAACGCCATGAATTATACCCACTGGGTTAACCATGGTTTAAGACGCGTATTAAGGTTAATAGGGGGATTGGTTAAGTTAAATTAATATGAATTAGAAGGGTTAATGGGTATGATATGTTGATTAACCTTAATGAGGAAGCATGCTTAGTCTTAACAATAATCAATTGTGAATTAAGTAACCCATACATTACAATCAATTAATAATGCTTATGCATTATTAAGGATACCAACGTACCCCACGGTTAATACCCTAGCCGTAATCAACGTCCACATTAATTAACAGTAATCCCATATGCACTAAGAATAATCATTGAGGCTAAGGTTTCAACATTAATAAGGGTGATTAGTGTTAATGGATCCATGTTTTATGCATTAACCCTCATGTACGTAAGTAGGGGTAACTACATAAACCATTAACTGTTGGTTAAGAGAGTTATGAAACTTTATAGTAATTCACTAAATAAAAAGCACAAAATATTTTTAAACCCTATTGAGAAAGATACCATGATGAATAAGCTAATTGCCCTGGTAATAGCCCTATCCGCGGCCTTAGCGGTAACCACAGTATTAGCCATAGACCATACTTTAGCCTACGTGAGCTTCACCATAATAGGTCCCGGGTCTGAGGGTGAATTCAGCGTACAGCCTGCATCCCTAAGCCTAGGCAATTTAACGGCAGGTGAGTCAGGCTCGGTTAAGGGTAGTGGGATGCTTGTGGTTAATGTTGGTGGGCGCTTTAACTTCGAATTGAGTCATGAGGATCTCCTATCGAGGGAATTCTCAAACTTCACCGTTAAAGTAACCGTGGGCAACAGTAGCTTCACCCTAACACCCGAGGACAACGAGTACTCACTATACTTGAACCCAGGAACATACGCAGTCAGTATAGTGGTTTATTACACGGTCAGCCCCACTGCGGTGAATGTCACATTATCTAAGGCGCCGTTGATAAGTGTGAGTTTTGAGAATAATCAAAGTTAAATAATCCAAATTAATTAAAATAGTTAAAGCAAGGTTTCTTATAACCCGGATCAAGCCGCCTCAGGTACCTTGGCCTTGTATTGAAGAACCCTATCCACCTCAGTGTTTACTCCAATCTCCTTAGTGTACCTTGGGTCAATAGCCTCAATAAGTATCCTCCAATCCCCAGTGAATGGATCCTTAACAATATTACAGTACGTGTGTATTGGGTATTCCGGGTGCTCATACATTGATCCAGGCTTCCACTCAGCTGTGAAAACCTCCTCAAGGTTGTTAGTCTTCAAGTCTATGATGTATGCCCCAAAGTACTTAGTTATGTGAGCGTTCTTGAAGAATGTGGTCACTGTACCAATGAACATTGGGCCGTAGGTTGATGGTAATATGTCACCGTTAAGTAGGAATGCATCCGGTTGAGGCCTCTGGGGTTGACCATTAATTGTCGGTAACCCTAATTTAACCCAATTAACCCCATCTCTACTGGTTAATAATTCAGTATATGCATGAGGACCATCACCACGCTTAACGGCCTTGCATAGGGCTATGTACCTACCATCAATAATATTTATAGTGCAGTCCCTGGACTCGGCACTATCATAATCCCTATCACGCCTTATAACTAAGCCAACTGGATTCCACGGCCCCCTTGGGTCATCTGCCTTAGCCATAAATGTCTCCCAGCCATCACCAATATCAAGGGACATGTATAAGTAGTATAATCCAGTTAATGGGTCTTGAACCAATTGATTATTCTCAATACTAAGTACATTAATGCCGACCCACTTTGAAACCTCCTCCTTGGGTATTAAGGATACTAGGCTATACTGATCACCATTATTTGAGTACCATATTTCAACACCATAACCCCTAGGGCCAGCAACCCTAGGCCTACTGGTTAACCAATACTCATGATTCACCGGGTCAATTAACAAATCCCCAGCACCCCTCCATGAGCCAGGTTCAAAACTTGGAGGATCCAGGGCAACACCAGTAAACCTCCTTAACCTAAACACGCACTGTGGACAAATCACACAAACCACTAACTGAACCCAGATATAGGCATTATTTAAGCAGTATTCCTAACGGGATTAGGTTAATAATAATGCTTATTAATGCTCACCATGATTCAATTAACTATGCCCATTCAAACCACGGTCATGGTTATTGAGCATGATGACTGGTCAGTATTTACAAGGGACACTGGAGTTAAGGCTACCGTTGAGTCATCAATACCAATACCAAGCCTTGGCATTAAAAGGTCTGTGGTGAACATTAATGCCTCAAGCATTGGTGAGGTTAAGGAATTGATGCGTAGGATTAAGGAGTTTAGGCAAGTTAAAGCCATGAATGTATTGGATAAACACGTATCAAGGAATAACGTTACAGTAACCTTAAGTACAATTAGGGTATTAAACAATAGTGTCCTTGAATTACTCCTAAACAACAACGTGTACTACTACAGGGAGCTTATAACTAGTGGTTTAGAGTACTGGCTAGTGGTAGCCAGTGATCTAAGTAATTTAATTAGGGAGCTTAGGGAGAGAGCATGGTTAAGAATCATTAAGAATACTAATGTTAATGCATTATTAAGCAATGCACCATTAACTAGAAGAGAAACTCAAATACTTAAGGTAGCTTATGAGACTGGGTACTTTAATTGGCCTAGGGGAATAAGCCTAAGTCAACTAGCCTCAAAACTCAGCATTAGTAAGGCAACATTAGCTGAGGAGTTAAGAAGCATAGAGAGGAAGCTGGTTCAAATGGAGTTATATAGGGATAATTTATTAAACCAAACCCGTTAGCATGGTGTTATTCTACCTTTAACCGAGACTATTATTAATGGTAGTCTGCATTGAGTAATTTATGCATTTAATGTGATTTAATCAACCATGGGTTAATTATAATTCTCCCAATAACCTTACCCATTCTAAGCTTCTCAAGTGCATCATTAATACTTTCTAAACCCACCACCTCATCAACCTTTATCTTTATCTTACCCTCGGACACAAGTTTAACAGCCTCAATGAGTTCACTAAGCGTATTACCAACTGATGCTGTTATAGTGGCCTCCTTAATAACGAGGTCCAGTGGATTAACCTCAAGCTTATCCCTCCAGTAACCTATTAGCACTAACCTACCTCTCTTGGCAAGCATTCTAACTGAATTATTCATAGTCTCCCTAATACCAACAAGCTCATACACAACATCGGCACCCCTCCCATTGGTTAATTCAATAACCCTCTTAACTACATCCTCCTCACCGGCATTTATAGTGTAATCAGCCCCAAGTTCCTTAGCTAACTTAAGCTTACTTGGACTCCTACCCACTGCTATAACATTAGCACCAATCATTTTATTATACTGTATTAACGCAAACCCAACTGCGCCAACACCATAAACAACCACGTAGTCACCGACGTTAGGTGAAGCCCTCCTAGTGGCGTGTATAGCAGTTGTTACACTACAGCCTATTGGTGCAGCCTCCTCAAAGGTTAAGTTACTGGGTAATTTAACAAGGTTTCTTTCAGGAACCTTAACATACTCAGCGAAGCCGCCATCTGTTATGAAGCCGTATTCAGCCTTAATATTCTCACATAGGTTCTCCTCACCTCTAAGGCAGAACCTACATCTACCACATCCAACATAGTAATAAACTATGACCCTATCCCCCGGTTTAACACTGCTTACACCTGGCCCAATTTCATCAACGATCCCTGCTATTTCATGACCAAGAGTAATGGGTGCGACACCTAGGTTAAGTACACCATCAATGAAGTGTAGCTCAGTATGGCACACCCCGGCCGCCATTACTTTAACAATAACCTCACCTGGGCCTGGTGCTGGTTTAGGAACCTCCTCTATGGTTAATGGTTTCCCTGATTCATGGAATCTGGCCGCCCTCATGATTACTTAAGCATTGGTGCACTATAAAAATATTATTCATGCAGTAACTTAGGTATGGTTCAAGGAGTCTCAATTTTATCCAGGGGAGACTCAAGCCTCAATAGTGCTTAAAGGTATGAGTGATATCGTTGCACCCGGTAGCTTAAGGGAAGGTATTCTTAGTGGCTTCACAGCAATTACCGGTGAAGAGATATTCAGTATTTGCTTAAGTAAGACTTACGGCATTAGCCTGTAATTCACTAAGGGACTGTTAGAGACGCTGAGTCTAAGTGCTACATTTACTACATCATAATCTAGTTATTACCTGAAGCATAATCCCACTTAATGTTGGTTCAATTCCCTGATACTCATATTATGCAAGATTATGTAAAAATCAACATGATTAGTGGGCCCGGTGGGATTCGAACCCACGTTCTCCCGGTCTCTAACACAGGGCTATCAGCCGGGCGCTTTGACCAGGCTAAGCTACGGGCCCTCATTAACATGCCAGTTACATTATTTTTTAAGTTTTTCTCCCAGAATCCTAAGATTGCTTAAAGTCGCCTTTAATAAAGTGAATTAACCCACTGCGCTGGGTGCGGTTACTAATGGATTCGATATGTGGAAGGATTTATAAGGGGTAGTTAGGTTGATCATTAATGAGTAATAAGCCTAATATTAACGTTAAAGTTCAACAGCCTCAGAAGCAGCAGATTAAGCTAGGCTTCAGTGCAGGTAATGTTAAGCTTAAGATCGCGGTCATGAGTGGTAAGGGTGGGGTTGGTAAGAGTCTTATAACTGCGGCATTAGCTGTTGGCTTCGCCTTAAGGGGATTAAAGGTTGGGGTTCTTGACGCTGATATTTACGGACCCACTATACCTAAGCTACTGGGGCTTGCAGGTAGTTCCCTTTACTATGATGATAAGAGGGACGTAATAATACCCGCCACTGGGCCATTAAACATTAAGGTTGTTTCCATTGACTTCCTCCTCCCAAGTGAGGATTCAGCAGTAGTATGGAGGGGGGTATTGGTGTCTAAGGCTATTGAGGACTTCCTCTCTAAGACTGATTGGGGGGACTTAGACGTAATGATGATTGACCTACCTCCAGGTACTGGTGATGCACCATTAACCATAGCTCAAGCCCTCAGTGGTCAATTAACAGGCAGTATTATCGTATCAGCCCCTGGTGATGTTTCAGGTAGAATAGTTAAGAAGGCTATTGACTTCTCAAGGAAGGTTAAAGTACCAGTTATTGGTGTTATTGAGAACATGTGCTGCTTCACATGCCCAGACACAGGCAAGACATATTACGTGTTTGGTGAACCTGAGGGGAAACGCATGGCTGAGGAGGCTAATGTATCATTCCTAGGTGAGATACCGCTTGATCCACGCATAAGTGAGGCTAATAATGCAGGTGTCCCCTTCCTATTAAAGTACCCTGATATTGAGGCCTCTAGGAAGTTAATGACTGTGATTGATTCGCTTATGGGTAGGTTTAAGGATGAGTTAAGTGGACAGACTAAGAGGGAGATAAGGTTAATGAAACTACCCGGTGAGGAGGAATCCTCAGGTAATGAGGAGGATAAGTGATGATTAACTTAACAGTATTTAAAGATTCATTACCCCTCATGACGCATGTACTTCTTAATAATGTAGTAGACATCATCATCCACATCAATGTAGACTGAATCCGATTTACTTGATAATGACTTTAATATCGGCATCACATCAATCTTAAAATCAAACTGAGTAACCGGCGCCTCACTCTTTTCGGAGTAACCTGCATTGAGAATGGTCAGTGAATCAATGGTGTTCTTTAATGATTTCGCATCAGCTAATGTTACATTAGTTGGGTGATTCAGTATTATTATTGCAGTACCTGCGAATGGATCAATGTATATGAGGGATTTATTACTATCAACGATATTCTCAATAACCCTACTTATCCTCATCACGTTGACTGCATATGTACTGTATATGCTCATGTAGTTGTTTACTATGCTTACAGTATCCGCAATAATAACCTCAACGTCATCTACCTTAAATGACCTCCTACCGCCTTTAATAATAATCTTCTTCTCATCACTCTTAGTGGGAAGAGCCTTACTAATAGTATTCACTATACTCCAGTTAATGCTTATTGGCTTAACCTTTATTGCTGAGTGCAACTCCTCTATCATCTGCCTGTGCTTCCTAAGTTCATCAATGTTAACTACCAGGGGCAGCATTATTAGGCACCAGGATTATCCTAGTGGGTAGGCCTAGGGGTTCGATTACAGCGATCTTGACATCATCATTAGATAACTTACTTAAATCATTCTTAACCAACGTGTATAGTTTCTCCTGGAAGTTAACTATCTTCAGGATTAGCATTAAGGCGTTCATTAGCTGTTCATTATCACTGCCATTAACTATGAACACCTCACTGTTCTCAAACCTTAAAATACTTAACCTAGTGTTATTAACATTAGCATTAGACACCTTATCACTCAACCTACTGGAGAGTTCCCTTAGCTTACTTATCCTATCATCAAGTAGTTTCACGTAATCCTTAACCGTGGATTCAATAAAGGCTACCACACTTATATTACTGTGGGGTTTGATTTTTAAGCCTTTAGCTGAACCGCAATCAATGTTAAATGAGCTTAAGAGACTGATTGACACTTCGCAAAGAGTAACATTAATGACACATAGGAACCCTGACTTGGATTCACTTGCCTCAGCATTACTGTTTAGAGATTACTTAAATAAGTTAGGTAAGTTAAGTTGCCTCACCAGTTGCAACGCAGATAAGGAGGCTAAGCAGGTACTTGGTAAGCTGGGTATTGAACTTAACTGCACGCAAACCTGCACTTGCGGTGAATTAACAATACTTTTTGACGTAGCTAATAAGGCTCAGTTGGATACTGAAATATGCCAGGACAGTAAGGTTGTGGTGTTTGATCATCATAAGGTTAGGGGGATTAGGGGGGATTTGGAGTTCATTGACCCTGAATCATCATCAACCATTGAGGTCGTGGTTAATGTATTAAGGGAATTAGGCTACATACCCAGTGGATTAATGGCCACGTTAACGTTAGCAGCCATATTAAGTGAAACAAATAGGTTCAGTAGGGCTACTCAAGGAACCTTTGAAACCGTGGCTTGGTTACTTAAGTTTAGTGGAGTCAATTATAGGGATACCTTAGCATTACTGGTTAGGGAGCTTGATGAGTCAGCTAAAATAGCGTTAATTAAGGGTTCAATAAGGCTTATACCCTATAGGGCTGGGTCAATGATAATTTGCGTAACTAATGTAAACGCCTATGAAGGCTTAATTGCTGGTAAACTCCTTGACATTGGCTGTGATGCAGCCTTCGTGGTGTCTGATCATAATGATGAGTTAAGGATTGTTGCAAGGTCAAGAACAATTAATGTTGCTGAACTCCTAAGTAAGATTGCTGGGGAATTAAACGGTGAGGGTGGTGGTCATGAGGGTGCCGGCATGTTGGTAACTAAGGTTAAGCAACCATACGTTAAGGTCCTTAACCTAATAATAAGCAACCTAGAGAGCATGCTGGGTGAGAAGCTTAGGGAGATTAAGTGAATTTAACTCCACTTAATCTTAACCTTAATCTCCCCCCTCTCCTTATGGTTAAGGACCTGCAGTAACTCCTTATCATTATTAACGTCAACAACCCTAGTTATTAAAGACTTAGCCACAGTGGGCCAAACAACCTTCCATTGAGCCAGGTGAGCGAGAGCCTGCTGGAAGTGTGGCTTCTGCCCATTTATTAAACCCACTATTGCATTGGATTTATAAATGAACCTTTGTATAACATCATACCTTAACGTTAACTCCCCCTCGGATGGGAATCCAAATAGGCCTAGTATACCATTTGGCTTAAGCATCTCAACCTCATGACCAATTAATGACGCTGATGCACCAGTGGTATCCACTACTAGGTCGAAGCCCATTGACTTAAGTTTATCTAAACCATCCTTAGAGTAATTATAGTAAATTATACCAGCCTCCTCAGTGATCTTAGCCTCACTCTCAAGTGGATCCCTCCTATTAGCCACATAAACCTCAAACCCTACTGTCCTAAGCAATAGTGAAATCAGTATCCCAGTTGAGCCTGTGCCGAAGACTATGCTTCTCCTGCAGTTGTATGTTCCATCATCACAAGTCCAAATGAATCTCCTCTGAACATTAAGTATCTCCTCAACAGACTTCTCAAGGTCAGAAAGGGGTTGAGCCACAATAGCTATGTCAGCTATGTCCTTAGGTACTTTAACAAGGTACTTGGGGTCATCATACCAGTACTCAACCATGAAACCATCCATCCCAACCATGCCTGCCTCAACAAACTCATTGGCTTCACAGAAATCCGGTCTACCCACAAGGCAGTTAAGGCACTTACCATGGTAACTCCTCCTATTAATAGGCATTACTAAGTCACCTGGCTTAAACCTTGGGTCACTTGAATCCTCAACAATACCTAGGGCTTCATGACCCAGGACAAGCCAATCCCTACCCTCAGGCGGCCTAGCTGTGGTTAACTCCCCCTTTACTATTTCACGGTCAGAACCACATATGCCGTTTTCAAGAATCCTCACCTTAACAGTGCCTGAACCATGTCTAATCACTTGACTTAAATCCCTAACCTCCACTCCGGGTTTCGGGGGTTTAACTACAATAGCCTTCATAGGCACTACTCTTTTACTGATTTAAAAGCTTAAAGGCCTTAATTACTTAATTAAGCGTGATTATTAAGTATGTTAGCTAAGCTCATTAATGTTTCCCACTCTTGATCAACCATGGCCTCAATTTCATTAATATCATCCCTACTTAAGTGCGCGAAACGACCCTGTATGCGAAGGTACTCCTCAATGGGTTTACGCCTCTTCTTATCCTTATACGGGACACTGGGTGGACTAATAGTTAACTTACCTTGGTAATACTCCCAAAGCACCCACATTCCAGTCTCAACGGCTAACCTAGCTACCTTAACTGTGTAGTCATCTGGGAACTTCCAACCAGGGGGACATGGTGCATGAAGGTGTATGAACTTGAAACCCCTTATTGAAGCCGCCCTCCTAACCTTATCAATGAAATCTATTGGGTAGGCTATACTGGCTGTGGCTACGTAGGGTACCTTATGCATAAGCATGATTAACGCCACCTCCTTCTTACCCTCAGTCTTACCTCTTGGGGATGTTGTAGTCCAAGCCTTCCTAGGCGTAGTTCCACTAGCCTGAATACCAGTATTCATGTAGGCCTCGTTATCGGCTAAAACATAGATAATGTCCTCATTCCTATAGGCTGCCCCACTTAAGGCAGCGAAACCTATGTCCGCTGTTGCCCCGTCGCCAGCCCAGACAACCACGTGGCCATCAACACCCCTAGCCCTAAGAGCCCTAACTAAACCACTGGCCACTGAGGGGCTTGAGGCGAAGGGTACATGCATAACCGGTACTGTGAATGATGTGTATGGTGCTGCTCCAGGTATTACGCTTGAGCACCCGGCAGGTATGACGAGGGTTAACTTCCCCTCCAATGCCATTATTAATTGCCTTAAGCCTATTTGAAGTGGGCAACCTGGGCATGCTGCTGTACCGGGCATTATTACCTTAGTTCTCCCATATTTGTGAAGTTCACTCATAGTGACCATGATTAATCACCCCCATTGGTATTAGGTATATACCACCACTTCCTCACCCTCATGACGCCGTTCCTCTCGGTTTCATTTATGAAATCCCTTATAATGGATTTGAATTCACTTGGCGACATATCAACACCAGCTAAGCCTGCTACAACACCCTTAAACGATACATTACCCGGCACTAGACCCATTAATTCACCAGCCAATATTCCACCGAAGCCCATTGAGTAATCCCTATCAAACACAATAACCCCCTTAACCCCATTAATGCGTTCTGAAACCTCATCATCAGGGAATGGTCTAATGTACCTGATCCTAATTAACCCTACCTGGTAGCCCTCTCTCCTTAACTCATCAATGGCGATCTCCGCATCCCCACTCCATGCACCCATGGTTACTGCAAGGTACTTAGCATCACTGCACCTGTGGCACTCAATTAATGGTTCATAATTCCTCCCAGTTAATTTACCGTACTCATTATACGCCTCTGCAATCACCTTCTTAGCCTCATTCATTGATTCATCCATGTAAACCTTATGAAGCTCATGGTACAGGTCAGACTTAGGCAAGTTACCTAAGGTTACCGGTTCCCCACCGGGTTCAATAACATAAGGTACCTTAGGGTTCCTTGGCGGTAACCAAGCATCCACATCCTCCTGATAAGGAACGTAGATTGGCTCCGTTGTGTGGCTTAACACGAATCCATCAAGACCCACAGCCACTGGTAATAGGACTCTCTCATCTTCACTTACCCTAAAGGCGGTGAGAGTCATGTCGAAGGCCTCCTGTACACTGGATGCCATACCTATAACCCATCCACTATCCCTTATCGCCAATAGGTCAGTGTGCTCATCATGAATATTCCACGGTGGTCCAAGCGCCCTAGTCACCACAGCCATGACTAGAGGTAGTCTTGATGCTGCAGCCCACCAAAGCATCTCATACATGTAGAATAATCCATGGCTTGAAGTAGCGGTAAAAGCCCTCGCCCCCGCAGCCGATGCACCATAAACCGAGGCTAGGGCTGCGAACTCGCTTTCAACTCTTATGAAGTCGGCCTTCAACTCCCCCTTATCAATAATCTCACTTAGCCTCTCAACTATTAGAGTCTGGGGTGTTATTGGGTATGCTGAAACCACGTTAACCCTAGCCATCTTAACTGCCTCAGCAACCGCGTGATCACCAACCATTATCTTCCTAACCCCTCTACTAATCATGTCCTGCCGATTAATCACCTAAACCACCCTCTCATCAATCATTGTAATAGCCTTAACTGGACAAACATCAGCACATATTCCACAGCCTTTACAGTAATCGTAATCAATTGCCACAGTCTTATCCTCAAGCCAATCTATTACATTCTCCGGACAGTAAAGCCAACATATGCCGCATTTAGTGCATTTATCGAGGTTAACAATGGGTTTACGCACTCTCCACGTGCCGGTCTTACCGCCGGCACCCATGGCCGGCCTTGATAATAGGTACTTGACGTAAATATTACTCACATTAATCACCCTTAACCATACTGTACCCCATCTTAACAGCCTCTATGTTCAATTTAACGTAATCACCCCTCCCTACGAATTCACCTATAGATGATATTACCGAATCCAGTGTAACTAATTCAGTAACCCTTACAAATGCACCTAATATTGGTGTACTCACTATGTGCCAACCAGCCATCACTAAACCTAATTTCTCACTTATCCCGGTTGCATCCACCCAATACGTTCTATAGCCTGTCCTTATTGATGTAGGGGAGTTAATTATTATGACTGAATCCCGCCCCTTCATTAATTCACTAATGTTAATGAGGTTCAGTATGTCGGGAGATAGTATAAGTAGTATGTCGGCCTTCTTAACCCCACTATGCGAGATCACTGGCTTACTTGATATTCTTGCATATGACTTAACAATAGCACCCCTCCTTTCAGCACCGAATTCAGGTATTGCTTGCCCCCATTTACCATCCCTGGTGGCTGCAGATACTATTATCCTAGCGGCGGTTACCCCACCCTGCCCCCCTCTACCAAGTATTATTAATTCCCTAGTATCACTAATTAGCATCTGCATAGCTATCAGGGGACTGGCTTACTAAGTTTTATAAATCTTTCTCACAAGTTAATATAATTAAATATATAATATATAGTAATAAATAGTAATCGAGCATCATTGTGGTTAGCTTTAAAAAGGCTCTTCAGCAAAGGTGGTTATGGAGTACGTGTATGCAGCATTACTACTGCACTATGCGAAGCAACCAATAACGGAGGATAACGTAACTAAGATACTTCAATCAGCTGGCATACAGGTAGATGAGGTTAAGGTTAAGGCATTAGTCTCAGCGGTTAAGGAGGTTAACATAGATGAGGCAATAAAGACAGCTGCAGCACTACCTGTTGCCGCTCCCTCAGCCGCACCACAGGCTGCAGCACCTCAGGCTGCGGAGGCTAAACCAGCTGAGGCTAAGGCAGAGGAGAAGAAGGCTGAGGAAAAGAAGGAGGAAGAAACATTGGAGAGTCTCGCCTCACTATTCGGCTAATGAAACAATACACCTTAATACCCCTTTAAAATACATGAATCATTACTTGGTTTTTCACGATAAATTATTTAACACAAATGATGGTTACTTAATGGGAAAAACTTAAAAAATACAAGCATTAACTATGCAAGGTCATGAAGCCCCGGTAGCTCAGCCTGGTGGAGCGCCTCACTGGTAATGAGGAGGTCCCGGGTTCGAATCCCGGCCGGGGCTCCAAATACATGATTAAGGTGAATTAAGAGGAGATTATGAATGCTTTATTAACTAGGATTAACTTTAGTTTAACCATCACCTAACGGCATGTGTTATTGCAGGGCCATTAATTGTAAATTACATTTATGCAGATGACTTCACTTGGATAACATGCATCATATTCAGTATCGTGCCATTTGTATCAATGACGCCAACGCTAAGCCCGACCCTAAGGTTAAGGTTTTTATCTCTAAGACGTAGACACAGTATTAGTGTTAAACGTTTAGTAAACCTTAAGGTTCAGTATTATCCCCCTGGTCCCTATGGGTGGTAAGCCTAATTTATTCCTAAGGCAGAGCAGCGGTCTTGTTAGAGAGGTTGGACCATTGGCAGCATTACTAATGAATACCGCATACATTACTTACCAGTCAGGTTACCTACTGTTAATCAGTAGTATTGTGAACTTCCCCTTTGGAAATCCAATACTGGCGTTGATACTTGGCTTCATAACCTTCGCCCCCATGGCCTATTTAATCAACTTCATTGGTTCAACGTACTATAGGACAGCCAGTGACTACGTGTTCATGAGCCGTAACCTTGAGCCTAGGATTGGGTTCGCAAGCCTACTCATGTTTACTGTTGATCAAATGTTCTTTAATGCAGTATCCATGGTTTTTGCATTAACCACGGCGCTTGGCCCATCATTATATGCCATAGCCGTTTCCTTAGGTGATAAGGGATTGGTTAATGTTGCTAATTTAGTGACTAGTAATCCAGTGGTAATATTCACAGTGGGTGCCATTATGCTGGCCGTGATTATATTGATTAACATGGTATCTGTTAAGGCTGGTAAGTACCTTTCATCAGCAATATCACTAATCGCCACAGTAACATTCATATTAACTATGATTATTCTTTACCTATATGGAGGTGAGTTACCCACGGTAATTAATAGTATTGCCCCAGGGTTCTATGGTAAGGCCATTGAGGCTGATTTAAGCCTACCTAAGGGTAATGTGATCTATGGGACAATAGCCCTATTACCCTACATGGCCTACATTTTCCCATACACCAACTTCATAATAACCATAGGTGGCGAGGTTAAGAGGGAAGCGGGTACAGTACCATTAGCCGTAATAGGCACCTATGTACTAATTACAGTATTAGTTGGGTTTGGATTATGGGCAACAATAGGTGGTTTAGGCCTAAACTTCATTAATGGCGCCTTCGCAGTATATTATGGCCTAGTGCCTAATGTATCATGGCCAAGCAACATGCCACCACCGTATCCGCCCGCCCTGGCGATACTGCTTATTAAGAACCCGGTGATGCAGTGGATTATAGCTATAGGCTCCCTCACATGGTACATTAACTCACCGAGCACCATAGTGCTTCAAATAGCACGGTACTTATTCGCCATGTCCTTCGATAGGATTCTTCCAGGCTTTATAGCCTATGTTAACCCAAGAACCCACACACCCGTAATAGCCCATGGTTTGGATTTAGCAATATCATTAATCATAATGTACCTGTACGTGTTCAGTGTTATACCAGCGTTATCAGCAACAATGGATATTAGCACCGTGGTGACAATACTAATGTACTTCATAATATTATCGATAACGGCCGTAGCCTATGGTGTTAAGAGGAGGAATACGTTAATCACCATAATTGGCCTATACTTAACAGGTTACTTCACCTGGGTAAGTTACATGGAGGTAAGCAATCCGCTAGTCTACCTATTTACCCCAATAACAAGCGCCCTAATATTCGCATTCTTCATAGCGGTATTCGCAGCTGGAGTAATAATATTTGAAGTAGCCAGGTACATTAGGGCACGTAGGGAAGGTATAGACTTAATGATCACATTTAAGGAAATACCACCTGAATAAACCACCTTACCTTGGGGATATGAAGCTCACTGATTTCTCAAAATTAAGGATGATTACTGATAACGTATGATTACGGCTGTATCCTAGAAATGAATAACCCTTATCAATGCCTACACTAAACTATGTATCACTCTAGGAAGTAATCCATAAAAACACAATAGACTCTATAGTGAAAAGAGTTTATAAGCATTGGTTCGTGATTTCAATATGGCATCTCATTTTATGACCCCTGGTTGGTACGCTATAGTAGCATTAGTTATAGCGTTACTGGTTTTATTCGCCTTTCTGGTAATACACCCCAATGCTGAGGGTAGTGAATATAAGCTGGTGGTTATTATTAATAATTCATATGTCACAATACCAGCTGAGGGCAGTGTAAGGTACTTGCCTATTAATTCATCGGGTTCAACATTAATGATCATTAAGTGCATTACGTTAAATTTAAGCAGTATAGGCGTGTTTAATGAAACAATATGCCTACCCTACAGTGTTAACTCATCCTATGTTGGGCAATTCACCAGTGAACCCACGATGGTGCAGTACGCCTTTGACACATTATTAGCTGTAGAGGCAAGGCTAATACCCGCGCTTCCTGAAATGAAGGGGGTAATTGGGAATAATACCCTATCTTGCATCGGCTTCAAAATCAATGGTAAACCAGGGCAGAGTAGTAATGGGTTTACTGAAATAGTTAATCCAAGCTACTCAACACCATGCCTAATTTACCAGCCCCTAAAGAACATAGCCTACGGTGAAGTTAATCTAAGCCTCTTCACCGGACCCCCAGGTAGTCATACCGTGTACTTGAATATGACTATTAAACGTGAGTTAATAATTGGCGTGCTTAGGACTCACCCAGCTGTGTTGCTTAATAATAATGATAAGCTCATCATTAACATTAACGTGAATGAGTCACGGTACATTAAGTATTCCTACAACATATCAAACCCAGAGATCACTTACTTAACGGAATTCCATAGTGTTGAATTCATGTGCAGTAGTATTCACATACCAACCCTCAACACATCCTACAGTAACCTATGCCTACCCCTGGGGATTAGCGTTAAAATGCCGGGTTTCTTCTGGTTCAGTGATGAACCCAATAAACTCCTCATGCCGCATGTACGTAATGCAACTGCACTAGTGTTAAGCATACTGTATTCAATACGGGAGGTTAGGAATTATATTAATGGTGGTGAATTAAGCCTCAGCGCATTAGGATTCCAGGTGCAGTGGGTTAAGGTAAATAGTTCAATACCAACATACGTTAGTACTGGTTCAATATACTATGATTGGGTATTCAGCGTATACGCAGGTGGCAGTAGGGTTGGCTTAATCTACGTAACGATGTATGGCTCCAAGAATGGGTCAGCATCAACATATAGCGTTAACAGTGATCCAACATACAGCGTTTACAGCGTTAACATTGATATTAGGCTAGTCTCCAGGGGTGAGATTAAGGCATTGAATAGTGTGAAGCTGCAGGGGATTAATGCAGTTAGTGTTGGGTCAAGTAACTGGGCTGGGTACGTGGTTTCATACGATAGTGGAGTAAGCCCATACGGTAACGATACCTTTGAGGCCTTAACAAGTTGGATAACCGTACCACAGTTATCCCCAGTTTCATGCACATACAGTGTACCCGGCTTGGCGGCTTGGATTGGTTTATCCCCAGGTAACCAGTGGTATGAGCCTTATATTCAAGCAGGTTGGATTTGGCAATCATTGGGTTCAGGGTTCACTTATCAATTATTCTACGCTGATGAACCCCAAGGCTACTTAATAACACCAATCAACACGGCACCATATGCAGTAGTACCCTACTCAACGATAACCGTGGATACATACTACAACTACACTTCATCCAATACTCAATCATGGTACATTAACTGGTACATAGGTTACCCCAATGGCACATACCTGGAGGCCACTTACAACATGCCCTTAACCATCACTATCCAAACCCAGGCCACTAATTGGCAGGCGGCGCAATTCATTGTCGAGACCCCTGAGTACAATGGCGTCTATGATTGCCCACCAAGCATCACTGGGGGTAATTTAACATTCTACACAGACTACGTTTACGATACTGGAAAACCCACCACTCAACTAGCCCCCAATGGTACTTGGATTGGTTTATCGCAATTCACCAGTGGTGAGCTAATGGGTGAGTCATACGTATACCGCATTGCACTTAATAGTGGGATCATTGAACCATCCGTTATTGGCCAATGCACAGTACCACAGGGTTATTATGAAGCTGGGTACGTTAGTGAAAACTGCTTCAGCGAAATCATTGAACCACCAGGTTAATGCACATTAGTTAACGTAACCAGTCGTATGTAATGGGAGAAAAATTTAAAATAATTAACTATGCAAGGTCATGAAGCCCCGGTAGCTCAGCCTGGTGGAGCGCCTCACTGGTAATGAGGAGGTCCCGGGTTCGAATCCCGGCCGGGGCTTCATGATTAAGCATTCCTAATTGTTAAACTTATTTAAACCCACATGGGTGATTGAGACTGATCCAATCTGGGGTGCAGTATTGTCGTGGATTCAAGGGAGTATGAGACTGCCCAGGCTGTTGTTAATGCTGTAAAGGAGCTTGGATGCAGGGTCCTGGTATCTACACTGACTGTTGGGGATTACGTGGTTTCAAGTGAGGTGGCTGTGGAGCGTAAGAGGGCTATGGATTTCGTGAACTCAATAATTGACGGTAGGTTGTTTCAACAGGCTAGTAACCTAATTGAGGCTTACCAGGAGCCTTACATAATCATTGAGGGTGACTTATGGTCAACGGTATCAGTGAGGGGTATTAGTAGGAATGCATTAATTGGGGCCTTGGTTAAGGTGAGTAGGAGCGGGCTTAGGCTTATTTGGACTAGAGATGAGTGGGATACTGCCCAAGCCCTTTACTCCCTTGCGGTAACTTCACCTGGCTTAATTAAGATAAGTAATAGGAGGAAGAGTGAGTCAATCAGTGATATGCAGATTACCCTCCTATCATCATTACCGGGAATAGGGATTAGGAGGGCCGTTAGATTGCTTAAAATCTATGGAACACCATTAAATGCATTGAATAATTATAGGCAATGGCCCATTAAGCTGAGTGGATTATCATCATCAAGCATGCTTATGATTAGGAGAATCCTAGAGTCGAAATTCAATAATGAAGATAATGCCTAACTATGTTTTAATATATAGGTAATACTTATGCCCCCTTAAAGGCCCCTTCACTGAACCAACCTCAGTGGGCTTATAACCAGGTATCTCAAAGTCATGGGAAACCACCCTTGCACCCCTCTTAAGTGTGCTGAATAATATGGGTGCAAGCTCCTTATTAACATCAGTACCTAAGTATAAGTAAACTATATCTGCTATCGAATAGTTGAATTGAAATATATCCCCCCAAGCCACGTAAACCCTTCCACGTAAACCCTCTGCGTTAATCCTCTCAAGGCACCTCTTAACTAATACCGGGTCCTTCTCTATGCCTAATCCAATTAATTCAAACCTTCTAGCAGCCTCAATTACAATATTACATTCCCCTGCTCCGGCATCAACAATTACTTCACCTGGCCGTGGCTTAGTCCTCTTAATAATCTCCATGGCCACTGACGTTGGGGTCGGTACGTAAGGTACTTTAATGCTCATGATAAGTTAATGCACCTGAAGATCCTTACAACAGCCTTAACATCATCTGCGCTCACAGTTTTCCTGCCCGCATGCTTCGCTAATTCAATGCTCTTTACAGAGACCTCGTAGGCAACGTTCTCCAACACATCCCTTAACGCAATAACAGCATCCTCACCCACTCTCTCCGCTCCTGCTTTTTTGAAGATCCTCTCTATGGGGGCTAGTGGTATTTCAGGCATTGGTAATTGGCGTTGTTAATGTATATAAATCTTACTCTTAAAACATTAATCCAAACTCTTTCAACCATGCTTAATAATGCATTGCATGCTGCAGTAAACATTTAAATTAATGTTAAGTAGCCAGGTTTTCAAGCTTATATGTAATGCTCCTGAACCTATACTTAAATACATAGAATACTCTTCCACAGTTATTGCATCTGCAAAGCATTACACTCACTAGGAATCCTCTACTATCCCTCCTATTAATTGGCTGAACCAGAACCCAATCCGTTAAGCCACAGTATGGGCAGACAACCCTCTGCTCAGTCTCACTTGAAATGCTCATTGAGTTAATTAATGGGTAACTGGTGTTAAAAACCTTACCTCCCTATTACTTAACTTTCTGCTCCTCACTCTTCACCTTAGTCTTAACCATAATGGACAATAACCCACTTGATACAATGTTGGTGAATATTATGACCATGAAGGTTACTAGGAATACGTGGGTTGAGTATGGTTGGTAATTCATATTTAGGAATATACTTGCTAATACAGCTGCAGTTAAGCCTCTTGGGGCTAGGGCAAACAGTAGTGTGGATGTTTTGCTGTCTTTAATTATTGAGAATATTTCAATATACCTAATGGCTAAAAGAAGCCCAGTGATCACTAGGGCTAGAAGTGCATAGTATAGGGATATTATTGAGATCATTCCTATTAGGACGTAGAAGAATGTTCTAACAAGGAACTCTAATTCATCCTCAACAACGTTAAGCCTATCCTCATCAATGTTAAGCCTAAGACCCATGTATTCACTGATCACTTCATGGTTACCTATGATTATTGCGAAAATCAGAACAGCAACCACAGCTGCACCACCAAGTAAGTCAACTACGCCATAGAGTAGGAAGGCAATACCTATTGTAACGGCATATGCCTTAGTACTCTTAACCCAGTTCAATGCCAATAGCCACAGCATCCCCATTACTAAACCTAGGAATACCGCAATGCTGAAGTATGATATTACGTACCTAGTGTAGGATAGGATTGAGAACTGACCGGTTAGAAGTATTGTTAGGAGGTAGAAGAGTAGAATTGATACCACGGAGTTGAACGTAGCCTCTATGACTATCATATTATAGACTGAATCACTTATAACTAGCCTAGTGGCTAATGGTACTATGACTGTTGTAGTTGTTTCACCCAATATAGCACCCAGTATTGCCCCGTATACGAGGGGCCAGTTGAAGAATGAGTACATTATAACAGCCAGTAATGCAGATGGTATGACCACGTCCAGTGTTGCTAACGTTAAGCCAAGGCCGCTTGAGGATAATGGGGTCCTGAAACTTATCTTACGTCCACCATCAAACATAATCATAACTAGGGCTATATCACCGAAGAGTGGGGCTAATTCCCTAAGTAGCGTAACATATTTTATGGGGATAATATGACCAATGGGCACAAGTAATATCCCTATGAGCATTAGAATCACAGCCTCCGGTACCCTGGTTAATCGAAACAAGTAATCACCAACATAACCAATCAATATAATTAATGCAAGCGTTATTAAAATACCATCAGTACTTATCATTAGTCAATAATAATCGCATCAAGCTATATAAACTTATCGGCCCAGTAATGACTTTCCCCAATTATTAACCAGTGGGCGTTGCCTTATTTCCCAATCTTAAAGTAAACTATGTTTAAATAAAGAGGGGAGTGAGTCTTCACGTGAGTGAGGACGTTGAGGCCATTAGAGGTAGCTTAAGTGGATTACTTAAAGGTAAAAGAATAGTACTCGTAGTTACTGGTAGTGTGTCAATATATAGGATTCCTGACGTTGCTAGAGGGTTAATTAGGCATGGAGCCTTCGTAGAGGTTTTCATGAGTAGGACTGCCTCAAGATTATTGAATCCGTTAATAATGCATTGGGCCACTGGGGTTAAACCATTAGTTGAATTAAGTGGTTACACTGAGCATGTTAGCCTATGCGCCAACTCAGACGCCATTGTGGTTGCACCGGCTACAGCTAATTTAATAGGTAAAGTTGCCAGTGGCGTATCTGATTCACCAGCTTCACTATGCTTAACGGTAGCCATAGGTGCTGGTAAACCAATACTAATGGTTCCAGCCATGAACATTAACATGTGGGTGAACCCAATTGTGAGGAGTAACGTGGAGAAATTAAGGAACCTTGGTGTAAAGTTCCTTGAACCAATTATTGAGGAGGGTAAGGCTAAAATACCGCCCACTGATGAGATTATTGAATCCACAATAGACTTAACGTCACCAAGGAACATGAGTGGATTAAGGGTATTGGTCACCTCAGGTCCAACCAGGGAGTATATTGATGACGTCAAGTATGTGACAACACCAAGCAGTGGATTAACTGGGTACTATATAGCCAGGGAGGCTGCAGCTAGGGGTGCTGAGGTTTACGTTGTATCAGGTCCAGTCAATGTAAAGTACCCTAATGGTGTTAATGTGATTAACGTGAATGGTGTAGTGGATATGCGTAATGCAGTTGTTGAAGTGCTTAAGAGTAGGCGCATTCACATTGCAGTATTCGCAGCAGCACCTCTTGACTTCTACGTGGGTAATAGGGTTAGTGGTAAGTTAAGTAGTGATGTTGATAAGGTTGAGGTGACATTGATTAAGGCACCCAAGATAATCAATGAAGCCAAGGCAGCATCTCCAAGCACCATCATTGTTGGGTATAAGGCTGAGGTTAATGTTAATGAGGATGAATTATTGAAGAGGGCCTTAAGGAGGATGAGTGAGGGTTCATGGGATATTGTTGCGGCTCACGATGTTAGTAAACTGGGGTTTGGTACCATGAATGACGTATACTACGTAGTTAATAGAGATGGTTCATATGTTAAGATTGGGCCAGCCCATAAGAGGGAACTGGCTAGAATAATCCTTGATAAGGCATTAAGTATGCTTAAATTAAATGAAAAATAATTTGAAATAATTTTTAATTTAAATTTTTAAATCAACCACCCCACACGTAACCTGAGCCTGATGATGACGTGGTTGTTGTAGTCGTTGTGCTCATGGTCATGTTAACGTAACCATGCTCAACAGCCAAGAACACCCATGGCACCGGCTTAATGAACACTACGTTAACTATGTAATCGTCACCAGGTATCCATGGGTTGGGGAATGTGTATTTACCGCCCATTAATGTGCCATCAGGTAACTGAACATAACCTAACCATGTCCATGAGGTGAACCAAGGTGGTAGGAAGGCAACAGTCAGCACTGGTACAGGTGAACCACTGGCGTTAACGAAGGTGTAGCCAACATTAATCTGGTTATTCACTGCAAAGGCGTATGAGAATAATGGCCAGTAATAAGTGTCGCTCTCATTAAGTGGTGGAATATTCATAATAGCCTGGTACACTAGACTGAAGTTATACATCTTAAGTATTTGACCACTGGGTGTTTTAACGAAGGTACCCGGTAGTATTATGGCTAGTAGATTACCCACAGCCACTGCACCACCCATTGACCCATTAACTGCTAATGTACCAATACCCACTGGTATTAATTCAGGAGCCATTGCGGTGACTTCTGTGGAATTCGGCATAGTGGGTGTAGTGTACATTACCATTGATGATGCGGGCATGCCAGTATTCACAAAGACCCATGGCACCGGCTTAACGAACTGGAAGTTCACGAATAACCCTGACCCAGCGTAAACCCACTCATCCTGGAACGCATAGTGCCCACCTATTAATGTCCCATTAGTCTCCTGGGTGAAGCCTAGCCACGTCCAGCTACCCCAAGTATTAGGCATCCTAACGATAGTAACCACAGCGTAGGGTTTACCCTCCTGGTTAACGAAGGTGTAGCCTGGTGAAACCTGCCCATTAACAGCATATGCAAACGCAAACACTGGTTGATTACCCATAACTGGGCTTAGGCCGTAAACCTGGTAATCAATAATTGAGAAGCTGTAGCTACTCAGCATTTGACCACTGGGTGTCATTACGTAGGTTCCTGGCCTAATGATAACTATTATGTTGCCGAGCCTCACCGTAGCCCCCTTAGCTGCATCAACCATTACAGTACTGTTAGCCACTGGTATTAATTCAGGCATCATGGATTGGTTTGGTTGCATTGTAGTAGTGGTTGTAGATGTGACCACCTGTGTGGTGGTGACGGTTTGTGTTGAGGTGACGGTGGTTGTTGATGGAACCGTAACCGTGGTTGTCACTGTTGATGTTGACGCCGGTGCAGTGCTAGTTACCGTGACTGTTGATGCCGGCATTGTTGACGTTGATGTGACTGTTGAGGTAACCGTACTAACCATCGTTGTCGTCATTGTTGGAACCATGGGTGTTCTAGTGGCGTAGTATCCGGTAAGTCCAAAGCCTATGACCGCTAACACCACCGCTACTATTAGGCCTATTGTTTTCGCATCCATGATGCATCATTGCATTAGCCTATAAATAAACTTTATTCAGTTTTTATTACAAATCCCACACTAAAATTATAGCATTAGATTCTTAATAAAATTGCAATAAATTAGTGAAAAAGGATATAAATGAGAAACCGTTAAGGACATTGTGAGTAAGGTGAATGCTTATAAACTGTTGATTAATAGTGAATTAATAATGGCTAATTATGATAAGGATTTAAAAAGATTACTAATTTGGCTAATAGGTGGCTCTAGGGGTGGTTTAATGAGGTATAGGATTCTTGAGGCTCTTAGGAAGAGACCCATGAATCCTAATCAATTAGCTAAGTATCTTAACGTTAATTATAGGACAGTGTTATATCACTTAGAGATTCTTGAGAGAAACGGTCTAATAGTTAAGGCTGGTGAAGGATATGGGGCACCATACTTGGTAAGTGATGAGTTAAATAATAAGTGGAGCATTCTAGTAGATATTATTAGGATGATTGGTTTAAGGGAGTTGAATGAGGGTGATGAGTAATGGGTTACATATGGTATATTGATATATCATTATCTGTGATTCAAGCCTTAGTTTTAGTATTAATGATTAGGAATTACCTAGGTATTGGATTCACTAGAACTGGGAAAATACTTTTAGGAGTATCCTCTGTTTTCTTAATTGAAAGTATAGCGATGATCCTAACCTATTATAATTGGATGATCGCCGGTATGGGGCCATTTATTGCATTACCAGCACTTGCAATAACGATAATGAACCTAGTGGGTGTTTTACTGCTCTATATAATATCTAGGCTTTAATACTTATTAATTAACCTCAATGTTAATAGCATTTTAGCAGTATCCTCAGCAACCTCAATTTTATTTAACGCCTCAGGAAGTGAGTAACCAACAGCCACCACTCCATGGTTCTTAAGCACTATTAAATCAGCCCCATCCTTAATCCTCATTGACACTTCATCAGCTAATTCCTGGGTACCGGGTTTAATGAATTCTACATCACTAATCTTACGTATATATGACTTAGCCTCACTCACGACGCTTAAGTCAAGGCTTAATCCAGCTAGGTATAGGGTTATTATTGATGGTGCATGCGCATGTATTACAGCCTTATAGTCACTTACCCTGTATATTGATAAGTGCATTCTCCATTCTGAGGACGGTTTCCTATTACCTTCAATAACGTTACCATTTATTGATAATTCAACTATATCATTAATCGTCAATTCAGACTTAGGTACACCGCTTGGTGTTATTAGTACTGAATCACCTATTCTGATGCTTGCATTACCACCCATTAATGTATTAAGCCCTTTATTGTATGTTTCAATGAAGTACCTTATTAATTGATCCCTTGGATCCATTAAACCACCTAAAGGGTCATTAAGGGTAATTTAAGTTTAAGCCTATACTCGTTATACTTAGCCACCAGTGCAGCCAGCCAATTATTTAATTCACTGGGATCCCTTGGGTAATTAATGTATATTTTCTTTATCTCATTCATGTACCTTAATGCTAATGATAGCTTCCTAGCCACATCAGGTACCTTAAGTAGCCTAAGCGCCATCAATGCCTTCTTACCGCCACTTAAGTCGAGGTTACCGCTTATTGACATTCTAAGAACCTCATCCTCAGTAAGTATCCTAGCCCTTAATCCCCTATTCAATTGATCATTGGTAAGCGTCTGCAGCATTAACCTAAATACATCTAGTTGAGCCTGCTTAATGCCGTAGGCATTTAAGTAATCTAAATTATACCTCCATAGGCCGGCTTCAGAAACATCACCCTTCTCCAATGCCTCAATTATTGCTTTTGATGCTAATGCTGATGACAATAATGCAGGCCCAATACCGCCGCCATGGATTGGGTTAACGGCCACAGCAGCATCACCAACAGCAACAATCCCTGGGCCAACCATGCTGGCTAATGGTCTCCTTGTGGGCACTATCCCACCACCAGTGTGAAGCAGTTTCCTACCCTTAACGTATGGTGAGGAGGCTAGGTACTTCTCATAGTTGATCCTTGGGTTTAAGCCATTCTCCTTAACCAACCTACCCCAGATGCCTAAACCTACGTTAGCAACCCTATCTGACTTGGGGAAGAACCACCAGTAACCACCTGGTGATATATTATTATCAAGGTATATCCTTATGTTCTGGGGATTAGGTATACTGTAATCAACTTCAACGATCTCCCTGTACGCGTAGGAGGCATCCTCTGGTAGTAATGGTTCACTAATCCTATACTGTGAAGGTAACTTAGTCCTCACAACCCCTGTTGCACCTGAGGCATCCACTGTTACCTTAGCCCTTAACTCAACCTGGGTTCCATCCCTCCTACTTGCCTTAACACCCTTCACGAAGCCCCCCTCAATTATTGGTGTTGATACAGTATGATTATCTATTATGTCTGCGCCACTATTATTAGCTGCATTAATCAGCCATTGAGCCCACTTACCAATATCGAGGCCGTAACCCTCACCTGCAACAAAGTACTTTATGCTTAAATCCGGGCTATATAATTCAGCACCCTCGTACTTAATCATGAATACGTCATTACTAATACTTAAGCCTGACTTAGTTAACTCTTCAATGTGGTGTTTCCCAATGGCATCACCAGTTACTTTGAAAACCTCCTCAGCCCTCTTACGCTCCACTAATGCTACACTTAAACCCTGCTTAGCCATTAAATATGCCGCATATGAACCCGCTGTGCCAGCGCCAACAATAAGCACGTCATATGTCTTATACATTAGGTTTACCTTAGCATGCTGAGTTTTTAAACATTAATGCTTTATTCGTTAGTTCTACAACTTAACCAAACATTTATATTACTAATTCTTTAAGCATAAGTATAAAATAAGAACCCTACCTTATATTATTGAACTATTACTAACTAAGCAGCAACACTATGAATAGTCTCAGGCCCGGGTTCTCATCACTCTTCAGTTCATCCCGTCCTCTTCACTTCTAGGAGTATTATTAATGCAGCATTAAAAAGTTTGAAACAGGCCTTATGCCTAGAGACTCAGCATCTTACTCCTCTATATTGATTAAGTCAAGTATGTCTTCAGGATTATGTGACATGAGGAGCTTCCAGAATTCTCCTCCCTTTCGTATTCCATATACCTTACCCCTGGCGCTCCTCTTAATGACCTCCATATAACCCCTCTCAACCAACTGCTCTAGGAAATTCCTTATAACAACTCCATCAGCCCTTGTCACCCTTCCCACAGTATTTATTTCCTGGGCTATCTTACTTGGCCTAACTGTTATTAGGTTCCCCTTGGAGGAGGATGCATATTCCTTAAGCTTAATCATCACGTTCATCTTCATGTGCATCACCTTATTGTGGGTTGTTACCTTCATTCTAGCTTCTCGTACTAATTTAACGCTGGCCATAGGTTAACCTGGGCTCCTTAACCCCTTATAGCAGTTGAGTGATAATACACTGACGTACAGTATTACGTCAGTGTCACGTTAACCATGCTTGACTGTTCAGGTTAAAAAGGTACCCGTAGGCATCTTAGTGAATGCGTGCGTACAGTAAGCTACTTGACTCATTAATGAGGCTCGGCTCAATTAAGGTATCTGACATCATGAGAAACCTAAGTACCGGTAATAATAATGATTTACTATATGTTATCTACTCGCTAAACTCTGATATCAGCATTGAGGCGTACTTCACTAGATTCTACTTAGCCATTACTAATGGATCCCTTAGAATACGTGGCGACTTGAAGAAGGCTGATGAATTCAGTAAGATTATGCTAAGGAATACTGTTATTGGTAATGGTAGGAAGCTTGTTATGTTATTTAAAGATAATGGTGAAGAGTACGTGAAAATACCCACTAGACCTACCTCATCAATTACCATGAACCCGGCAGTATCATTCATTGTTTCATCAATACTAACCTTAATTATATTCCTTCTACTTACGAAGTACGGTATATTACTAACCCTAGCCGTGGTTATTGCGCAAGTCTTATTAACTAACATAGCCTACACCTATGTATCCTTCCTCCGCATGATTAAGTTAAGGGTTAATGGTTCAAACATAATTAAGGTAGTGGTAACGTTACCTATTGATGTGCCTGAGGATACGCTTGCCAGATTAGTATCATATGCTTCATCAATTAAGAGCATTAGCAAGAGTCAATTAACATTGTTAATATCAGGGCTAAGGGCTATAGGTGGTTCAATGATAACCAGTATTAATGTTGAGAGAATATCAATGCCATTAATTAAAGGCATTAATGTTTACTTAGTCCCATCACCTGAATGTAATGCAGTATCCCTAAACCTCATTAATAAGGTAATATTGGTTAGCACTAAATTAGTGGCATGCCTTAATGAAGATGAGTTAAGGGCCGTGATTCACCATGAGTTAGGTCATATAATTAATAAAGACACCTATAAGGCATTGGTGGCATCAGTAGTCTACTCCCTGGTCTCAGCTGTAATGCTGCTATACGTTATACCAAGGATTGGGTTAACCCTAGTAACAGTATCCGCTTACGCATTAATAGCATTACTGGCTATAGTCATCTCACTTACATTAAGTAGGATTAATGAAACTAAGGCTGACTTATACGCATTAAGCAAGGGTTATAAGGAATCATTAGCCACTGCTTTAGTTAAGGTAACTTACCCATCAATACATTCACCATTAATTAAACAGGTTTTCCTAAGTCACCCAACTACGTTAAGTAGAGTTAATGCAATCTTAAAGGCATCTAAGAGACTTAATGGCAAGTGAATAAATAAATATATCCAAGGCGTATAGCAGTAAAGCAACATTTAAAAAGCACGGCATTAGACGCAGTCATGGTTCTGCAATCACTGGTGAACGTGATTTTCATAGTGGAGAACATGGGTTATATGGGTCTTTTCATACTTATGACTCTGGAATCCCTATCATTACCCATTCCAAGCGAGGTAATACTACCGTTCACAGGATACTTAATATATATTGGCCGACTCAGTTTAATACCAGCCCTTATTGATTCGGTAATAGCTAGTCTAATTGGATCATTAATACTATACCTACTAAGCTACTACGTGGGTTACAGTATAGTTCTTAAGCTGGGTAAGTACGTTGGCATAAGTAGAAGACATTTGGACGCTGCGGAGCAGTGGTTTAACAAGTATGGTGGTGTATCAGTGGTTTTAGCTAAATTCATACCCGGCATTAGGGCCTTAATATCAATACCAGCTGGAGTGGCTAGAATGAACGTGTGGTTATTCATGCTTTACACTACAGTAGGTTCAACTATATGGAATATAGTGTTAATTTACATAGGCCTCAGCCTAGGTCCAGCCTGGGAGACCGGGTTAACCCTAGTGTCAAGGTACATTGACTACCTTGCCTTAGCCTTAATTGCAGTAGTAATAGTACTTGTGATTGCGGCAAGGAAACATTGGGTTAAGTACGCTTAATTAATTATTTTAACATTACTCCCAGTTGCCGCTCTAATGTAGAGTAGCTTATCCATGTACCATGATGGTGGACCTGGTTCAATATTGAACTTAGCCTTAGCCACCTCAGTATCATTAATAGTTACTTTACCTGGTTCCTTATTAACATAGGCCTCAAGTATTATTGATGATGGTGATTGAGGCATTGGATTAATCCAATTACCTACTGTAATTGATTCACCACTAATCCTTAGGCTTAATGTTGATGGTGTTGGTGATGATGATTCACCATCATCATCGTAAACAGTGAATTCCCCCTCACCCAATACCGTCAGCACGCCTAAAACACCCTGAGTCTCCTGTACAGGTATCAGTGAACCCCTCCTAAGGAATACTGGTGGCTTACCAAGTGGTGCATCAACAATGTGGAATCCCTTGTTAAGCACCTCACCACTCCACATATTAACCCATTCCCCCTCAGGTAAGTAAACCTCCCTGGCATTACCACTGGTTAACA
This sequence comes from Caldivirga maquilingensis IC-167, assembly GCF_000018305.1. NCBI lineage: Archaea > Thermoproteati > Thermoproteota > Thermoprotei > Thermoproteales > Thermoproteaceae > Caldivirga > Caldivirga maquilingensis. The sequence continues at coordinate 1,771,391 of NC_009954.1, read as the reverse complement.
TTGGTGCTATTAGCATGAATGGCCCAAGCATGAATTCATCATCAATATTAATAACCTCCTCATCATTAGGGTACTCGTATATCAATGGCCTAACTATTGGTTCACCATTAATGTGGCTAAGCCACATTAATGAGTATAAGTATGGGGTTAACCTAGCCCTGAGCCTCAGAAGATTCTTAATTAATTCAAGTGTTCTTGGCCCAAAGGCCCAGGGTTCCTGGTCAGGTGACCCAATTGAGGCATGGTTCCTCAGCAGTGGGAAGAAAATAGCCCACTCATACCACCTAACCAGTAGTTCAGGACTTAAAGTAAACAAAACATTTCCACCACTCCCTGGAACATATTTTGCAAAGCCACCTACATCAGCGCCAATGAATGTGACACCTGATATACTTAAACCCAGGAGTATCTGCAATTGCAGTCTCAAGTGTTCCCAATTACTGGTATTATCACCAGTCCAAACTGCCGCATACCTCTGGATACCGGCGTAACCGGCCCTGGATAATACGAATGGTCTTCTACCCGCCTTAACTAAGCCATCATATGTTGCCATAGCCTCATATAGCGCATAGGCGTTGTGGAGGAAGTCATGAGGCACCCTTGAATCATCATCAAGTCTATGAGTTATTACTTTACTTGAAACAGTGTGATTGGGATAATCGAAGGCCGCTGGTTCATTCATGTCTAGCCAAATACCGTCAACACCATACTCCCTAACCCAACGCTCAATGAGACTAGCCCACCACTCCCTAGCCTCCTTATTAAAGAAGTCCGGTAATGCTGATTTACCTGGCCAACCCTGAACTATGGATAATCCACCATCATCATCAAGCGACAGGTGATTACCATTAATACCCTCCTTAAACACGTAGTAATTTGGATCAACTTTAACATACGGATCCACTATGGTTACTAATTTAACACCAAGTTCATGAGCCGCCTTAGCTAATTCAGTGGGATTAGGGAACCTATCCTTACTCCAGGTGAATATTCTGTAGCCATCCATGTAATGTATATCAAGGTATACAACAGTGTTATCCAGTTCCTTCTCCTTAAAGGTCTTAATAATCTCAATAACCCTATCCTGGGGGTAGTAACTGTACCTACTTTGCTGATGCCCAAGCGCCCATTTAGGCATTAAGGTGGGTTTACCTGTTAAGTTAATGAACCTAGTAACCACATCCTTAAGCCTAGGCCCCCTAATAATGTAGTAATCCAGTTGATAATCATTCACAATAACCGTGAACTCATCCTCCTTCTCTGCACCAAGATCAATAATTACCTTAGCCGTGGAATCAGCGAAGTGGCCTATTGCCCCATTCTTATTAGTAATTATGAAGAACGGTATTGATACATACAGTGGATCTGAACCATACCTGTACCCATAGGCGTCAGTGTTCCACATGGTTACCCTGAACCTTTTCCTATTCAATGGTAACGCCTTTTCACCAAGTCCATAAACTGCATCATTGAGGCCTAAATTACCCCTCACTATTATTTGATCATTACTATAACTGAACCTTAATGTTGCATTCATGTTATTTACACTTACATTAATGGAATCTTCAGCAACCTTAACAAGCCATGGACCAAGCCTATTCTCACCACTTACTAATTCAACACTCGGCTTAACAACAACAGCAGGGGATTCCCGGTACCTACTGCCGCTTTTAATTATACTTACCTTTAATGCATCATCGTTTATTAGGCTTACTTTCATTGAAAATTCCATTAAATCGGTACCATTGGTTGCAATATTTAAGCATTAAACTAGGGGCAATTGAATTGCATAACGTACTTAAAGTCTCGGACCTTTAAGGATAATGAAGGAGATTAAACTAACCTATATGTCCCGCTTCTCTTATCGTAAACCAATACTATTGGGCCATTAAAACCCGGTATTATTACTACATCATTAACCCTGTCTCTTAATGATTCATATTCTCTATTATTCACCGCGGAATCAACATTACCTATCCCGCTGGCCTTCCCTACACTTAACAAACTACTCATGGTTCGTACTGATGCCTTTATGTTCATTTTGTTCACCTCAAATGCATCATTCAAGTAAGGTTTTATATAGCTTTCGGTGCTGCTGGTGTAACCATAACGTGATAGTCAATATTTATAAATATACTATATACCTAAATCATGTATCGTGTGTTTCCATAGTTTTTACATTATCTTTAAACCTCGATTACTGAGCATCCACTAATAACGGTTCCTTATCTTAAATTAATTAAGAAATTGGTATAAATACCAGTAGTAATAGCAACCTATGCGAGTTCACTTAAATATTAACGAAATTAGTGAGCTAAGATTAAATGAGAGCAGGATAGAATTAGAGCTAGCTAAGGTTTTCCTAAGATCCGGCTTATTAAGGAGTGCGGCATTTAATACTATTCAAGCATGGCGGGCTTACTTATCATATCTAGCCAGCATTAACAGTGATTTAATTAAGGTAAGAGGCTTCAAGAGAATTAGAGGTAATATTGAGGTTAACACTAGTGAATTAATAATAGCCACGATGCCTATTAAACTAATGATGACCATTACTGAGCATTTAAGGAATAGGGATCCTGAATTAATGGAATTAACAGCATTAGTGTTACTAATCCGTGAGTACTTATGCGCCGGTGCATGCAGAGATAGCACAAGTAGAGTTATTGATGATGAGGCCGCTAAGGGAATTATGGCTAAGTTAATTACCAAGCTTGAGAAAAGGCTAATGCAGGTTAAGTAATTTATTACTTTTCATGATTCCTACTAATTTACAAGTTTTACATAATCATGATAATGTACTTATTACTTAGAACACATACAAGGGTACTTGAATCACCTCAAGCCATGCCCGCCGTATAATAATCCTTTAATTCAATGGGGAATTAAGCCTAGGGTATTAATGGGGATTAAGGTAACAGTAGTAGTAACATGTTATAGGAGGTGGATTTACCTTCCTCTGGCTATTAAGTCCATTAGAGCCCAGAGTAGGCAACCTGATGAGGTTATTGTTGTTAAGAGCCCTGAAGTAAAGCTGCCTGAGGGTTCAATTAAGGTTATTGATGATGATTCTCCTCACTTAGGCAGGAAGATTACTGAAGCTGTTGAAGAGGCTATGGGTGATGTTATAATGTTCCTTGACGATGACGATGAATTCACAGCGAATAAAGTATTCATAGTGAGTAAGTTATTCGACAATATTAGTGAATTAACTTATGTTCACAACTCAATCTCATGCATTACCAGTAGTGGTATGGAGGTGAGGAAGGTGAGGCATTATTTTAAGATACCACCTTACGTTAAGCCTTGCACCCAGGTTAATCAGCAGGTAATGTTTAACCTAAGCAATGATGGTGAATTCAGTAGATGGCTTTGGGCTGGTGCGGCCTTTAACGCTAGTTCAATATCTATTAGAAGAGAGGCATTAATGAACGTTAAGCATTATGTGAATCAAATTAGCGTAGTCTCAGATGCAATACTCTACTACAGCGCTGCACTTAATGGTGGCTTAGCATTACTAATACCTGAAAGGTTAACTAGGTATAGGGTTCATGAAGGTAATGTCAGTAGGGGTCAGCTTGCCACATTTAATAACTACGTTGAGTCAATGAGAATGCTGCTTAATAGGGTTATTCATGATTACGCCGTAGTATGTGAAATGGTTAAAGGTAGTAGGTTTGAGAAGTATGCATGTATGGAAAAGGGCATGTATGCTGCTGTTGCCAGGATCTTTAATGGGCATGGTGAGTTAAGCCTAAGGAATTTAAATACACGTATGCTTAAGTATTACCTAGTGGCCTTACTTCCACATCAATTGAGAAGCATAATTGTGAGGAGGTGGTATGAGGCATCCTTAAATCCGTTTACTTAAGGATTCCTGCCGGGTTCCTTGATACTTAGCAATGCTACACCTATTATTATCCAAGCCACTAGTATTATTAATACACCAATTATTATGAAGGTTAAAACAGCACCGATTAAGTATATTAAGCCCCCTGACTCAAATAACTTTTCACCGGTACGTGAGCTCATATTGCTCATCGCTCTACGCAGGTAGATTGCAGATAATAGGAAGAACACCGCAGTTATGATAACCACCACCATGATTATTAGCAAACCGGCTAAAAACGGGTGGTAGGGATGGTAGGGTATCATTGGGTAATTAACGTGCATCCCACTGAACGATAACGTGACGGGTATTACTGCTAGGAAAACACCGATAGCCAATACTATTAATGCTATTAACCCGAATATGAACCAATTCATTACATCTGATTTTAACCTACTGTCATTAAAGTAGTTGGCTAACTCCACCATACCCACTAGGAATAGTATTAAACCAATTATTGACGGTATAACGTAACCAAATATGCCTATTCCAGCTAATAATGCACCTACACCGGCTAATACCTTAGCTGAATCAAAGCTCATTAATTAAATAATTCATATAGCTTTTAAAGGTTTTCGGCACAGTGAGTTAACTTAAGTATCTTTAGGTGCTTAAGTTGTTAATGCTTAATTACTCTGTGTTTGATGTTACTCCGCTGTATTTCTTAAGTTCCTTCTCTATACTGTTCATTACCTCATGCCTAAGGGTATTGAATCTGTCACTACTTGATGCTTCAATTACCACCCTGAGTAGATTCTCAGTGCCGCTTGGCCTTACTAGGAACCAGGAGTCCGTGTAATTAACCCTGAGTCCATCTATGGTAATGACTTCACCACCCCAATTCCTACCCTTAAGTGCCTCAACGATCTTTCCTGCAAGATCCCTACTCATCTCCATTCTCTCCCTTGCAGTTAACATTGCTGGCATTCTCGCATTAAGCTCAGATAACTTAGCCTTTTCCTCAGATAGGACTTTCATCATTAGTAACGTTGTTGATACACCATCCCTCACCGGGTGGTGTTTAGGCCATATGAATCCACCATTATCCTCAAAGCCGCATAACGCCCCCTCCTCAATAACCTTATGACTAACGTCAACTGAACCAACCCTAGTCCAAATAACCCTACCACCAGCCCCCTCCACAGCCCACTTAACAACCACGCTTGATGACACTGGTGTAACAACCTTATCGCCATTCTTAATCATGGATAATGCAAGAATAGTACCTGTCCTATCCCCCCATATTACATTACCCTTCTCATCAATGAAGAGTGACCTATCACCATCACCATCATAGGCAACACCGAAGTCGGCGCTGGATTCAACAACAGCCCTTGATGCTACGTTAAGGTTCTCAGGCCTTGGTTCAGGGTTCCTACCTGGGAATTCACCATCAAGGTGGCCGTTGATTGAGTAAACCTTTACGTTAAGTCCCCTTAAAACGTATGAGAGGGCTATTGAATTAACACTATTGGCGAAGTCAGCCACTATTCTGAATCCCCTACGCCTAATTGGTTCATCATTAATTATGCTTAGTAAATGATCCCTATAATCCCTTAACCCCTCCTCAACATTAATGAATCTGACTGCTCCAATATCCCTATAATCCACAGTCTCCTTATACCTGCCGTTGAAGAATATTGTCTCCACCTCCTCCTCAACCCTCCTGCTTACTTCAACACCATTACTATCCATTAGCTTAATACCATTGTAATGTGGTGGATTATGACTGGCAGTCACCATTATGCCGGCCCTATAACCCCAGGCCTTGGTTAAGTACTGGTGTATTGGGGTTGGTAATGGTCCTATTACATCAACGTTAATACCATACATTGACAATACTCCATAAAGCACCCCCACTAGTGGTAGGCTTGTTACCCTAACGTCGAAGCCCAGTAGTACATCACCAGCATTAACGTAGGTTGCCACAGCCCCTGCTAACTTAACTAGGAAACCTGGGTCATAGTTACCCTTAGTGAACTCCAGTCTAACCCCATTGGTACCGAATAGTTTACCCACATTAACCACTGCATATTCCTAGTTTAAACGCATAACCGTGCCTCACTCAACTATACACACTCAGGTAGGTAACTTAGTTTACTGTATTCTAATGTAGCGGGCACCAAGTATGCTCGATACCTCCTCGGCCTCCCTACTATTCTCACTACCTAAGAGTACATTACCTTTATCCGTTACCGTGGCGTACTTACCATGTGTGTGAACCAGTAGGTATGATTCCTTAACCTTAAGGTTAAGTACATCACCCAACTCCACCCTCCTCTCCATAATCTTCTGGTCAGGATCCTTAACGCTTAAATCCCAACTATCCACTATTTCCTCACCGAATAATTCAATTAGTAGTTGAGCCTTCTCGGCACTGACATCTATGGTTCCTCTCTCATACTCATACACTGCCTTCCTACTGACTGAAAGCAACTCAGCTAAATCACCGAGACTTAAACCATACCTCATCCTAAGCTCCCTCAGTAACCAACCCTTTATCCTAACCTTAACTACACCCCCCTCATTCTTAAAGAGCAACGGCTTACCCTTAAGCAAATCCCTAAAGGTGCTTGGATTCAGTTGAGGTATGCCTGAATGTTCATAAAGGACACCGTCCTGAAGCTCCTCATTCCTCCTACTCTCATCCACCAGTATTGGCTTGGCCTTAAAGACCCTATGCATTATCAGTAAGTCAACTATGTGACTTCTCGGTATTGTTGATGAATCTGAGCTTATTTTAAGAACCATTTTACCTAAACCATCCTTATTCACACTGGCTACAATGGTGTATGAGTAATCATCCTTATCAATAACTACAGACTTAGCTCCAGCCTTCTCCAACTCCTCTGTTACATAATCCATTAAGTGTTCATCTCTTCTCCTAAGCATTCTGCTTATACCTTACATCTGCAGTTCAGATTAATATCCCTTACGGTTCATTAAGCTTAGGTTATTTCCATTGAAATTTATACATGTCTAATAGATTAATGCATATAAATAATGCCTAGTGGAATTCTACATAATGAATAATTACATAAATCTAAAGGTCATAATAATATTACTCAGTTAAATAAACCCACGAAAGCTTAAAAAAATACTGTACAGATTGCATTTTATGCCTAGTGCATACGTCCTCTCAATAATAAACGCTAGTACTTTAGATGCGGCTAGATGGGTATCAGCCATTGGTATCTTAGCCCACCTGAGCCTTGCATCATCCTTCCTCGGAACAATACTAATAGCGGTTATTGCGGAGTACCTATATTTAGTTAAGCATGATAAGGATTGGTATGATAAAGCCAGGATGTTCTCAGTTGTATCCACTATATTCTTCGGTGTTGGTGCTGCATTCGGTACATTAGTTGAGTTTGGGTTAGTGACCATATGGAGTAACTTCATTACAATAATAGGCTCTGCCATTGTTCTACCATTCTACCTAGAGTTATTCGCCTTCCTAACCGAGGTAATACTCCTACCGCTCTACGTCTTCACATGGGGTAAGGTAAGGAATGGTTGGGTTCATTGGGTAATCGGATTAGCCGCAGCATTCGGAGGATACTGGAGTGCCTACAACATTCTAGCAGTTATGGCTTCACTAAGCATGAGGCCGCCTGGCATGATTATTCAGAACCTAGCTGCGTCAAATGAAACAATCGCAGGCTTAACAAGCTACCTGGTTACTTGGGCTAAGCCCACTGATGCCTGGAACATGTTCTGGTGGGGGGCTAATGTGTTTATTTTCCATGGTATACTGGCTGCGGCAATATTAACGTGGTCAGTGGTGGGTGCAATATACCTTTACGGCTATGTACGTGAGCATAGGCCTGACCAAGCTAAGGTGCTTAAAGTCATTATACCAGGTGTAGCAGTTATGACGGCTATTGAGGGCTTTATACTTGGTCATGATCAGGGTGAATTAGTCCTCCAGTTTGATCCATTGAAACTAGCGGCTATTGAGGGAATGTTCTGGAAGGGCCTTAAGGTTGATCCACTTTTAAGCTTCTTCGCCTACGGCACCTTCAACCACGCCTTCTGGGGCTACTACTCATGGCCTGCTAACGTAAGGCCACCCCTAGCCCCCTTCGACTTCCTACCAATATTCTACTTAGGCTTCATGGTTACGTTAGGCGTATTACTAGGTGTCTGGAGTGGTGGTTTATCACTCTGGTACTTGTTCAACGGCTTCTTCAGTAGGTTTAACTGGGCTAGGGTAATTGCATCATTCCTAGAGAGGACTGGTCCATACGCCATGCCTCTCTTCGCCGCCTTAGCGGCAATAGGTGGTGCAGTGACGTCGGAGAGCGGTAGGGTTCCCTTCATCCTAGTTGATTCATCACCTAACCCAAATGGTGGCCCACCCACGGTAACTGGAGTACCTATATATGAGGGTGGTTTAATTAATCCTAACCTAAGCCTACCAGGATGGTTAGTTGCGCTTATTATAATAGTTGAGGTTGCCATGCCAGCACTAGCAGTCTACATGGTTTACCTATACACCAAGCCAAAGGAAGTGAAGCCTACACAGGTGGTTGAGTACTAGGGTGAGATCATGGTTTCCCCAGTGGTAGCGACGGTTGCCTTAATTGCATGGGCCTTCTCAGTGCACCTACCCCTAGTTTACACTGTACTTGGCTTAGGTTGGTTGCTGCCCACTCTTGAGTTACTAGGGTATAGGAGCGGTAGGAGGACTTACATTGATATTGCGCACGGCTTATCAAGCTACCTAATAGCCGTATACGCAATAGGCGGGGTCTTTGGAACAATAGTGACAGTCTTCTTGGCAGGCCTACTACCAGTCTTCACTAATATAGCTGGTGCATTGCTTTGGCCTGTTTGGGGTATTGCCATAGTTTTTGGCGTAGCCATAGCGTTACCTCTCATAGGCTTCTACTACAGGTCATTTAATAGGCTTAGCCCGATGAGGCATGTTGCAGTGGGTTACGGTATGGCCATTACTTTAACAGTAATCCCAGTGATGTTTAGGTTAGTGTTCGCCTTCATAAATTACCCTGCAGGGGTGGCAATAGCACCAAGCAGTACATCTAATACGGGCTTCACTTTATCAGTTAATTTAACTGAGGCTTTAAGTAACCCAACATATCCACCATTACTCCTAGCCACTTTATTTGGTGCAATAGCCATGACCAGTATCCTAGTATCATCAATACACGGCTGGAGGTATGCTTCAAGTAGGAGTGAATACCATGAGTTAGGTCATAGGATTGGTAACACTGTGGGTTTAATCTTCGGTATACTGTACTCCATCTTCGCTGCCTGGTACCTCTACACAGTTTACCAGTATTCACCAACGGTTGCATGGTCTATATTCGGGCACCCACCCTCATACTTACCTTCGGCGTTCTACGGATTATATAAACCAACCTTCAACCTGAGTTGGATGCTTTACATGAACATTGCCCTTGGAGCCGTAATCCTAATTCTACTGGTGGTCTCAATTAAAGTCACCAGTAAGCCTATTGAGGTGCTTAAACTCATATTAACACCAATGCTAATGGATTCAGCTGAGGTAATGAATGGGTTGGCTCATGTCCCATACGCCATTGTTCCACCAGTTGCTGCAGCTGAGGCTTTGATTAAGGCTTATGGTCTAAGCTTCGCCCTTAACGTGGCCAAGTGGTTAACGATTAGTCAACTCTTAACCCCGCAAATCAATGCATTACTTAGCCTTGTCTCAGTTCAACCAGGCCTATTACTAGGTAGCCTAGTGTTCTTCGCATTCTTCAACGCCCTACTGCTTTACGTAATATACGCTGCATTATCCTGGAGGAGGAGCTTAGCCTAAGTGTGGAATTAGGTTTAAATCTTAATCATTATTCTTCCATTCCTCTGGGGTGAAAACAACCTATTAAGCGCCTCCTTGGCTTCACTTAATTCATAATACTTATCAACCTTAACCTTAAGCTTACTCATAATGTTAACCAACTCAAGTAACTCCCTCCTAGTTCCACCAGTTGAGCCAATTAACTTGAATTGATTAGAGTACAGTAGTGATAACTGGATCTTAACCTCCCCACCAGTTAATTGACCAAAGGTAACCCACCTACCTCCCCTTCCAAGCAGCGGTAAGCTTACGCCCCATGTCCTCTCTCCAAGTGGATCAACAACCACATCAGCCATTCTACCATCAGTAGCCTTCTCAACAACATCCTTAACATTATCAATTGAGGCAACGTAATCTGCACCTAATTCACTAACCCAATTCTTCCCGCTTACAGCAATTACCCTAGCACCCATTAGTTTACCTAATTGAACAGCAAATTGACCAGTGTTGCCCGATGCCCCAAAGACAACTAGAGTCTCCCCAGCCCTTAAATTAGCCTCCCTGAGGGCATGGTATGACGTTAACGCAGCAACAGGTAGGCTTGCAGCCAAGTCCCAGTTAACATCATCAGGTAGTTTAATTAAATTCCTATCAGGTACAATAGCGTACTCAGCCCAACCACCATTAGTAACTATACCTATTATGCCTCCATTCCTACATAGGTTCTCCATGGAGGCTAAGCATAAGTCACAGGTACCGTCGAAAACCCTACCATAAACCACCACCTTATCACCAGGCTTAACAACTGATACATGCTCCCCCACCTCCTCAACAATACCGGCGAATTCAGCACCAGGTATATGTGGTATTGGTTTAACCCACCTTGAAGTCACCGTATAGTAATCCACAGGGTTAACACCGGATTCAGTAACCCTAATGACTACTTCATGGGGATTAGGCTTAGGCCTACTTAACTCAACCACCCTTAAGTCATTTAAGTCACTTTTCTCGAAAACAACCGCCCTCATAAAGACACAATACTAAGCGCCTTAAATAAACTTAACACTCAACCCCATCTCCACTGAACAATAAACAGTATGGTTTAACCGAATAATTTACTGAGGTATGTTTGCATCCAATGGTCCTTCTGAATAGTGTATTCACGTTTTGGTTCAGGGTCCTTAATCACCTTCGGTGGCTGCTGCGTGTAATCAAACCCGAATTGAAGACTTAAGGTCTCCAACATACCCTCCACGTTACCTAAGTAAGCCCAACCAATGAAGGCGTATTGAACGTTAATCCTATCATTGATTCCAAGGTCCTCCATTATTTTATTAACCGCGAATAAAGCGCTTTCAAAGGCTATCTCCTGGTTCTTGGGGAATGGTAGCTTCGCAGTGTCGCCAACGGCTAACACGTCATCGTACTTAGTGTTCCTTAAATCCACAGGTGATCTAACGTTAAACCAATCATCACCCAAGCCCACCTCCCTAATGAATGATGGGGCCTTATTCGGCTCAAGCATAGCAAGCACATCGAAACTATACCTTTCACCGCTCTTAGTGATAACTTCGTGATTGCTTAACTCCACTATTTCTTGGTTAGTAATTAACTCTATTCCAGCCTTATCGTAAATCTCCTTAACCTTATCAGCAATTGCAGGTGGTTGAGTCTTATCATTGGCGTCAATGTGAATAATCTTAACCTTATCCCTAACACCCCTATGTTTGAGAATAGTGTGGGCCAATAGGGCTGTCTCGGTGGGTGCTGGGGCGCAGCGGTAGGGTGCCTTCGGTGCATACACTAGTACTGTACCTTGGTTAATGGACCATAACTTATTCTTCAACTCCATTAACATACCTGGGTCATAGACATTGGTATTAACCCAACCCCACTTATCATACCCATTAATCCCACTTCCATCAAAAATCACCCCAGGCGCCATCACCAAGTAATCGTAGCTTAGTGAGCTGCTCTTAACACCGTATGGTGGTGATTCACTGTATTTAACAATCCTATTAGCTGGGTCAACACCAGTAACCGCACCATACATTATTCTAACACCCTTTAACCCAACATTACTGTAACCTCTAATTATCCTCTCAAGCTTCTCCTCATTAGTTAACACTAATGGTCTAGTTGGGCCGCTTACGTAGTATGGTTCCTTAGTTAATATTGTGACCTCAACCTTAGTACCCAACCTTTGTGCTAACGTTGATGCAACCGTTAATCCACCTATCCCCCCACCCACCACCACTATCCTAGGCATGGTGCGTCAAGGGATTAGGGGTTAATAAATCCTTTGCCCAATCAAAGTTACATTATTTTATAGTATCCTTAAGCATGGTTAACTCAATATCATGAATTATTGAATCTTATTTGCTGAACCTAATTAAATTAAGGATTCATAATACCAACTAATTCACGGGCAATCCTTAAATATCGAATACTATTCAGTATTCATGGTTAAGAGCATAGGTATATCCTTCGCTGTAGGTAGGAGGGAAACTGTACCTAGGACTATGGAGATAATGAGAAAAGCCTCGGAACTAGGCTTCACTGAGGTATGGTCTGGAGTGGGGCTTGATAGCTTAGACTTGGTTAAGGATATAGCTAAGTTGGCTAATGAATTAGGCTACTACTACTTCGTGGATATTAATCCTAGGGTGCTTTCAGACCTAGGTGCATCCCCAGGTGACTTAAGCTTCTTCAGGAAGATGGGTATTAAGGGAGTTAGGGCTGACTGGGGCTTTAACCTGGAGCAATTAGCAACAATGGCTAATAATGATCTTGGGATTAAGGTTGAGTTGAATGCGAGCGTTTTTCCACTTGATGAATTAGATAAGTTGCTTAAACTGGTTAGAAAACCAGAAAACCTAATGGCTAGTCACGACTGGTACCCATGGGAGTACACTGGTTTAAGTCTAGAGGATGCATTAGCTAAGTCCAGGGAATTCCACAATAGGGGTATACCCGTTGGCATATTCGTATCAGTTAAGGATGGGGAGAGGACCACTGTGGAGAGTCTTAGGCACATGGATATTGAGAATTCAGCATCAATACTCCTTAACTCAAGGTACATAGATAGGGTACTCATAGGTGACCCACTGCCATCTGATGAAGACTTAAGGAAAGTGGCTAATGCCAAGCGGAGAACCAGAATAAGGGTTATTACTTACTACGGCTTAACCGAGGAGGAGGCTAAGGTATTTAATAGGGAGTTTCATGATGTTAGGATTAAGGAGAAGACCATTGGATTAACGGCGGGTGGTGAAAATAATATTAAACCAAGGAACATTGTCAGGAGGTTTAAGGGTGCGGTTACGGTGGTGAATGATAATCCACATTATATACAGGTCTGGATATTTAAGGATGATGCGCCACCTGACCCTAGGTTCAATGTTATAGGTGAGGTGTATCCCGAGGACATGCCTATTGTGGAGCATTTAGCGGAGAGGACTAAGGGTATATTATCAGTACCCGTTAATGATGATGTACCACCCGTGGTTCTTGAACAGTATAAATCCGCTTAACTTATAAACACCGGTCCAGTAGTAGGCGAGGGTCCCTTGACTTGGTTAAACAGGGACGTCATCTCATCCCTGGATTTCACTAGGGATGATTTAATGCAATTATTCTATGAGGCTAAGGAAATGGAGAATTACGCTAAATCCAAGTTAAACATACTTGATGGTAAGATAATGGCCACGGCATTCTTTGAACCAAGCACTAGAACTAGGTTAAGCTTCGAGACCGCTATGCTAAGGCTTGGTGGACGAGTACTGGGCTTTGGTTCAGTGGAGGCATCCTCAGTGGCTAAGGGTGAGAGCCTTGGCGACACCATTAGAATGCTTGACTCCTACTCAGATATAATAGTCATACGCCATAGCCTTGAGGGTGCAGCCAAGTACGCCGCCGATATAGCCACTGTACCAGTGATTAATGCTGGTGATGGAACCCAAAATCACCCAACCCAGGCAATGCTTGATGCATACACTATTTGGAGGGAGTATGGGCGATTAGATGATTTAACAATAGGCATACTGGGTGACTTAAGGTACGCTAGGGTTGTTACATCACTGGTTCAACTGCTAAGTAACTTTAAAGTTAAGCTACGCCTCATATCCCCTGAAATACTGAGGCCGAGGAGGGAGCTTGTGGACTTCATGAGAATGAGGGGGATGAATTATAGCCTGCATTCAAACCTAAATGAGGTTTTAAGTGAATTAGACGTACTCTACGTGGTTAGGATACAGAGGGAGAGGTTCCCTGACCCAGTGGAGTATGAGAGGGTTAAGGGAAGCTTCAAGGTTACCCCAGAGTCATTGATTGGCGCTAAGGATACGTTAATAATTCTTCACCCATTACCTAGGGTTGATGAGGTTGATCATAGGTTAGACTCAACAAGGTACGCTAGGTACTTTAGGCAGTCAGCCCTAGGTGTGCCCCTTAGGATGGCTCTCCTTAAATTAGTGCTTAAGGGTGATTAAGAACACTACCTAATACTAGGTTAAATCATTAGCTTAATACTTATAAATCAGGGGTATCCCTTTGAAATTAATTGTGGTTAAGGTCCCTGTTAAGTTGGTTAGTTGGGATGATATAGTAACGTGGGCTTCAACCCTGGCGAATAAGATAATTGAAAGTAAATGGATCCCCGATGTGGTTGTAGCCATAGCTAGGGGAGGTTATGTCCCAGCTAGGTTACTCTGCGATAACCTAGGTATCAGTGACCTGGTTAGCCTACAGGTAGTACACTGGCCCAGTAGTGCCCAGGTCTCTGAGAAGGCTTACATTAAGTACCCAGTCGCCCAAATAGACTTAAATGGTAAAAGGGTTCTAATCGTTGATGATATTGTAGACACCGGTGACAGTGTAGTGATTGCTAAGGATCATGTTCTCTCAAGGTGGCCTAAGGCTGATGTGAGGACAGGTGCCCTACAGTGGATATCCACTGTGGCTAAGTTTAAACCTGATTACTACGCCTATGAAGTTAAGGAATGGGTGTGGTTCATGTATCCGTGGAACCTTGTTGAGGATTTATCAAACTTCATTAGGAGGATTATGAATGATGAGTATAAGGCTAATAGTAAGGTTAATTGGAGTCTAATGGAGTTAACAGATAAGTTGAGTGAATGGTATGGTGAGGAGATTCTTAAGGTACCATTATCCTACTTAAGTAGGGCTATAGCAAGCCTTGAGAAGGAGGGTTTCATATCAAGGCTTAGGGGTAATGACTTCGAGATTATAAGATTAGTTAAATATTAATTTTGATAATTATCAAGTTATTAAAAGTTTAAGTTTACAGCGCTCCATAAGCCTACCCCGCTTAAACATTCAACCGTTTATAAACCATATGTGTATGACCGATATATTTAAATAATATTAGCGTAATACTTAAAAAAGGGTTGTAAGGTAATTAACTGTGAGCCAGAGCCAGAACAGTCCAATACCAGAAGCCATAATCAACATATTGTATTGGGGAGGTATAATCACAGTGCTTGCTATTGCATACACCATAGATTACCTGCTAATACACCTATGGTTGTATGGTAATGCTGAATTCAATATTGTATTAGACGCACTCATATTAGCCTCACTCCTATCCTTCGATGCATTATCATTAGCCTCAACAATATTCTTCATTAAAAACGCCAGAAGCAGAACCAGTTCATGGCTACTTCTAATATATGCTGTAGGCGCCTTCGCTGTTTTAACCTACTACACCTACATAGTCATGGCTAGTCACACAGCAATAATGGTTGAGGTTTACGGTCAAGGTGTAACCGGGGATAAGTACATTGGCTCCGGTATAGTACTGTATAACATGGGTATGGCGTTAATGACATGGCTGATAATTCAGGGTAGGGGTAATTTAAGTAAACTTACACGTGCAATACCAATGCTGCCGGTGTCTCAATCCTTTACCAATAGGAAGAGGAGTAATGATGCTAATGACCCTATTATAATATGTTATGATGACGAATGCGACACAAACCAGAAACCTTAACCAAACAACATTCTACTCTTAACTCTCCTCTATTCTGAACACTGAATTAGTTAAATTAGGCTGAAATGCACCAGACTGTGCTTAAGATAATTTTCCTAGGTTCCGGCGGAGCTATACCCAGGCCCTGTAGGGAATTACCAGGTGTATTGATTGATGTATATAGGTATAGGATACTTATCGACCCCAGTGAGGGTACTGTTAGGAGACTTGAGAGTATTGGAGTTAGTCCACTTAAGTTAACCCACATAATGGTTACTCACCTGCACGCGGATCATGTTAATGGTCTTCCAGGCCTATTAGCAACAATGCTAATGCTCAATAGGGTTACCCCAGTAACCGTAATAGGCCCAGTGGGGATAAGCGACTTCACGCCAACTCCAGTTAACTCATCTTTCAAAATTAACGTTATTGAACTTAAGCCAACCAGTGAAATTACTTTAATTGAATCAATGGATAACCTGGAGTTAAGATACGTAACCACTTATCACACTGTTCAGAATAATTCATATTTAATAACGTTAAGGAGACCAGTTGGTACATTTAATCCAGGTAAGGCTAGGGAATTAGGCATACCGGTAACCTACTGGAGGAGGATTCAAATGGGTGAAACCATTACGCTACCTGATGGTAGAGTTATTGAGCCATCCATGGTGATGAGTAATGTGGGTGATAAGTCAATAAAAGTAGTGTACACTGGCGATACGTCACCAGGTGATAACGTGGTTAAGTTAGCTAAAGACTCATCAATACTAATCCATGACTCAACATACCTACCTAATGATTCTAATGAGGCTGAGAACAGAGGCCATTCAACATGCCTAGACGCTGCATTAGACGCCAAGGAGGCTGGCACTAAACTACTTGTGCTCACTCACATGAGTTTTAGATACGGTTACGAATACTACTGGGACTTCTTGAAATGCGCCAGTGATGTTTTCCCACGCACCGTGGTTGCCAAGGATGGTATGATTATTGAAATCTAGTAAGCATTAATACTTAATCCACATCTACTGGAGTAACCATGTAAACCCGCTGAAACAAGAATATAAATAATGAATTTAAGGCACTTAAATAACATATACTTTAATACCACTGAATTGCTAATAAGTTATGAAGAATAGGGTTGGTGTACTTGTTTCAGCAGGCTTGGTTAGAATTGAGGAGCATGAGTCACCTAAGCCCCGTGAAGGTGAGGTATTAATTAAAGTGAAGGCTGCAGGAATATGCAGTGGTGACATTTATGCATTCAAGGGTTTACCAGTATGGTTTACGTTGCCTGCCCCCTTTGGGCATGAGCCAGTTGGTGATGTTGTTGAGGTCGGGCCTAATGTAACCGGTTTTAAGCCTGGGGATAAGGTTATTGCTATTGGTTCACCGGCTTATGCGGATTACCTAGTGGCTAAGGCTAGTAGTGTTGCGAAAATACCCAGTAACATACCTTATGAATACGCCATAGGTGAACCACTGGCTGCAATAGTTAATGTGATTAGGGTGACTCAACCAAGGCTTGGGGATTATGTTGCGGTTGTTGGTTCAGGCTACATGGGTCTATTACTCACCCAGGCATTGAGGGGAATGGGATTCAGTGAATTAGCGGTGTTTGATATTATTGATGATAGACTCAAATTGGCTAAGGAATTTGGGGCGACAGCCACAGTGAACCCAACTGTAGATGATGTTGATAAGGTTACTAAGGAGTTAACTAACGGTAATGGCTTTAACGTAGTCTTTGAGGTTAGTGGTAATCCAAATGGCGTTGATTTAGCGACTAGAATTATTGGTAGGAGGGGTAGGTTAAGCATAGTTAGTTACCATTCACTGCCTGTTCAAGTGAACTTTAGGATATGGGATGCCAAGGGAATAGACCTGGTAATGGCGGTACCAGCTAGGTCAGGGGAGGAATACGCTACCATTGACTTGAGAATAGCGGCTAAACTACTTGAAAGGGGTGTATTTAATCAAGAAAAGCTCATAACCCATGAGTGGAGGCTTGATCAATTGCAGGAAGCCCTAGAATATGCATCGAAGAAGCCTAAAGAATACATAAAGGGGGTAATAATACCCTAAAATCAATTTCATCACCATAATTACGTTTAATGATCATCACCAAGCCTACTATAGCATTATTAGACTGTGATTACCCCTCGTGGATTACAAGTTAAATCACTACCTAAGCATTGGCTCTCAGCTTCTACCTTTGCATACTTATGCGTCCGAATTCATTCACAACGTTAATGAGGATGTTACTGGCTAGTAAAACATCATTAATATTAATGTACTCCACTGGACCATGACTGAGCGTTGGGTCTCCAGGTCCATAGGCTGCTAAGTTTAGCGTTAACTTAGCTAGGATAGCCATATCGCTTGTACCCAATTTCTTTGATAGAATTGGCTTAACATTATTCCTTAAGCTTGCCCTCACCAATGACCTAACCACTGGGTTATTCACGTTAACGGTTATTGGGTCTGTGCAGTCAATAATCTTAACGCACTCAATACCCTCAATTACCTTACTTAATTCCATGCATGAGGAGTTCAACGGTATCCTCACGTTAACGGTCATGGTGCATTCAGTCGGTACCTTACTTGGGTGGTCACCACAATTAATAACTGTAGGTGTCACCGTGTATGATTCAGTTGATTGACCATTACCGAGCTTACCCACCACGGTGTTGAATGCTGAGTAAACCTTCAATATAGGGTTATCCTCAACCCCAGGCCCTGCTGTATGGCCTCCTTGGCCAAGGCACTTAACCTCAACCCTAGCGCTCCCCCTGTATGAGTAGGCTATGTGCATATTAGTTGGTTCACCGACAATTACACCATCAGGCTTAGGGAGACTGCTCTTAATTAGGCTTAGTGAACCCAAGCTATCACTCTCCTCCCTAGTCACTAGGGTTAATACTAGTGTCACTTCAGGTTTGGAGTTGAGGAAGGCGGTGATCATTGATGTAAGTGGCCCTTTATCATCAACGGCACCTCTACCGTAAACTAAGTCACCCTCCCCCCTAACCTCAATGAAACCTGGCACAGTATCCATGTGTGCATGCAGCCATAAAACTCTCTCACCGCTCCCCTTCACTGCAAGTACGTTACCGGCTTCATCAATCCAAGCTTCAGCACCATGCTGTTTAAGGAAGCTTGAAATAAATTCAGCAATCCCCCTCTCTTCACCGCTTGGACTATATATCTTCAGTAGATTAATTAACAGTTCCTTAACATCGCCACTGCTTAAGGCCATTGGTAAAAAGGGGGTTAATTGGGTTTAATTAACTTAATCCCTCACTTAAGGTATTGCGGCGGTACCTGGGTTAGGTTCTTCTTAACAGCTTCAATACTCTGCATGAACTTCTGCCTCTGCTCTGGAGTTAGGTTTAATTCAATTATCTTTTCAACACCATTCTTACCTAATACAACAGGGACCTCGGCGAAGACGTCCTTAACGCCGTATTCACCATCAAGGTACACTGAGGCTTCGAAAACCCTCCTCCTATTCTTCTTTATTGAATCAACCATTAAGGCTAAGCCAGCTGCTGGACCCCAGTTGCTGCTGAATCCCCTTAAATTAGTTATGTCGGCGCCGGCTTGAATAGTCTTCTTAACAATGTCATTATACTGCTCCTGGGTCAGGAACTCTGTTAAAGGTTTACCGTAGACGAATGATGCCTCAGGGACAGGGTACATGTTTTCACCATGCTGTCCAAGTACAACTGGAATTATTGACTCTGGGGCTATTCCA
Organism: Caldivirga maquilingensis IC-167; assembly: GCF_000018305.1. Lineage (NCBI taxonomy): Archaea > Thermoproteati > Thermoproteota > Thermoprotei > Thermoproteales > Thermoproteaceae > Caldivirga > Caldivirga maquilingensis. The sequence goes on along the minus strand of NC_009954.1, from coordinate 1,751,968 downwards.
ATTATCTGGGATGCGTAGTAAGCCATTCTATTGGAGTCCAGGACACCGCTGAAGCCGATAACCCTATTTCTTGGGAATCCAAGTCTCTTATAAAGTACGTAAACCATTGCATCAAGTGGATTAGTTGTAATAATCACTATTGAATTAGGGGCGTACTTCTTTATCTGATCTGCAATCGATGAAATTATTTCAGCATTCTTACCTGCTAACTCCTCTCTAGTCATGCCTGGCTTCCTCGCTAGACCAGCAGTAACTATAACTATGTCGCTGCCCTCCATGTCCTTATAATCATTACTACCCTTATACCTAACTGACTTCCCTAATATTGCCGCCGCATGATTAAGGTCAAGGGCCTCCCCTTGCGGTAAACCCTTTATTACATCTATCAGCGTTACTTCATTATCCAGTTCATAGAACATTAGGAACGCAGCCGTTGTGGCACCCACCCTACCTGATCCTACTATTGTTATCATGGTTTTACTCCACTCATCATTATTTTATAAGTTTTTCCGTGGAATATTCTTGACTTAAGATTATTTTTCCACATGATATTAAAGGCATTTCTAATTAAATATAAAGTTAAGGCATAGTCGAAGTTTAAGCATTTCTAAACAATAGGTCTAGGTAATTAAGCAAGTACTCTAGAGCCGTATTGTTAAGTAAATAACTTCTCAAGTCAAGATACTTACTTACAAATTCCCCACTTAACCCCCTAATAACATTATCAATATCATCAGTCCTATTAGCCATCCTAAAGCTAAACGGTACATCTAAACCCAGTGCCTCAAGGGCCCTTAACTTCAAGTCCTGAGACCCATTAATGAGTACTCGTCTAAATTCTTGTTCATTAAAGGACCTGGCAACGTACCCATCATACCCAGACTCTATTAGAATATAATCAATTATTCTGCTTAGGAGTGCTAAGCTACCAGCCCTACTATACTTCCTGTTAATCAGTTCATCAGTTATAATCCACTTAGACATTAACACTGGGTCATTATGAGCCTTAGCCGCTGCTATTAGCCTTAGTATTGAGTACTCATCATCATTCACATTAATCCTAATTGATACGACATCTTCAATATCCAATGATGATTGATCATCAACGTATATCACTAGTACTTCACCAGGCTTAATCCTGCTTAATGCCTCATTAATGAATTCTTCACTAATCACCATTTAATCATTAATCACCCTTAAGCTAATAAATAATTCCTCAAAGCGTGGTGTTTAGCAACCTAATGGGGTTAGGTTTATAAATTCGAAATCAGTATCGTTATCGGAATCGAGTATGAATGAAAATTTATTTAATAGCAGGTGGACTAGTGGTAATGAGGTAATACCAATGAGAAGTAATGCTAGACTATACTTAAAGATAGCGACACTACTGGTTGGCGCCACCTCAATTATTGAACTCCTAACTGGTGTAATCATGAATGTACCAGTGCTTATTGCTGATGGCTTACACACCATGCTTGATGTAGTCATACTGGGTTCACTGTACATTGGACTTGGACCAACCTTAAAACCACCTGACATGGATCACCCCTACGGGCATTTTAAGTACAGGTACTTATCAATGTACACTGTAGCAATAATAATAATGGGTGCATCACTTTGGTTAGTGGCGGAGGCCATTATTAGCATTATTAAGGGTGTTATCGAGAGGTTGCCATTAGATTCATTGTACGTTATTATTGCTGTTGCTGGCCTAGTGCTGAGTAGGTTACTTTACTTAAGGATTGGCTACATTAAAACAGGTGACTTAATACTTAAGCTTGAGTTTAGGCACGCCATTGCTGATTTACTGGATGCATTACTAATAGCGGCAACACTGGTAGTCTCACTGATAATACCCATTATTCAACCCGTAGCCGTCATGGCGATTGCAGCATACCTAATGTACCTGGGGATTAATTACTTCAGGGAGTCAATAAATGTATTGCTTGATCAAATTAACCCAGGCGTAGTAAGCAGGGTTTACAGCATAGCTAGGGATCATAATGTATCCGTCTCTGATGTTAAGGTTAAGAATACTGGTAATGGGTATGCAATAGACCTTATTGTTAAGGTTCCAGGTTGGTATAGTGTTGAGGATGCTCATAGAATCGTGGATAAGCTTGAGGATGATATAATGAAGAGTATACCATCAGTCGTATCAGTGAACACTCACGTTGAGCCGGCTTAGTTTTCAGGAACCAGCCACTGCTATGTAATGGTGCTCTAACCCATGCGTGAGGCCTACTATGTCACTGACCTTAAGGTTGGATAGGAAGTTAATGTATCTTTCATAGTAATCCTCAGGTAAACCGTATAAAGGTATTATCGAGTACATTTGCGCCAACCCCTCCGGTGACTCCGTCCTAACCGTTAATCTACCCCTCTGATTACCCTTAATCATTTCAACATCATGATCAGTCACTGTGCTCATTGATTCAGTGGTCTTAAGTATTAGCTCCTTAACCTCATTAACATGCTTCTCCCTAGTGCCCGCTAAGGCAACAAGGAACCCAACACCACCTAGGGGTACGTATGTTGAGAAGGCGTAGTAGGCTAACCCCCTCTTAACCCTAATCTCCATGTAAAGCCTACTAATTAAACCCATGCCACCTAGAAGGGTGTTGAAGGCCATGTAGTTGAAGACCCTGCCATATATTGAGTCAGCAGGATAGGCAACAGCAATGGTGTTTTGAACCTTACCACTCAACTTAACGTTAACCTCCCCATCCCCATACCCCTTCACGCTGGGCCACTTGGGATTAGCTGGAGAGCCGCCAATATCCACATCACCACCCACTACGGTCACTGAGTAGTAGGCTAGGTTATCCAGTGCCTTCCTCACATCCTCAGGCTTAATTCTACTTAAGTCAACCCCAAGGAGAACCTCAGGGTGATTCCCATATGGTGAATCAGGCATTAAGCCCCTCAATGCCTCAGCCATTGCTCTCGCCGTAGTATCCTCCCTGGCTACGTTAACCTGCGTTGACGCCTCATTGATTGCTCTACCCAGTAGGCTTAAGTCAATCTTAGTTAATGCATCCCAAAGGCCCTTGAGTAGGGTTGAATTACCCCTATGCGTCTTTATTGATACTGTTAATTGATCCCACGAGTTATTGAATGATACTGTTACACCATTCTTCTCCAACTCCATGACCCCCCTAGACCACTTCCATAGGTTAACCAGAACCCTTGATAATCCCGGTGTATCTTCATTAACTAGGCCAAGGTTCAACTTAACGTCAACAACAAGTGACTCACTCCAGTGACTTATCTTCATTACCTTAGCCATAGTAAACCACCACTGCTGATTTTATAAGTTCCTCCACATGATTAACGTAATCCTCAGCTCCCAGGCCCTGGGTATTATTCATTAACTTCACCAGGTATTCAGGATCATTGGCGAATAATTCACCTACACCATATAATTGACCAAGCTTACTGGGTGAGTCAACTGTGTTGATTAACCTAGCCTTAATCCTAGCAATGGCACTATTAACCTCATCCACACTGGGTTTCTCTGAAATAACCTCAATTAACCTACTATAGGCCTTATCAGGATCCTTAACACCCCTCAACACTATGCCGTAGGGTCCATTCATGTATGTTAACTCGTAACTAGCATAGACACCTGAGGCTACACCCTCCTCAACAAGCCTATACAGCCTTGCGAACCTAGGTATTGATACTGGTTCACCGGCGGTTAAACCATAGGCTAATCTCCTATCACCAATTAGAATGAAGTCGACGAATAATTGTCTTGAGAAGCCTTGAGCATTATGTAAACCAGGTGACTTAAATAATGCGAGAAGCCTAGGAACCAGTGTTGACCCCTTCATGGTTACTTTAATAATGCCATTGAATTGCTCATCCCAAGGCTCCACATCACCCCTAATCTCCCCAGGCTCAATACTACTGAAGTAGGATTCAGCAAGCTTCTCAACACTACTCTTACTTAACCCACCCACAGCCACTAGGGTTGCGTTGGATGGATTATAATACTGCCTATAGTAGTTGTATAATTCATCCCGTTTAACGGTCTCAAGATCCCTCCTAACACCGATAACCATGTGCCTATACGGGTGTGAATCCCACATTTTCCTACCAGCCACAAGCATCATCCTGGATTCCTCATCATTCTCATTCATGTCGAATTCACTCAGCACGATATTCCTCTCAAGCTCAAACTCATTCTCAAGGAATAACGCATCCCTCATCCTCTTGGCCTCAATCATGAAGCCTAACTCAGCCTTATCCACTGGTAGAACTTCAACATAGGCTGTTGTATCGTAGGAGGTGAAGCCATTGAAGTACCCGCCAACCCCCTCCACTAACTCATCAATGCTCTTATCAAGCCCCTTAATGCTCCTGAATAGGACATGTTCAACAAGGTGGGAACCCCCATATATGCCATCCCTCTCATTCTTAGCTCCAACATTATAGAACATGTAAACGGCCTCAACCTCACTGTTAGGTATGTGTGAACCAACAACTCTTAATCCATTACTAAGCCTCACGTTGAATACGCTCATGGTAGAGTACTGTAATTAAGGATTTAAAATGTTTAGGCACTGTGCCTGATCACCGTGTTTATTTTAACCAATAGGGTTATTTAACATTAATGAGGTTAATTAACCAATGCCTTTATCATTCTTCAATAGGAGAGAGGATAAGATTAAGAGGAAGATGGAGTCCTATAGAGGGTGGAGGGTTATTGATGATAATGGTAGGGAATTAGGGTTAGTTGCCTCAGTGGATTATAAGGTGAATCGTGATGGCAATAACCTGAAGGTAATAATAACTGGGGTAAACGTGAGTAGGGATGGCCAAGTCACTAAGTACAGTACGGCTAATAACGTGCTTAAGTTCAATGATGAGGAGAGGATTATTATTGTTAAACCTAAGAATGAATTAGAGGCTACCATTAATGATGTTAAGGCTAAACTTGAGGATACTGTTAATAAGTTAAGGAAGGTTAATGAAATGCTCCTTAAACTAGGCGACGTAATGCTCAACATGATTAGTAATAATGAGAAGATTCCACAGGATTTAGTGGATAAATTCAGGAAGATGCTTGAGAATGAGAGGGAGAGATACGTTAGGGAGTGTGATGAGAGAATCGAGAAGTTAACTAGGATAATAGGTGAATTAGATGCCAGAATTTCTGAAATGGAGGCTGAGTATGGGGAACTTAAACTGAAGAGTGAAATAAGTCAACTTCAAGATGAGGATAAGGTTAAGCTCACGGCGCTTAAGGATGATTTAGATAAGTTAAGGGGGATTAGGAATGAGATAACCATGCTGGTTTACAAGTATAGGGGTGAATGCATTTAACCAACCCTTAACCTAACCTTAATATTACTTAGCCTTAATTGATTATCAGTGTTCCTGAAGTTAGGTTCCCTTAACTCATTAGCCCTCTGGAAAGCCTTAATCAACCCCTCAAGATCCCTACTCTTAATTAAATCCCAAACTCTAACTGACGGGGGCTTATAGAGACAGGTCTTAAGCCATCCATCACTGGTTAACCTCATTGTTGTGCAACCGGCGCAGAAGCTTGGATTCATGTAATTCTTAACAACCTCAACCTTAACCCCATCAACACTGAGCAGGGGCCTATTATGTAGATCAACCCTACTTCCAAGGAATCTTCCACGCTCCATAAGTTGCTTAACCACAGTGTTTAAGTCCACGTAATTCTCATCGAAATTCACCTCCCCATACCCAACAGGCATTAATTCTATAAGTTGTAGTGAGAAACCATGCTTCGCAGCGAAGCTTATTAAATCATCAACCTCATCAACGTTAACCCTGGTGACAACCATGTTAAGTTTTATATTAGTGAACCCAGCATCCTTAGCCTTCATTAACCCATCAATAACCTTATTAAATACCTTAGGGCTTGTTCCAGTTATGAAGGCGTACCTCTCAGGCTTAAGACTATGCAGTGATACGTTAAGCCTCATTAAGCCAGCTTCATGAAGCCTTGAAGCCAATTCACCGAGGAGGTAGCCATTAGTTGTTAAGGATAGGTCCTTAGGCTTCCTTAGACTTAACTCCTCAATTATCTTAATAATATCCCTACGTAATAATGGTTCACCACCAGTTAACTTAAAATCCATTACACCAATCCTCATAGCCGCCTCAGCGGCGAATCCAATATCCTCAGGTGTTAGTGATGGTACATGCCTACTTTGACCCTCGAAGTGACAGAAGAAGCAATTGAAGTTACATTCACTATCAACCACAATCCTAAGCTTCAACAATGGCCTACCATACCTATCAATCAAAACCACGTCATCAGCTTCACTTAACTCATTTTTAAATGCTTCTAAGTTAACAACATCGTGTTGAATTCTTTAAAAATAAGCACACCTATTAATGAGAAGTGAGGTACTCGGTTAAACCACGTAGGTTAAGGGAGGGGTCAACAATAATGCTCATAGCCCCATCAGCACCCCCAGGTTACCCAGGGAGTGGTTCAGGACTCAACACCAGTATTGATTACCTTAGGAAGAGAGGCTTTAGAGTGGTTCTTGGGGATACAGTTAAGTTCGCCTTAAACAAGGGCTTCCACTCAGCACCAGATGAGGTTAGGGCTAGGGACATTATGAACGCCTTCACTAGGGATGATGTGGATGCAGTATGGTGTTTAAGAGGCATGAGCGGGGCCTTTAGGGTTATTAGGTTCCTTGATTACGAAGTAATTAAGGAACACCCCAAGGTTATAGTGGGTTTCAGTGATATAACAGCCCTGCAGACTGCAGTGTATGCTAAGGCAGGAGTCCCATCGCTACAGGCCCCAATGCTTGACCTTAATGTAACATCCAGTGAGCATGGTTTAAGTAGGTTCAAGAGGGATGTGGATGCGGCTTTAAGTATACTTAAGGGTGAGGTGATTGAGCTTAAGCCGCTTCAAGATGGGCCATTTCCAAGAATAATAACGCCAGGTAAGGCAAGCGGTGTAATGATTGGTGGTAATTTACTGAAGTTCCTTCTTCCTCAATCAGTACCAGGTTTCAGAATTAACCCTGAGGGTAAGGTACTCTTCATTGAGGAGATAGCCCTGCAGATACATAGGCTTGACGAATACTTAACGGCACTGGGCTTAATGGGGATTCTAGGGGGTGTTAATGCTATTGCCTACGGTGAAATACCTGAACTAAGGGAATGGCAGGTTGGGGGAAGTGTTGTTGAGTCTATTACAGAGGCTACCAAGACCTATAACCCTAAGGCCCCCTCCTTCATGAATTACCCATGCTGCCATGGTGGGGATCAACAGGGCTTAAACACGTACCCAGTGCCCTTAGGTATTAATATTGAGGTTAACGCTGATGAGGCTGCGTTAATAATGAAGGAACCCCTCGTGGAGTGAAGGCAATGAGGCTTAAATATTCCCACTAAGCCCACAACAAGTGGTTAAGGTAGTGTTAGGAATTGATGGGGGTGCGACTAAAACAGAGGCCGCGGTATTATCCTATGATGGAGTATTATTGGCCCTTGGGCAAGCTGGGCCATCAAACCCAGCGGCATTACCAATTAATGAAGTCTGCAGCAACATTTCAGCAAGCGTGGTTAACGCATTACGTAAAATTAATGATAACGTTGAGGTCGCTGTCTTAAGCCTATCCATGGCCGGTTACCTTGGTGGTGCTTGGGATAGCGAAATAAGGAACTGCTTAATGAGTGAACTGGGTGATTACGTTAAGGATGCTAGAATATACATTACTGAGGATATTGAGGCAGCCCACGCCTCAGCCTTCTTAACCGGTGATGGGGTGATAGGCATATTGGGTACTGGTAGCAACTTTTACGGTAAATACGCCGGTAGGAGAGCTAGGGTTGGTGGTTGGGGGCATTTAATAGATGATGAGGGTGGGGCATACCACATTGGGGCCTTAGGACTATCAACAGTGGTGAGGTCATACGACGGTAGAATTGGGGAGACGATACTAGTTAAGTATGCCTTAAACCAATACTCAGTCTCATCAATTGAGGAATTGATTGCTAAGGTTTACTCAGCTAAGGATGTTAAGGGTGCAATTGCCTCCTTTGCTAAAAGTGTCTTTGATGCGGCTAGGGAGGGTGATAGGGAGGCTTTATCAATACTTAGGAGGGAGACTGAGGAAGTTGCCTTAGCATTAACAACAGTGATTAAGAGGCTTGGCGCCCTTAACCTACCCATAGCATTAATGGGTGGAACATATATGGCTAATAGGGATCTATGGAAGCCTATGATTGAGGAGGAGTTGAGTAGGCTAATGGGTAGGCAGGTAACCATTGGTGAATCATTGATAAGACAATCCTGCGCAGCATCAGTAATACCCATCAACACTGGTGAACGCTTTAGTGGCGATTACTTAACTAACATTGTTAAATCCTGCAGTGTTAAGCATGAGTAATGGATTCAAGCAATGTACTCTTCATTAACTTAAACACAACTTAACACATGTGGGATACAGGTTAAACGCTTTTAAATGTTTAAACCTAGGTTCAACAATGGTTGAGTCCAAGGTTAAGGATAAGTCATTGGCGGCTAAGGGGAAGCTACAGATTGAGTGGGCTGAATCACACATGCCAGTGCTAATGGCTATTAGGGAGAGATTCATTAGAGAGAAGCCACTTAAGGGTATTAGGATAGCTGCAAGCCTCCACGTCACTAAGGAAACCGCAGTCCTGGTTAAAACCCTAGCAGCAGGTGGGGCTGAAGTTTACTTAGCCCCAAGTAACCCACTCTCCACTCAAGACGATGTTGCAGCAGCCTTAGTGGAGGAGGGTATTCATGTATATGCTTGGAAGGGTATGAATAATAGGGAGTATTACAACGCAATAGGCTTCGCTATATCCTCTGAACCAGACATAACCCTTGATGATGGTGGTGATGTGGCTGGTACACTACATAAGTTGGCCCTAGGGATTACTGATGAATCAGTTAAGTACGCCCTTGAAGTAGCGGGTAATAGGGATTACGTAGGCTTAACCAGGAAGATACTTGGTGGTACTGAGGAAACAACCACAGGGGTTATTAGGTTTAGGGCAATGGAGAAGGATGGTAAGTTAATGTACCCTATAATAGCTGTTAACGACTCATACACCAAGTACCTCTTCGATAATAGGTATGGTACCGGTCAATCAACCTGGGATGGGATAATAAGGGCAACAAACCTACTCATTGCAGGAAAGGTAATTGTGGTAGCTGGATACGGGTGGGTTGGGAGGGGGGTTGCAATGAGGGCTAAGGGACTTGGAGCAAGAAGAGTCATTGTTACCGAGGTTAATCCAATAAGGGCCCTTGAGGCTGTTTTCGAAGGCTTCGAGGTAATGCCAATGAGTGAGGCAGCTGAAGTAGGTGACATTTTCATAACAGCCACAGGCGACATAAGGGTTATAACCCTCAACCACATGTTAAAGATGAAGGATGGTGCAGTATTAGCCAATACAGGCCACTTCAATGTTGAGATTGATGTAGAGGCCCTTGAAAAGAACGCCAAATCCAAGAGGGAGATAAGGCCGTATGTAGTCGAGTACCTTCTACCTAACGGTAGGAAAATATACCTAATAGCGGAAGGCAGGTTAGTTAACTTATCAGCCGCAGAGGGTCATCCAAGTGAGGTAATGGACATGTCCTTCAGTAATCAAGCATTGGCAGCTGAGTACATTTTAAGGAATAAAGGTAAGTTAACGCCAAGGGTTTATAGGCTACCCCAGGAAATTGATGAGGAGATCGCTAGACTTAAGTTAACGGCAATGGGTGTTAGGTTTGATTCCCTAACGGAGGAGCAGGCTAAGTATATTTCAAGTTGGGAGACAGGTACGTGATGATTATTGAAGTTATAAAACGAGACAGCGTTAGGGTTAAAACCATTAATAGCAATACCTCCCGTGGGCCCTGGTGATGGTTTAAGTGAATTAGAGAAAATGATACTAGCCCACATTTATAAATATGGCCCAGACACACCATGGCTACTCGCCAGAAGACTCCTCGGTGCAGCAGGCTGGAGTCCAGTAGTTCCTGAGGATGAGGTTGAGAACGCTTGTAGGCATCTTGTTCAACTTAACCTGCTTCAGGAGTTCAGGGGGAGTCTAAAGGGTAGGGTGACTAGTTCGGTTAAACCATGGCTTAAGGTTAAGCAGCATAACCCTGAAAGAAGGGGAAGGGGGATTTACTATGATTTAACCAAGGAGGGTAGGAGGGTGGCTGGGTACATTTGGAAGAATGAAGTGAGGGATTTATTGACTAGGAACCGTGGTAAGAGGTAATGAGCATTAGGTACAGGATAGTATTGTTAATTATCCTATGTACTTAAGCATCCTGTAGGCATTACTCCACAACACCTTCTCAGCCTCATCACCCAGTATGCTGTTGAGTACGCTTAGTTTTTCAATGGACTCAAGTCCACTTATTACTTCATCAGGGTACATTCCAAGGAAGTCAGTACCTATTGCCACGTGTTCCCAACCATAGTTCTCACCAATATACTTAATGTTATCCACCACACCCTCAATGCTTGGTTTAGGTAGTAGGGATGGTATTGCAGTAACCCCTATGACTCCACCAGTCTTAACAACAGCCTCAATCATTTCATCATCAAGGTTCCTACGGGAATCCTTAAGCTTCCTAACATTAGCGTGACTAACTATAATTGGTTTCCTGGATACTGAAGCGGTATCAAGCACGGTTTGCTTACTTGCATGGGCTAAGTCAATTAACATGCCGAGATCATTAGCTAACTTAACTAATTCCTCACCCTCACCTGTTAAGCCGTAATCCTTCCTTGAATTGCATGATGCAGCAAACTTAGTATCATAATTCCAGGTTAATTGAATAACCCTAACACCAAGGTTCTTAAGTATATACAAGTCATACACGTCCCTTAATGCATCAGTCCCCTCTAGGGATATGATGAAGTTAACACTACTTAACTCATCATCAGCGTCTCTAATTATCTTAACCAATCCCCTCCTCTCCAGGTAGTAGTAGAATTTAAGGTGATCAAGTATTAGGTCAAGTGAAAAGTGAGTTGGGTTTGTTGCCCTACCATAGAGTGCTTTAATCTTATCCGCATCTTCATTCCACGTCCTAACATGGGGGTATATTGCCGCGAAGACTAATGCTTGGTCAAATTTAGCTAATTGAGCAATACTTGATTGAGCTGGGCCATTAATAGTATCATTGAAGTATTGTGATGTTCCCCATGATATGTCCTCATGTAGATCAGCAATCCTCATAGTAGTTGCATTGCCTCTAAGCTTTAAAGCTATGCCTTATTTAGGTAAACTCAGTTAAGCTTTAATTCAGTAGCCAGTCACTGATTAGTGCAGTTTAAGTTAAATGCTTCGATAGAATTAGTACTATTAATTGCATACGCCCTAATGTGGTCGGTGGTGCCGCTTTACGCATTATTCTCAGTCTACATCCTCTACGCCAGCGGCTTAACTTTAATTGAGATAGGCCTATTCAGCACATTATACAACATAGCGTCCATGATGGGTCAATACTCATTAGGCTACTTATCAGACATAGTGAAGAGTAGGAGGAGGGTAATTATTATTGATTTACTCACAGTATCCCTCATTACACTGCTCCTAATGTTAAACCCACGGGTGAACTACTATATGGTGGCGTCAGTGCTTATGGGGTTTCTGGCTGGGGGTTTCTCAACGCTAATGTTGGCTTCATCATCAGAAATATCGGTAATTAGGCTGGGTAGGAATATTAGTGTTGTTAGAATTGGTGGAGCCATTGGTTGGATAGGGGGTAGTTTAATAATACCATTGATAATAGTTAAATCATCATTAAGGTACGCCCTTGTATTCGCCTTAATTGAAACACTAATAGCCTTCACCATAGTTGCCTTAATGCTTAAGGAAACCTACTCCACTAGATTCACGGCTAGGCTTACCTTAAGCACATGGACTGCTCTATCACTCTACTCCTTAATAGCTGGATTAACAATATCATCAGCATCCTGGTTCCTACCAGTCTATGTATTTACTCAACGTGGTTCAATACTATATTTGGGTGAGGTCATTGCTGCTGGTGCGGCTGCTGAAGTACCAGTAATGATTATTACGGGTAAGTTATTTGATAGTAGTCTAATGTTTAGGAGGTACTTATTCATTATTAATGGTGCAGTATTATCACTAGCCTTCACGTTATACTCCCTTGTACCATTGAATACCCTGTATTTAGCTCAAGTGATTAGGGGTATTGGTTACGCATTATTCATTATATCAACACCAGCATTACTCATGAGCCTAGGCGTAGAGAGGGGTAAGGGATCAGCGGTCTTCTTCACAATGTTCTCAATGGGTTCAATACTGGGTGGGTTAATTGGGGGCGCTGTCTCAACGGTTATTGGTGTGAGGAATCTATTCATACTATTATCCGTGTTCTTCCTAGTAGTTTCATTAATAATGAACATGGCATTGAGGAGTAGGGTTAATGAGCTTCAGCAGAGTTTAAAGGATTAAGGCTAATGCGGCTTTACGACTTAACATATCTTAGAAGCAGCTCCCTACTCTTGGCAACACCAGTGTCATAGTCCTCCCTACCCTCATACTCCAGTGAAACCCAGCCATTGAATCCGTGATTCCTAAGCATGTTGAAAACCCTATCATAATCTATGTCCAAAGTATACCATACCCCACCACCGAAATATGTCTTGGCGTGAACCATTGCAGTGTAGGGTGCTATCATTTCTAATTGCTCGTAAGTATCCTCAATGAAGTTACCAATATCCATTACCGCCCTAAAGTACCTTGATTGTATATCATTAAACATCTTAACCATATTAGAGGCCTTACCTGAAATCCCCCAGTGGTTCTCAAGGCCAAGTATTATTCCTAAATCCTCCGCTGTGGGTAGTAGACTTCTTATTGAGTCTTCAACCCACCTTAATGCATCCTCCTCACTGTAGCCAGGTAATGGGGGTTCCTTACCCTTATTCCTCATTAACTCATCAAAACTCTTAATCGTCCTCCATCTACCTGAATTAATCCTAATTATGGATGCGCCAAGGATGTAGGCCGTGTTCAGCCACTTCTTCACTAATTCAATCTCCTTATCCCTTGAACCAGTGAGTGGGTTAACGAAGTCATTGTGAATAGATACTGCGTATATGCTTAATCCAAGGGTGAAGGCTGTTCTCTTAACTTCCCTTAAATCCCCCTCATTAAGTCCCCTTAAATGATCCTCAAGAATCTCAACACCACTGAACCCATGTTTAGCAGCCCTCTCTAGGTAGTGGTTAATGGGCATTTTCTCACCCTCAAAGTGCCAGAAGGAGTATGTTGAAACCCCTAGGTTCATAATGTATTGCGCTTAAGCCTACTATTTAAGTATTGTTATCCTCTTAAATTATACTTGAGAATTAGCATTGATTTACCGAACCTGGATAATACATTAGATAAACCCTCCGGTTTCCTTTCACTTAACCATAGTTTGGCGTATGCATCAATTATGCTCCAGTAATCATCAGCCTTAGCCTCACCCTTAATCACCCTTAAGCCAAGCTCCATCATGCTTCTAATTAACTCTAGGCTCTCAGGGAGTTTCACATCACTTATTTCATCAAGTATCTTACTCCACTCATCCTTAATCATTTCCTTAGCCTCATTACTCATTGTACTTAACCTATCCAGATATATTACGTTCTTAATATTATAGGATACTATTCCCTTACCAAATAATTTACGGGCCTTTAAAACACCCTCATCCTCACCACTTAACCTAATCCACTTAGCCTCCCAGTCACCCATACCCTCAGCTATCTCCATTGAAGCCAGTATCAGGGGTGTTAGGTATGTGAATAGGCATTCCTCACCATCATCACCCCATGCTGTTATTAAGAATCCACTTAACCCCCTCTCCTTAGCGGCTGTTAGGAAGTTCTTAACATTAGTTAATGCCCTCTCAAAGTCTGGGTAGAACCTATTCCAGTTTGATAAACCAGGGCAGGCTAATTGATTACTGTAGTGCCCAACCTTATCAATCATGTTTCTAAAATCCTCGACACTCAATGGTTCATAATTCCAATTAGCTATAATTACCTCATCCCACAACTTATCATTAATAACACTCTCCCATATGCTCCTCTCCTCACTGGGTAAGTATATGCCGGTTAACATATCACCCCAAACCACGGGTACTTTACCATACTTCTTAACCATGTTTAATATAGCCCTATAATGCATTAGGTATAATTCAGGGCCCTTAAAGACGAAGCCAACCTTATCAAGACTCCTACCCCTACCCAGTGACCAGGTTTCATCACCACCCACGTGTATTAGCCTTGATTTACTGGTTTCGAGTACATCCTGAAGTAACCTTAATGCGAAGGCCCTCGCATCCTCACTGCTTGCATCCAATGTACCATCCCGTGGAACCCACCAAAGTTCCTTAAACCTACTGTACTTCGGTAATGATAATATATTCTCCATGTGACCCAGTAACTCTAATGATGGTACAACCTCAATACCATATGATTCACCGTAATTAACTATAGTGCTCCACTCCTCCTCACTTAACCTACCCCTTAAGGTACCTATATCTGGATAACTCCTCCATGGGTAAAGATCCTCTAGGTAAATGAAGAAGTAATTATACTTAAGTAAGAAAAGCCACCTAATAATGCTTTTAAAAGTCTCAACATTCGGCACACCACCCCTGGCTATATCCAGGTGGAAGCCCCTAATCTTAAAGCTAAACTCCTCATACACCTCAACACTGGGTATGAAACCCCTCCTCTGCATTGTTAATTGAATAATGGTTGCATAGCAAATATACCTATTCCCCCTGGCATCTATTAAACCATCATTAACATTAATTGAACAATGATCACCCTCCTCCTCACTCAACTTAATTACCCAGGAACCCTTAGGTATATTGAAGTCGGAGGCTATGTTATCGGGCAGGTTACTGAAGCCGTCGAATCTAAACCATTCACCATTAAACTGCAATTGCTTAGGCTGCGGCACTATTAAAATCTCTTCGTCTGCACCCATAGTTACCGGCATGCGGTGGCCTTAATAAGCTTTAGAATCTATAGGTTAATTAATAGTTATGTAAGTTAATTTTAACCTAACTCATTACGCTTAATTAATTATTCATAATTAAGGGAAAACATTAAATGGGAATACTTAAAAATATTGAAGTATTGTGTACAATTATGGATCCCTGTAGAACCATTAGTTTCTTCGCCATTGAGAATGAATCATTATTGAAGACTGCAGAAGTTATTTTAACTACAAAGGTCTCAATAAGTGGGTTAACGTATAACTTAACAATAAGACGACTACCATTAAGTGCAATCACCCTTAGTATTGAGTTAACCGAATCCAGTGGGGTTGCTGAATCTAGAAGCATTAACACTGGTGTTGGTGAATACTCAATAATCATTGACACTAATCCATTATCCTTAACAGTGTTGAAGAGTGGTAGAGTAGTGTTTAGTAATAAGGTTGCACTAGGCCCTGGTTACTTTCATAGGGTTAACAATGAATTACATGTACCATTCTCAATAAGCCCAGGTGAAGGTATTTACGGTATGGGTGAGTGGTTTGGTAGACTTAATAAGGTTGGGCAGAGGCTTGAGGTATATGTTGTTGATCCAGGGGGTTTACCTAATGATAAAACTTATGTGGCCTACCCCTTCTTCTGGTCCACTGAAGGCTATGGGTTACTCATAGACACTTACTGCCGTGTTATGCTTGACTTCGGTTCAAGATACCTTGGAGTGGGGGAATTAATAATACCCAGTAACGTTAACATGTATTTGATCCTATCCAATGAACCGAGTAAAATCATTAAGGCATTCTGGGAACTCACAGGGCATCCTGAAGTACCACCCCTATGGTCCTTCGGCGTCTGGTACAGTTTATGGAGGGGTTCAGGTTACATTTACTCCGATTATAAGACGCAGGATGATGTTGTTAAATTCGCTGAGGATGTTAGGAGGCGTGGTTTACCCGGTGATGTTATTCACATTGATCCAATATACACCATTAGGCCCCTTAGAGCATCCTTGAAGAGGTTTCTCAAGAACCTTGGACTTACTGATGATGAGATTAAGGAACTTGAGGAGTACCATAGGGTTAACGGGAGGTGGAATTATAGACCACTCCTGGAATACATTAAATCCAAGTGGCCGGATAAGTATACTGAGTTAATTAACAAGTACCCATTCACAGTCTCAGACTGCACCTTCGAGTGGCATGATGGTTTCCCAAACCCTAGGCTAATGTTCAGTAGGCTTCATGAGCTTGGATTCAGGGTAAGCATATGGGTTAACCCATATGCAGCAGTGGGTAGTGAATGGTTCAGTGAATTAAGTGAGCGTAACCTACTGGTTAAGGTTAATGGTAGGCCCATGGTTGAGACACCAGCCTTCATTAAAGGTGAACTAGTTGACTACAGGATGTTGACTGATGACTTCGGGGCAGTGGACTTCACTAATGATGATGCCTGCAGGGCTTACTCAGAGAGGATTAGGCAGCTGCTTGAATTAGGTGCAGACACTATTAAGACTGATTATGGTGAAGGAGCCCCTGAAAATGGTGAATACTCAGTGGGCATTAACCCATGTATACATAACCTCTACCCAGTGCTTTACAATAAAGTGGTTTACGAGACCATAAGGAGCCTTAAGGGTGAGCCCATTGTATGGGGTAGGTCAGGGGGATTAGGTATTCATAAGTACCCAATAAGGTGGACCGGGGACCCTGACTCCACACCAAGGGGTATGGCTGCGTCACTCAGGGGTGTGTTATCAATGGCTACCTCGGGAATAATGTACTCAAGCGTGGATATTGGCGGCTACGGTGGTAAACCCACGGTTGAGCTTTACGTTAGGTGGGCTCAAATGGGGCTCCTATTAAGCCACAGTAGGTTCCATGGAGTAAGTGAGAGGGAGCCTTGGAGTTATGGTGAAGAGGCCTACAGTATAGTTAAAGGATTCATTAAGCTTAGGTACTCCCTAATACCGTACATTTACTCCCAAGTCATTGAGGGTTTAAGGACTGGTAAACCACTCGTTAGGCCACTTGTAATGGATTACCCCAGTGATGAGGTCACCAGGGATATTGAGGATGAGTATATGCTTGGCGAGTACATGTTAATAGCCCCAGTGTTCTCAGGGGATGCTAGGTCGGTTTACCTACCTGAGGGGAATTGGTACGATTACTGGAGTATGAGCATTATTAGGGGTCCAACCACTATTAATGTTCACTCACCGTTAAGTAGGGTACCAATCTACGTTAAGGATGGGGCCTTAATAGCGTACAGCGCGGTTGATTCAATGAACTTAACCACTGATGTACTCAACAACCTACTTGTTGAGGTTTACGGTAATGCCGGTGAATTTAACATAGACTTAGGTAGATACGGTAAGTTAACTGGTATACAGGTTACTTATGATAAGGTTTACTCAATGGGTGGGTTTAAGATACGCTTCATTAAGGCGTCACCCCATGGTCTAAGCTCTTAACGTAGTTTGTTTTTTAAATAACCCCACGGTTGGAGTAAGTATGGCTAAGGAGGATTCGGTGACTAAGAAGATGGCTCAATTAATTAGGCAGGGGGCAATACTAACCCAGTACACCTGCCCGGTATGTGGGACACCGTTACTTAAGCTTAAGAGTGGTAATTACTACTGCGCCAACTGTGATAGGGAGGTTGTTGTGGTTAAGAGTGAGGAGGAGGAGAGGGAGGTTAATATTAAGTATGGTTTAATCAATGTAAGGGATGTAGTCTTCTCTAAAATAATGGAGTTATCGAAGGAATTACCTAAGGCTAGTGATATTGATGAAGTAAACCACTATGCAGTAACCCTAACCAACCTACTCAACGCCCTCAGTATGATTAACAAGCTTATTAATGAACAGGGTAAGCAGGTTAAGTAGTAACATTATGCTTACGTTTAAATTCCTATTAACCACGGATAAAGCTAATGAGTGCCGTTGAGGCCATTAACCTTAGGAAGAGTTTCATAAGCTATGAGAGGGTTGGGTTGATTAGGAGGAGGAAGGTTAAGGTTAATGCGTTAAACGGTGTATCATTAAGCATTAAGTGGGGTGAGGTGTACGGCTTATTAGGCCCCAACGGCGCTGGTAAGACCACCACGGTTAAGATTCTCTCAACACTATTAATACCGGACTCAGGGTTGGCTAGGGTTAATGGTTTTGATGTTGTTAAGGAGGCTAGGAGGGTTAGGGGGGTTATAGGGCTTGTGCTTTACCCTGATAAGGGATTCTACTCGAGGCTAAGCGGCTTCGAGAACCTGGTTTACTTCGGTAGATTATATGGGTTAAGTAGGGGGAAGGCTGAGGAGAGGGCTGGGGAATTACTTAAGGTAGTTAACCTTGATTGGGCATCCAATAGGCCTTATGAGGAGTACAGCCTAGGTATGAGAGCTAGGTTATCCATAGCCAGGGCCCTTATACACGATCCACCTGTGGTTTTCCTAGATGAACCAACAATAGGCCTAGACCCGGTGTCGGCTAGATCAATTAGGGGCCTCATTAAGAGCCTTAAGAAGGAGGGGAGGGCTGTATTACTAACTAGCCATAACCTATGGGAGGTTGAGGAGGTTTGCGATAGGGTTGGTATAATCAGTGAGGGTAGGGTTTTAGTTGAGGGTTCACCAAGGGATATTAAGGATAAGCTTGGATTAAGATACGTTATTGAGGCTGAGGTGAATGGTGATTCAGGAAGCAGTGTAATTAGGGTTGAGACCACTGACCCAGTGGCTGAGCTTAGGAGGATAATGCTTGAGGCTGAGGGTAATGGGCTCAGGATAAGTAGGATTAGGGTTAATGAACCAACCCTGGAGGAGGCTTACATTAAGGTGGTCTCCAAGTGAGGCTCACTGATAAGCTTAGCTTATTTTGGGCAATAATGATTAATGAGTTTAAGATAGTCTCAAGGGAACCTGGGGGATTAGTAATACTCATAATAATGCCCTACCTAGTGGCGGGTGGAATGGCAGCCATGGCGTCCTTCTTCACCAGGGTTAACGGTGTGGATTTCATTAGGCAATTCATAGGTTTTGAAATAATAATGGTGTCAGTAATAATGGTTCAGACAGGGGCGAGATTCCTTAATGAGGAGAGGAGTGGGGGGAGGCTTGAGGCACTTATGGCTACCCCAGTAAGCATGTATGTTGTGCTTTTCGCCACATCAATGGTAATGGTGCTTGTCAACGTAGGGGCATACGTTGTGGCTTCATTACCCATAATTTACAGTGCATTCGGGTTAAGTGGGTTAATTAGGTTAATACCATCCATGGTAATAGTCATCATAGGGTTAATGCCGCTTTACGGCATTGGTCTTGCATTAGCAGGGGTAGTGATTAGGATTAGGGATGTGGATGCCTTAATGAATGTAGTCACATCATTAATAACAGTGCTCTCGGGTGCAACGTACCCATTATACGTATTACCCAAGTGGGTTAACGCAATAGTTGTGGCTATGCCGATGTATCAGCTTTACCAAACCACTATAAGTGTAGTATTGGGTAATGGATTATCAGCACTAATATACGGTTTAGTAGCCTCAACGGTGGCCTACCTAATGCTTGGGGTGTTCACTTATGGTAGAATCGAGAGGAGCGTGCTTAAGAGCGGTATTAGGTAAAGTAGCCCTGGAGTTTGAAAGGGGGGTTAGGGTACTGTTCTCTAAACCAGCCGAGAACATAGCGTTCATCGTATCTACACCACTTTGGTTAGCATTCTTCATACTAACATTAAGGGGTTATGGAGTGATTGAATTAAGTACAATTGATCTTCAATTATTCCTCTGGGTCGCATACGCCTTTTCACTATACACGACTTGGCTATGGTCCTTCGGCCACGGTATAATGGATGAGGGTTATGATGGAGTCTTAGAGTACGTACTAGCTGGGGGAGAGGACTTGCTAATTCACTTCATTGGCTGGGGATTATCATTAATAACCTACGAGTTAATGGACTTGATTGTAATAATGGGAAGTTTCGCAATACTCTTCAATACTGGGGTAAGCCTAATTAATCCTTCATTACTTGCATCATCAATAGTATTAGTGACATTAGAGTTATTATTCATTTCAGTGATTTACTCAATGTTGGTGATAAGGCTTAAGTCTAATTGGGTTATAACAAACATTATTCAATTCATACTACCAACACTAGGGGGCTTAATACCAGGGGAGGTTAATGGTTATGTTAAGGTCATTAATAAGTATTCACCAATAGCTTACCCAGTGGTTCTAATGAGGGAGTCAGCATTAGGTATTAATGAAATTAACATGCCGATTACACTTCAATTAACGTACTCAATAATCATGATAATAGTACTGGGTGCATTAGCGTGGATTATAGTTAACATAACCACAGCAAGGCTTAGGCGCAGTGGTCAATTAGGTCTTTACTAAATGCTCCCAATGTTGATTAACTTAATGAGTAATCATTTGAGTGGAGTGAATCAACCTATTGCTTGGTTTAACAGTACCAACACTGTACCCCATTAGTATTAGTATTGAGTTAGCGAAGACGTATAATGACACTATCACATGCCCCATCATTAGTAATGCTGCTCCAACAGCAATTAGGGCTATTATTGATAAGCGTTCAATAAGGAACTTCTGCCTTAATAATGCCTTCGAAGCCTTAGGTGTGTATAACCATGGTAA